>JBGUEQ010000003.1:4158-173787 GCA_041821265.1 Lachnotalea sp. | reverse complement strand
CATCCCTGCTCCAAAAGAGGAACTGATTTTCAACGCCATTTCAAAGTCCATATCATATTCCTCACAAAATGCCATAAACACAGATTGTGAACAATTATAACCCTCTTTAAAATATGCCATTGCAAGTTCTGAATGTGTTTTTTCTGTTATGTATAATTCCGCATCCACTTCCACTATCTCCTCGTAACTTTCTTATTTTTAATAATATATTAGTTTAATTTTTAGCATATGCCCTTAACACATTGTATCAGAATTATTTCATATGTCAAATATTTCTTATCTTCATCCATTACTTTTACAATTTCAAGAGCAGCTAATAGTTCATGCATTTTCCTAATTCTCCACATTGCCAAGATTGGTTGTTTGTAATTAAAATAAATAATTGGCTTCTCATATAAATAGTCAATGTATGTAACATATCTTTCATCATTAATCACTTTTTTCAGAAAATAGAATTTATTATCACTTATCTCTATCTGCGCAGTTTTTTATTTCTCTTTCTTGTAAAATTGATTATTGTTTTATAAAATAATTTTCTTGGAAGAAACTTTGCCATAATCAGAACCATCTTCGCATCTGCTCCAGGTATACTCACTACCTTTCCCTTCTTCAAATCTTTCATTGCCAAATCAACAATATCTTCCGGATTCATGAATTTCATGAATCCCTTTTTCTTCTTCACTACATTCATTCCTGCACTTTCATGAAAATCTGAATCAATAAAGCCTGGGCATACAGCCTGAACAATAATATTGGAGTCTATCAATTCCATATAAAGTCCTTCTGTAAAATTAAGAATAAATAATTTTGTTGAAGAATATAAAACATTTCTTGGCATTACAGCAAATGCACCATCGGAAGAGATATTAATAATTGCTCCTCTATTTCTGACTAACATCTGCCTTAATATATTCTGGGTTAGAATAACGACTGCATTCATTTGTAAAAACATAATACCATCCATATCATCTTTTGGTACTTCTGAAAATATAGGCTTTAATCCAAATCCTGCATTATTAACCAGTATTTCAATCTCATCTTCCCTGATTTCATCAAGAAGGTTATTCAACCCTTTTTCATGTGTCAGATCTACGATAACTACTTTAACCGTAACATGATACATATTTTCTATATTTCTTGCATTATCTTTAATCTTATCTTCCCTTCTTCCAGTAATAATAAGATTGTACCCCCTTTTCGCATATTCCTTTGCATATGCCAACCCAAGTCCACTTGTCGCTCCTGTAATTAACGCCGTATTTTTCATTGTTTTTTCTCCTAAACTCTCTTATAAAATGTCACACACAGTTTTTTTGTATATTGCACTGTATGTACCTTTATCAACTTTGTAATTTTCCCTGTAGAATCCACTATTTTTCATCAACTCTTCTATTTCTTCAATTGGCATTCCATCATTTTCTCTTTGCGGTTCTTTTATAATCAGTCTTCCTTCATTTTTTAAAATCTCAAAAAATTCACTTACTATTCCGCTTCTTAAATCCTTCGAAACATCATGTAATGCATAAAAAATATAAATAATATCAAATGATTGTACACCCAGCTGTAGTCGTGGAAGTTCCCCCACCAAAAAGTCAACATTATCATAATGTTTCATTCGCCTTCTTGCTTTTTCCATCCAATATTCTGATATATCTACACAAGTTAAATAACCATTGAATCTGTAAAGTTTTTTTGCCAGATGTCTTGACCCTGCACCAGAACCACTCCCAAAATCCAAAATAACTTCATTTCCTTTAAGTCCCAATTTACTAATATGTTTTTTATAAATAACACTAAATACCCTGTTATTACCTAGTTCATCGATTAATCTGTATAAAAGGGATGGTCTTTCACAACTTATATTCATTTTTATTTTACCTCCATTGATTTTGAATTTTTACCATTTCTGACTAACAACTTTTGTATATTTCTTTTATTTTGGCGCCATTAAATTATATTCATTGACTTTTATTCATTCGCGGATTATTTTTTTACCTCGGATATTCACCGAGGTATCTATTATTTCAATAATAATTTTATAATCGACATTACTTTGTTTGCTTTTTCTTCTGGTGTTAGGGAATCATCATTTACGATTGGTGATTGCCCATATACAATAAACCTTGATATACTTCTAGGATCCTCAACTCTTAACTGTCCCTTTTTATTCAGACGCAGAATAAAATTTTCTATATACGGCTGAACCTTATCATTCATTATTATTTCCAACTGTTTGTGAAATAATTGGTTTCCATCTTTATGAAAAAAATCATGATACTTTTCTTTTCCATCATTTCTGATAAAAACATTAACTATTTTTTCATAATATACATCCAATGATTCTTCTTCACCTTGCAAAATTGCAACTAAAGGTTTAATGCACTCATCCGCATATAAAGTGATTGCATATTCATACAATTCATATTTCGAGTTGAAATAGTTATAGCAAAGCCCTGGAACAACATTGACTGCCTTTGCAATATCTTTCATTGAAGTTGCCTCATATCCTTTTGCTGCAAAAATTCTCATAGCAGTGTCTGCTATTTCGCGTTTACGGATTTCCGGTTCTTTTGATATTCTCATGTGCCACCTCCTATAAACGTATTATAGTTTTTCAATGAATATATGTCAATGATATTAATTCAATAGAATTTTCTTGAATCTAGGTCTTTTCCATTTTACTCTTAATTTTTATTTTCCTGTCCATCCGATGGTTATGCATAATTTTAAACTTAATCACAATTACATATTCCTGATTCACTTTGCATATTCTATCTTCAATCATTTTTCTTATTTCGTCTTCTCTTTTTTCTAATTTTATTGGTAAGCTTATGTCAACATGAATAATCTTATATTTTTCAGCTTGCACAATTCGAAAATTCTGGACTGGAATTACTTCATCAATCTTCTTAATCTCTTCAACGATTTCTGAATATATTTGTTTCTCATTTTCATCCTTGACGAGATAATTCATCTGAATCATACTGTCACACCCCAACTGCTGATATAATATATGTGAAATATCTTCTGGAATATATTTTATAAGTGCAGAATTTTCCTGTTTATAAACTTCTATTTTCATTACTACCATAAATCTTCCAATACCATAATCATGAATGGTCATTTCCTGAATGTTTTGAATCACTTCATACTGCTTCACAATCATTTCCACCTTGTCTACCAATTCTTGATCAGGAGCCCTTCCAACAATCCTCCTGCTTGTCTCTTTTATGGAAGAATACCCTGTATATATTATAAAGACAGAAACAATCATTCCACACCAGCCATCAATTCTCCAGCCAAATGCAGCATTGACAATTGTTGAAAACAGTACTGTTGCAGTTGCTATAGAATCACACAAACTGTCAACAGACATCGCTTTCATTGTCTCTGAGTCTTTCTTTTTAGCTGAATTCTTATAATGAATGAACATATATAGTTTAACTATAATAGATGCAATCAGAATCAGTAAAACGACAAAACTAACGGTTACATCCTTCGGATTCCTGATACTCTCCCACGATATCTGTAGCAGTTCGTACCCAGCAAGTATCACAATCATTGAACTAAACAGGCTCACCATCCATTCCATTCGTCCATGACCAAACGGATGTTTTTCCCCCTTTCCACATCCGGCAATTTTTATTCCCAATAAAGCTATCGTTGCATTTCCAGCATCTAAAACATTATTCCATGCATCTGCAGTAATTGCCATTGAGCCACTTATGTTTCCTATTAGGAATTTACCAAGAAACAATACTATATTTAATAAAATTCCCATCTAATTCACTTCCATTCTGTAATTGTTTCTATAAGCAAACATTCCTGTTAGAAGTACATTGCCAAGATCAGCAATCGGCTGTGCAAATAGCACACCCTGAACCCCGAAAATTCTAGGCAGAATAAAAACGAGAGGAATAAAAAATACTCCCTGGCGGCATATGCTTAAGATGCCTCCTTGCTTTGATTTTCCCAATGCCAGATAAAAAGTACCATACACCAGTTGAAAACCTAACGTTACAAATACAATACTATTTAAAACAAGTGCTTCTTGCCCTACTTTCATAACAATGGCATCATTTTCATTAAACATTTGAACAATATTACTTGAGAAAGCAATTATTCCCACGGCTACTAGGATACAAAAACAGCTTGTCAGCTTCAATGCGAATGTTTTAGCCTGTTCCACTCTGTCCCAGCTCCCAGCTCCATAATTATAACCCACAAACGGTTGAAATCCTTTGAGGAATCCAAATACCGCCATTGTTCCTAGTGCTATGACTCTTGCCTCAATTCCTATTGCTGCCACCACTGAATCACCATAATCAGCGGCAATATAATTTGTAACTCCCACTGCCACACTTGCCAATATTTGAAATACCATAATAGGCAATCCAACCTTAAAGATTTCCATATATATTTTCTTTTCTATCCTTATGTTTTTTAAAGAAATATGAAAAACACTTTTCTTACTAAAAATATAGCTGGCATATAATGTGGTAGAAACAAAATTTGCTATCAGTGTTGCTGCTGCAGCCCCCATTACTCCCATATGTAATCCATATATCATAACTGGATCCAAGCCTGCATTGAGGATACCTCCTATGAACATTGCAAACATACTGAATCTTGAAGCACCTTCTGATGTTATGATGTTATTGACTGTTACATTAAACACACTAAATAGCAGACTGATAACAAAAACATAACCATATTGACGCGCATACGGAAGAATGGTTGATGTTGCACCTAGGCTCTTAAGAATCGGTGTCATAAACAGTAATATCAAAAGAACGAAGATTCCACCAATGAATAAGCTGCTAATCAAAGCAGTCGAAGCACATTTATCAGCTTCTTTGTACTGCTTGTTTCCTAGAAGCCGGGCTAAATAGGAAGATGCACCACTGCCGAAAAGCAATGCAATTCCAGTCATTATAGTCCCTAGTGGGAATACTATAGATACGGCTCCCATTTGTGCTATACCCAGTTGGGCCACAAAATAAGTATCTACCACATTGTATAATGCAGCAATTAACATTCCCACCATAGTCGGAACTCCAAGTTTTAAAAGTGCCGTTGATACTTTAGCATCTTTCAATAAAAATAACTTTTTAGTTTCATTTTCCATAATCATTTCCTCTTTTTAATTTAGCTTCTATATTGTATAGATGCTATACTTTTGATGCAAAAAAATTTCTTTTATATTACTTTAATAATAAATGGAATCAGCAATTCCATAATAATAGACAAATCTGTGATGGTTACAAATATTTCAGTTGCATTCTTTTCACTTCTAATGACATGTTGAAGTAAAGCTAAACCATAATATACACAACCAATAAATAGCGTAACTGTCCGAAAATTTATGTATATCAAGGATATAATACCGCATAATCCAAAGCAAATATTGGCAAATCCAAGTTCACGAATCAAAGGATAACTTTTCCTGTCTTCTAATTCAAAAATTACTCTTGCTGTAAATCCTGGTGTTATCACTTGCTTCATGCCAGCTGTAAACAATCGAAGTCCAACACCCCAAAATACAAACCATTTCATCAAGACTGCCCATATGTCTGTTTGAGAAAAAGCAATTATTTCAATTAATATACAAGCAATCGGCAAAATATAAAAAAACAAAACAACTGATATCTCAAATAATCCAATTTTATTTTTCATGTTGATCACCTTTCAATTTTTCATCCAGCATATCATCAAACAGATGAAGCATTTCTTCAATTTTTTCGTATAACTCATCTGGCATATCCCTAAGCATGACAAAAAGTTTTTCGTTAGAAGCATTATGAAATTCTATGTGCCCTTCATATGCTTTTTTTCCGATATCCGTAAGCTCAAGTCTCACTTCTGTATCAGAGTTCGGAGAAACACTTTTTTTCACGGCTCCTTTATCAACTAATTTATAAATCATTTGGGAGGCAGCTCCCTTTGTAATTCCTTGATATGCAGCAAGACGCGTAATATTAATATCTTCCCTTTCTCCAATTGCTTCAATGGTATGTATTTCTACTCTAGAAAATGTAAGATCTGTCCCATACTGTCTTTGTTTATTCTCTGTTTGATTGTACTTGTGAACCGTACGCTCCATTAAAGATGACATGGCTCTATAATCTCTCATATATTTTCCTTTCTTTTTTTGTTTAGTTTTAATACTGTATAGTTTCTAAACATAAAATACATCTATTTACATCACTTGTCAATATTATTTTTATTACTTGCTGTAAATCCCCCTAGTTCCATACAAAACTCTAGCTATCCTAAAATGGGAGTGTGTTATAGATAATACAGTCAAATATTTATATAATCTAAGAAAACTGATTAAGCTGCGAAAGGATGATAACAAATATGAATACCAAAACATTTTAGTTGTTGTTAAAGAAAACTGTCCACAGAACTATCCCTGTCCATCAGTACCTATCTGTCCGGTAGGTGCACTAAAACAAACAGGATTTGATGCACCTACTGTTGATTTTGACGCCTTTATCCGTTGTGGAAAATGTACGAATTTCCGTCCTCAGCAAGCACTCGTATTAATCTAATAACGTTTATCCCTAACAGAATTCCCCATATAATATCGTTAATTAATACAACAAATAAAGTAATATGGTATAATTTTATTCAATTAGGGATTTTGCAATTAATTTGTATATCATGACAAAATCTATTGTTTCATACAATTTATATTTTCTAAGCAATCAAACAAATCATTAAGTGAAAAAAAAATCTTGACCTTGCCCCTAGGGCCAGTCTTATTATTAAATTAAGCCGAAAAATAAGGAGGTAAAGCATGCAAGATTTAGTAAATATGACATGGAAAGAAATAAAGGAAATTGAAAAAAAGAATGCAGTTGTTTTTGTAACAATAGCACCTATTGAACAACATAGCTTATGTCTGCCACTTGGAACAGATGTAATGGAAGGAGAGTCATGGATTAAAGGGGCAGCAAAAATTCTTGAAAATAGTGAAGGATTGCATTGTTACAAATTGCCTGCGTTTCCAGTAGCATCTGCTTCGGCAATAGGGTTTTATGGATGTATCCATTTTTCTATAAAAACGACGTATCGTGTTACTTTAGAACTTTTAGAAAACTTAGTACACATGGAATTTCAAAACATTGTTTTAGTGGGCTCTCATGGAGATCCAATCCATCAGATTGCACTTGAAAAAGCATGTAAGAGAATAAATAAAAAATATGGAATCTGTTCCATATCACCAATGGGTTCTTTCTTTTCAGCAAATGAAAAAGATATTGATTTAAATTTACCAAAGGAAGTTTTAGAAATGGAGAAGAAACATCCAAATGACTTTCATGCTGGATGGATTGAGACTTCATGTATGCTCGATTTAAATAGGGATTTAGTTAAAATGAATTATGTTGAACTTCCGAATACGGAAATCTCAGAACGAGATATGATATCGACAAGAAAACAGCTTTTGGCTATGGGAAATTTCGGGCATATAGGTTATCCCGCTTATGCTGATATAGATTTAGGAGAAATGCTTAATAGAAACACCGCAGAATATTTAGCAATGGTTATAAAACAATTTGTAGATCGCAATAATTTCAAACAATATATGCATCATTTTTTATATAGATTTCCCTTTATGCATTTAGCGTTTTTGAAGAATAGAAAATGGAATAAAATACTTTAGGAGGTGTAATATGTATTCAAGAGGTCAATTTGCCATTGTTGGAAAAGTAGGGCGAAAAACACTCAGGTTATATGAGCAGGAAGGAATATTGATTCCACAAAAAACAAATGAAGAGAATGGATATCATTATTATGGCGATGATCAGTTAACCGAATTGTATCAAATTAGAAAATATCGAAAATATGGACTTACTTTAACTGAAATACGTAATATTATAACAGGTTCATCTGATGAAAAAGAAGTGTTAAACCAAAGAAAATTAGATCTTTGTCATGAGATTCAGGAAAATATTAATATTAAAAATCAAATTGAGAAACAGCTTAATGAATCAAAAAAAGAAACAAATGCAAAAATCTATTGTACGGAAGTTGATATTGAAAATTTTCCAGTAAATAATATTTTATATATAAAAGAGCGAGTTGATCTTGAAAATTTAGGAATGTCGGTTGGAAAACTTTATGAAATAGCGGCAAATCATAATCTTACAGTTTTAGGAACTCATTACGTCAGATATGATAATATTTTTAATGAAGATGGAGACTTCCAAATGCAGACATGCCTGCCAGTAAAAGAGAACTTTGAAGATAATTGCAGTCGTACAGAGAATGATTATAAATGTCTTCATGTTACCTATAGGGGTGGCTTCTCAACTATAGGTAACGCCCATCAGGTTATTAAGAAATATTCAGAATCAAATCATATTACGTTGGCAGGAACAATATTTGAAGTATATAACAAGGATATGAGTACTGAGGTTTACTATAATATTTAAAAACTAAAAAAAGAGTTAATGAGAGGTTTAATGCTATTTACCTTCCAATTTATAATAAAACGATTTACCTGATAATACTGAATAATTCTAAATTTACTCTCATTAAAAGTAGTTACTCCCCATGATTAGCACATACAAAATTGTCCTTTTATGATGCAAAATGGAGTATACGAGAATAACCACTCATATACTCCACATTTTAATTTACCTTGTTTTAAACCCCAAAAAGAACAATATACTCTTAGACATGTTCTCTATTGGTTATCGTTTCATACTATCTGTTGTAAAAATTCTGTCTACTATATTACTACTGGTTTCCTTATTTATCTGTTGTTTCTGAAATTCATCAAACACCTCGCTTCCATACTCATATTCCATATTTTCAGCTACCATTGGAATTACTTCTGGTGAAACCACATCACTATCCTCCTTAACAATTCCATGATGCTTCATTTTGTTTAGTTCCACGTCTTTCGCAAGATTATCCAGTTTATCAATGGCTGCGTCCAACCTTAGTTCCATTCCATCAAACAATTTCCTTTTCCATTCCCAAGGTTTTTTTATCATCTCCGTTTTAAAAAATAATTTTTCTGTCTTCGAATAATCTACTGAGCCTTTATCAGCAAAAGTACGAAAAGCATTAGAAACAGATCTCCCTGCTTCCCTAATATCTGCCCCAAAACGATCAATCTTGACAATTGTCCTATCCGTTTCAATACCGGCTTCTCTTACATTCATGCGGAGCTTTTCAAGTTTTTCTTTAACTCCAACAAACTCTGATATACGATTTAAAGCTTCTTTTCCCTTTGCCTTAACTTCTGTAACAATTGATGTAGCTTTCTCCTTAAATTCCGTCTTTACTTCGAACAACTGCTCTTTCATGCCATTGCATAAAGCTTCCATACGTTCTGATGCTTTTGCTAATTGTGCCTTGATAGATTTCATCATCTCTTGTTCCTGTAAATCAGCAAGTTGCTTTTTCACATCATTTAATTCTGCTACAACCTGATCCAGCTTTTTCTCAAGTCCATCAACATATGTTGCCGATTCAAAGATATCATTTGCTTTATTCATCATCTGATTTTCTTTCAAAAGCCTAATTAGCTCCATTACAATCTCATCTTGCGTCAATGCAGTATTCATTTTCTCCATATAACTTTCCTCCATTCTATATGAGGCGATGCTTTCGCACCGCCTAAATCATAAGTATCTTTTAACGAAATGGTGTCTCTCTATCAAGATGGTTCACATTTTCTGCTACCTTGTCTTGTGCCTGCACCTGTGTCGTAGTTTCCAGCTTATCCTTCGCCTCCTGATATGACGAAATTAATTCCCCATACAACTTCTCACGAAATTCCTTTGTTACTGGATAACAAACATCCTGATAGACCGGCTTCTGATTCTCATCAACCTGCTTTGTACGATAAGATGGCATTGCAATAAATAAACTCTCTTCTTTTCCTTGAAGAATGGACACATTATTTACAATAAAGCAATCTTCGAAATAAATGCGTGCTAGTCCTCGAATATTACTTCCTTCTCTTTCAAAGGGAGTTACTGAAACTGAAAAACTAGGCATCTCTGTTCTGTTCTGGCTCTTAACTTCTTCAGTTTTATCTGCAAACTTTGCCTTTTCAAAAGCCTCTAAGATATTGTCATAAAGTTCCTCACGAAATTCTTTTGTAATTGGATTACATACATCCTTATATAAATTCGCACCTTTTTCATCTTTATCACTGGATTTGTAGCGTGGCATTGACACAAAAAGCTTACCCTCATTACTTTCCAAAATTGCAATATTGGAAATTTTAAAGTGTTCTCCAATGATTAATGTTGCAAAACCTCTTAGGTGTGATGCATTTTCTCCTTGTTGCCTTTCATTACGCTTAATCTCATTTGCTCTAATTGAATACTTCATAGAATCCTCTCTTTCTGTATGCTTCTGGCATACGTTAAAATATATTTTCATTAAAAAGGGACTGCCAAAATGACAATCCCAACTACAATAAATACTCCTGTTATAAACTTTAATTTGCCTAATCTAATCACTAAAACGTGATTGAGCATGACTACCTCCTCATATTATCCTGTCCAGTTAAATAGTCATTTCCTCTCTCTGCCACATTACTGTCTGGAACGTCATTATCCTTAACTTCTACGCCATTCAAATCAACATCTTCCACCTTGCTGTTTTCAAGATCCAGCTCTGCATTCAACGCAAACTGTCTTGCCAGTTTCTCTTTAAACTCTGTTTCGTACGAAAATGGCTTTTCATACTCCTGCTTTGACTGTTCCATGTCCCGTTGGTACTGGTCTATCTTCTTAATCAGAAATTCTTCATTTTCAGATAACCCATTAAATGCGTTTTCAAGCTTGACCATATTACCAACAGGGCTCGTACTAAGTTCTGCTTTGTATTCAGTCTTGCCTCGAAGGACCATATAATTTACTCCCATATAATTCTTCTCTACGAGCAAATCAAACCCTTTGAATCTTCCAATTTGATAAACATCACCTGTCTTGCATTTACTGATAGCTTCCAGCATTACCGTTCCACCATCCACTCGTTCTGTAAATTGTGATTTACCAATGGTTATACTAAACTCTGGACTTGCAATTAACTGTTTGTCTCTCGTCATAATATCCTCATGGACACAGGTAAGTTTCTCTTCTGCTGCCTTAATAAGCTTCGGAAAACGCAACATGAAATTATCCTGCAAGCTATATCTCTGACTGTCATAAGATGCTTTTAAGAGTTTTAACCGTTGTACATCATTATCTAACTCCATTTTCTCACGGATAAGTGGATTGCCTGTCGCAACAGCTTTAATCTCCGCATAGGAAAGTGTAGCTTCATCAATATCCTCACAAGTTCTAGATACCGATTTACTTGTCATTACCTGACTGATAAATCGCTGCTTATTTTCCACTAATGACCAGGAATATGCATCAAAGGTTCCCTTCGTAACATATCTATACACTGCTATTTCAGAATTCTCATTCCCCTGCCTGATACCCCTTCCTTCTCTTTGTTCAATACTAGAAGGTTTCCAAGGACAATCAATATGGTGCATAGCTACTAAATGAGTCTGGACATTGACTCCCGTCCCACACTTATCCGTAGAACCAATCAATATTTTCTTCTTTCCTGTCCTCATATCTTTGAATAGTGCATCTCTTTGTGCATCGCTTTTCGCATCATGAATAAATGCTATTTCATTTGCCGGAATACCTCTCCTGGCTAATTCTGTTTTTACATAGTTGTAAATATCAAATTCTTCTGGCTGTTCCTCTGGTGTCCAAGAAGATTTGGGTGTTCCAATATCGGAAAATACCAACTGACATCCTATTTTGTCTTCTCTGATAGCCTTCCTATACTCAAAAGCAATATTATCAACTACCTTATTCAGCTTTCCATCCGGATTATTTGGTGCATCTGAATCTAATAATCTTGCATCGGTTCCTAACAGTCTAGCTTCATGTGTAATCTTCAAAAAATTATCTTCACTTGGATCCACTCCACCATTACGGATACGCTCTGCTCTTACCACGAAATTTTCCATCACCTGCTTAACGTACCAATCCGGTTCACTCTCTACAATGGTATACTTTTCATCTCGAAGTTTTGGTACCTCCAAATCAAGCATATCTGCGGTCTGCACATCGGCTACTTCTCTGAAAATATTCATAAGCTCTGGTAAATTCGTAAACTTATTAAATCGGCTCTTAAACCGGAACCCGCTTCCTTCAACAGTAAGCTCTAACGCAGTTGTTACCTCTCCAAAGTTAGATGCCCATGAATCAAAATGATAAATACCCATTCTCTCTAAAGCATTCTTTTGCAAATAGGATTGCATAACATACATTTCGCACATTGTATTACTGATTGGAGTTCCTGTTGCAAACACAACGCCCCTGCCATCACTGATTTCACTAATATACTGACATTTAAGCTGCATGTCCGTAGATTTCTTAGCCCCTGAACTTGAAATACCAGATACATTGTTCATCTTAGAAAATATAGCAAGGTTCTTATAACCATGTGCTTCATCCACCATGATGGAATCAATTCCTAATTCTTCAAAGGTAATCAGGTCATCTTTTCTGCTTTCATCAGTAAGAGTTCGTAGCTGTTCTTCTAATTTCTTCTTCATGGATTCCATCTGTTTCACAGTCCATCGCTCACTATTTGCTCGCTTTGCATCTTCAATTGCATACGACATCTCTTCTATCTGTTCATTAATCATACGCTCTTTCCGTTCCGCTGAAATTGGCACCTTCTCAAACTGAGAATGAGACATAATAATACAATCATAATCTCCCGTTGCTATTCTTGAGATAAACTGCTTTCTCTTACTCTTCTCAAAATCTCTTTCTGTTGCTACTAAAATATTAGCAGACGGATAAAGTCTTAAAAACTCTCCGGCTGTTTGTCCTATTAGAGATTTCGGAACCACCATCACTGTCTTATTGGCAAGTCCAAGTCGTTTTTGTTCCATACATGCTGCCATCATTTCAAATGACTTTCCAGCACCAACACAATGCGCCAGTAAGGTATTTCCACCCATTAAAATTCTTGCTACTGCATTTCTCTGATGTGGTTTTAATACAATCTCTGGATTCATACCAGGAAACTGCAAATGAGAGCCATCATATTCACGAAGCCTGCTGTTATTAAATGTTTCATTATAATATTCCACATACTTCGCTCGGCGCTCAGGATCCTTAAAAATCCAATCCTTAAAAGCTTCTTTGATCTGATTCTGTTTCTCCCTTGCAAGCATTGTCTCATTCTTATTCACAACATAATGATATTTTCCATCCCCATCCTCTACACGATCCTTAACTGTTACCGTCTTAAGATTCAAGGTCTGTTCAAAAATAGAATAAGCATCCATGCGGCCAGTACCATAAGTCTTGGTAGCTGCCACAGAATGCTTATCCATTGATTTATTCTCAACAAACCATTCCATTGTATATTTGTTCAAATGAAGCTGAATTCCAGAATTATAATACTGACTTCTGACCGCCCTCGCTCTCCTTGGAGTGTTTAGCAGTTCATAAATAAATTGTTCGTAATCCTCTGATTCAATCCAGGTACTTCCTATTCTTACATCAATCTCAGAAGCATCCAAATTAACTGGTTGTACCTGCTCTAATGCTTTTGCATTTACTCCAAATAATTCCGGATCATTTACTGCAAATACTTTTGCTATTCTAAATTTATCCCTTACATTACCTGATAAATATTCATCAGCACTTTCCCACCCTACATTCAAGTTATTCTCATTGTAAGCCATAGGATTTAGATAGATAATGCCTTTTAATTCTTCTATCATAATTCCTCGTTCAAGCTCTGCTCTTGCGTGTTCTGATAAGCTACTTTCTTCTGGAAACTCAGCCATCGCTTTTGAAACATCTGGATGATAGATACTAAGCATAAAAGGAACATTTACACTTCCATATTCATTCATGGAAACATTTAAAGCTTCCACTGCAGTCTCTACTCTTTCAATCTGCACCTTCGGCTTAATTGTCTGTTTGTAAAACATATCTGCTTTCTTTACAATTCCGTCTTCATCAACTACCTCCAAGGAACAAAGCAGCGGATAATCCGAATCATTACGAAAGGCTCTACTATTTTCTCTTTCCGTAATAGAACCGTATTTCTTAGCAAATGTATCATACCTTTCATTCAAGCTCTTTTGCTTTCCAGCTAATTCCGCCTCACTGCACCCCTGCGTCTGTATCTCTATTAGTTCTCTGGTTACTGCTCGAATATTATCCATAGCCTTAATACGTTCTTCCATGTTTGCACTCACCTCCTTACGGTACATCTGAGAATTTTCTCTGAAATAAAGTTTCCCATCCATAAAGGTATAAGTGAAATTTCTAACTTCTGGATTTGCCGGAATAATATCTTCCTGTTGGTCATCCATATTTTCTAATAGTTCTAACTCTGGAATCGTGGCAGTAAGTTTTTTCACAGCACGCTGTAACGCCTCATATAGATTAAAGTTATCGTCATGGTTAACACAGGCTGTATACTTACTACCCTCGCCAAACATGCGGTTATCGTATTCCATTGCTCCAAGCATCATATCGGGATGATCTACGAAATATGAATTTATTGCAATACCATTCTCCGTATAACCCAAATGTACCCAATCCGGTTCTACAGACATTGTTCTTTCTCTCTTTTGAAGGAAAAGAATATCTGCTGTAACATCAGTACCAGCATTATCATGAAATGCTATATTAGGAAGTCGTATTGCACCGATTAGTTCCGCTCTTTCTGCAAGATATTTTCTAACAGTAGGATTACTCTTATCAAGTGTGCCTTTCGTCGTAATGAATGCAACAATACCGCCGGGTCTTACCTGATCGATTGCTTTTGCTATAAAGTAATCATGAATACGAAAATTATGCTTATTATACTTTGGATCATATAGCTTATAATCACCAAAAGGTACATTACCAATTGCCACATCAAAGAAGTTGTCAGGATAGGTAGTCTTTTCAAAGCCGTTAATACTAATATTAGCTTTTTGATATAACTGCTTTGCAATTCTACCTGAAATACTATCTACCTCGACTCCATATAAATTACATCCCTGCAATGGTGTGGGTAGACTTCCAAAGAAATTGCCGATTCCCATAGAGGGTTCTAAAACATTTCCATTTCGAAATCCAAAATTAATTAAAGCTTGATTCATACAGCTTGCAATCTCAGGTGTTGTGTAAAAAGCATTATTAACCGTCGCTCTAGCAGCTATATATTCATCTTCTGAAAGCAGGTTACTAATTTCTATAAATTCATGACTCCACGCACTATCTTCTTTGTTAAATACCTGAGCCAAACCGCCCCACCCAACAAACTTAGCCATTACCTGTTGTTCTTTTGGTGTTGCAAGTCTTCCTTCCTCCTCAACTACACGTAACGTATGAATTGCAGCAATATTCCATTTGTACCTAGTCTTTGCCCCACCAGTTTCAACTTCCCATAAATTAAAATGGAAATTACATTTCTGTGGCTTTGGTGTATTAAACGAAGCTAATCTGCGTTCAAAATCCTGATATATAGGATTTTTCTTATCATAGGGTGTCTCACTCCATAACTTATTGAATCTATCTTCCTGTTCTTTCCCCACAAAACTACCAGCTTTAATTAGATATGCACAGACCTCATAAATCTGTTCAAAAGTCACATCTGATTTATGTCGTTCTCCATCACTTCCCTTATAATTAACCATAACACCCATCTGGCTCTGATTGTATTCAATCAATCCGTACGCATTATTAGAATACGCTTGGGAATATTCTTTTCCAGTATGGTTAATTGTTCTGTTAACAAAACTAATCTTGTCAGGTGGCAACAAGTTACTTTCATATATTACTTTAAGAAAAGGTTGATATGGTTTTATAGAAGAGCATTCTGTAACATAAATCTCAATTGCTTGTCGAAGTTCTCCATCCATTAATTCTACTTGCTTTAATGACTCCGGAAATTCAGATTTAGAATTAATAACACTTCCATCTACATCTATCACTTCTCCATGCAGTAAATCATCATACGCTTCATTTTCTGCTTCTATTTCCGCTCTATATTCTGCCTCTGTAACTAAGCGATCTTCTTCTGCAAGTTCTTCATCAGACATCCCTTGCATTTCATCAAGCTCATCTGGTATTGAAAAATCATCAAGCACTGCTTCCGCATCTGACATTTCAATGGCGTCCTCAGTAATGTTGAGATCTTCTCTATCTCCATCCATCGATATTTCATCAATACTTGTTCGTGTTTGTATATACTCTCCAGTTAGAATTAATACACCGATTTCACTCTCTATTGACGACCAACTAACATAGCCTTCTTTCTCGCCTTCCGTATCTTTCCATTGAAAGCGAAGTCCATTGGCTTTGAAAGAATCATAGCCATGAAGACCATAACCATCAATCGGCCATCCTGCACCGCCAAGACCATATTCCTTCTTTATTAGTTTGGTTCGTTCCGATGATTCCATCACATTCTGATAAATATCACAAACACGTTTCTTGCCACCTTCAAAACCAGTGCCACGTTTTATAACATCAACAATATATTCATGTGGTACTACAAGTTCTTTCTTTGGCTGCATATATGTGAACTTAAAAGCTGATGTTTTTTCCGTTGAAACGTCGAAAAGGGAAGCCTGATGATACTCGGCTTCCCTTGATTGTCCTAATGAATTTATTTCATCTAATTCTTTATTCAGTTCATTATCCAGTGCTTCTTCTGGTGGAACTTCAGATACATTTTCTAATGAAAACGCATTACTATCTGATTCAGTACGATTTCCTCTGCCTGCATCTTCGCCTGTTCCCTTATCTTCCACATCTCCATGGTTGAATTGGGATCCACGGGTTTGTTCTTCTTTAGGTAACTCTCCATCAGTGTATCTAACAACTGGTTCGCTTCCTCGTCCACTTCGTGCATCTTCTGTGCTAGTTTCCCGAAGCGGTAAAGCGTCTTGTATCTGCTTACTTCGTTCTCCTTCAGATAATTCAGTGCCATCATTCCGTATTTGCCTAGATTCAGAAGGTTTTTCTCTTCCTCCTGTGGTAATACTAGATTCGGGTACAATAGTCCGTCCACTTCCGTGTACGTTAATGTCACTTCTGCCATATGCTATTCTCCTTTCCGCAGAAATATCCTTCTGCCGTTCAATTGTTTTTAGATTTTTGCTAAACTCTCTAAGAACACTACAGGAGACATCGCATACAAGAGAACCAAGGCGGTAAACCACTTCTTCATCCGAAAAGTTTACAATCTGACTAAAATCCTGTTCTTCGCTGGATAAGTCAAACCCACATCTTGTTCCTACCGCATACATGATGCTTTTATACACCATCTGTTCTACAGTAAGCTCTTGCGTTTCATCATTAAAATCCTTAATCACACTACCTGTTAGTTGCCTAATTTCAGTCATTCGTTCATCGAATTCCTCTTTTATTATACTCCGAACGTCAGTTTGTGTAAAGAGTTTTAGCTGTTCTTTCAAATAATCTTGTTCTATACCTTCAAGCTGAATGACGCGTCCTTCTGATGCCAAATAATTCATGTAATCCAACAAATTATTCTCATCTAGATTCCATGTTAATTGCCTATTCCTTCCACCCGTATCTGATATATCAAAGACATGTCTCATATATGGTTTCAAGGCTCTTGATGGAAATATTGCTATTCCCTTACTTCCTTGTTTTACGAAACGGTCAACCTTTTTCCAAGTATCAAAATCAGCCACTAAGGTTGCTTGGGGACGTTGTGCATACACCATAAGAATATTATCAAACTCATAACGATATAACTGCCCAATCATATGACATACATCTCGCCATTTTGCTTCATTCGTAGTGACATCTTTTATCATCACATCATAAAGCTGTTGCACTTGATTATCTACTCTCATAAACTGCTCCTTTCCTAATTGTTTTTACAGTCACTACACAAGTTTTGGACTAAACATACTCTTAAAAAGTTTATATTCTTCCTTATCAAGTGGTACAGAAAACTCCATATCAAGACCTTTTTCATTTGTCTTATCTTCCTTTGCTTTAATCTTCTTAACCAATCTTAGCAATACATAATTTTCTCTAGAAAGACCAATGCTTTGCTTAAAAGATAGCTCATCTTTTTCAAGCAGTTCCTGCTTTTCCATAATCTTGGCTGCTAAAGTCTGATTAACTTCTGTTGCTTCTTCAATTCCAATAATTACAGTAGCCTTTGTTGCTCCACTTCTATCCCATTCCTTGTGAAGTTCATTTATTAAAAACTCCATATCCTTCATTAAATCATTACCTGCTAATTTACTCATATTAAAATCCTCCATCTTCTTATTGTTAGTTTGTCTATCTTGCCATGTCCCTACTGGTTTCTGGTATTCCAAGGAATTTACGGTCATACATACCAGCATTCAGATTTTTCTGAAAGACTTCCTCACGACCAGTCTGAAACACTTCATAAATACTGTTTTGCGCCGTTTCCTTTACAGCTGTTTCAAGCAAAGAGCTATCTATGATTTTTCGATAAAAGTGAAATTTATCTTCCATTTCATTTCTAAAATCCTGTAAAGAAATCACTTCTTTTACTTCTCCATACTTATTTCTAATCTCTCTAAAATCTATTGTTGATGGTGTTTGACTATAATAAATGCCATGATTCCATTCAATTCCATACACCATGTTATTGGTAGTTGGCATATCGCCTTTAGGATGTCGAGCATAAAAATTCACACCTATTGCAACCATAAACTCACCATTACGCTCATTCATCAACATCAGATTTCTTGCCGCCAGTTTCTCAAGCACTCTATAATCTGAACCATTAAAATTATGAAGAATTTCGCCCTGTTCAAAGGTTTTTATTACCGCTTCATAGGTGTATTGAATTCCTGAACCTTTTCCATCCGTTGTTATTCCTATCCCTTTTAGAATCTCTAGACTAGCTGCACTGCATCTTTTATCATCAAATTCCCAAGTATTGTCGGGATCATTAAAGTATCCATATAGAAATTTTCGAAGTTGTTCTTCTCCATTACAATAGCGAGCAGATATTGATTTATTTGAAGTGAAATATAATTCTGCCCAGTGCTCGGCATCTTTCCAACTTTCACATAAATCTATCATTGCATCCACTGTCTCTGATGGTGAAGCATATAACGTTGACACTACGGATTCTTTGTAATCCTCAATTGTTAGAAGAAAATTAGTTTCTCTTCCCTTCCAGTTCTCTGTAACTAATATCATATTATTTAGTTCCATATATAGCCTCCAATCTAATAGAGGGCAAAACCTTTTGGCTCTGCCCTGTTATTCATACATATTTTATTTACTTGCACATTTGTAATCTGGTTATGTCACTATGGTCTTCCAATCATGACAATACTACCTGTACTAACATCACGGTAAATTACGCCTACCGTTTCATTTAATGCTTCTACTGCTTTACCATTTCCTACATAAATAGCTACATGACTGATATTCTTATACCGCCCATTACTGCAATAACTGTAAAATATCAAATCACCTGGTTGAATCTCTTCATAGCTAACTGCCTTTCCAGCCTCATCTAGCCCTTGACCTTCCGCTGCTGCTGTTGTTGCTCCACCATAGCTAATATCTATGCCTGCTGCCTTCCATGAATAATATGCCAACGAAGAACAATCATAATAGTTTCCACTGTCACGATAATCCTGACTATACGGATATCCCACCTTATTTAGTGCATAAGTACATGTCTGCTTTGCTTTTTCATCTGTAATTCCACTGACTATTGCAGTAATCTCCGCCTGTGAAAGTTCTGAAACAGCATTGCCACCTCCACTTCCACCACCAGTACCACCTGTATATCCAATCAACGCAAGATTTTCCGGATCCATTGTGATTTCAAGTAACTCAACTTCATCCGAATTAAAGTTATAAATAGAAATCATATCTCTATAGGATTTCAAGGTTACATTGACATGCAATACCGTTGTTGAACTTGTCGTTCCATCCTCATTTTCTACTGTTTCCGTTTCAGATGTTGTAGTATAACTGCACATATCATCAAAAACTGATTTAAGCTTTGCTTTCGATGTATCATTCATAATTGTTGCAGTATCACCCACCCCATATTTCACCATGTATACCGCCATAATGTCATAATAGTTTGATGGGCTTGCCGACATACCTTCATAATCCACATATACGACAATTCCATCATCGTATCCAGTATGATTACTTGCTAACGTATTTACGTCACGATTGAATTCTGCTTCATACTGGCTTGTAACAGACATAACCGTGTCTCCGCTTTCCAGTGGTGGGAAAAATATAGCAAGGGGTGAATTATAGATAATTGCAATTATTAGAATTACGGGAAGCACAGCTACTGCAATTAGCAGAAACAATATAAGCAAGGCAATTCCAACATATTTGATAATGTATTTAATTGCTACAGATGCTTGTTTAAAAATCAAATCTTTTACAAGTTTCGCAAAACTATCTGTCTGATTGTCCTCCGATTTCATCTTATCGAAAAAGAATTTTAACTTTCTATTGCGATTTGTTCGTTTCACATCATTTCTGTCTAGCTTAAATCCAACAGCTTCGCCCACTGCCAATCCAATTAATGGTCCTGCCGGACCTGTTGTCGCAGTCCCTGCTGCCGCTCCAGCTACCTTTGCTCCAACTTTAGCGGATTCTTTAGCCGCAAATTTAGCAGAATCTTTGGATGCCTTCTTTGCAGAATCCTTAGCAAACTTTCGTGCTGAACCAGCAGCTGTATCTCGAATCTTCTTCCTACCAAGTTTCTTTCCAGCTTCCACCTTCTTAATCTTAGCTTTGCGCTCTTCTAAAACCTTCTTGCGAAAAAGTGCTGCTCCTTTTGAAGCCGAACCAGTTACTGGTCTTGCTATAGTGGAAGCAATCATTGCACTATTTCGTATTTCTTCTCCACCTTCTAGCTGATTCACCGTTGTACTAGCACTAATTAATCCTGCATTCTTAATCGTAGAATTCTTAACCTTTACAGAACGGTTAGAATCTTTCAGCTTCTGTCGGTACTGAAAAACTGGATTCAGGTTGCGTAATCTATTTTGATGAATGGTACTCTTGCGAAATGACTTCTTACCTTGATTCACTGACTCGGTCTGCTTTGTTGTGCTGCCCTTACTCATGGGCGAATGATCAACCATATATACGTTATGACCTTTAATCTTTGCATCTCTATTTTCATGTATATGGATTTTGGTCTTTTCCTTGGTATGAATAATCATTGGTTTATCATCCACCTTTTTAATCTTCACATTGTTCACCTTCCTTCATATCTAAGAACAAAAAGCATCTAAGTTGTTGGCTTAGATGCTTATCCTCAAAATCTATAGTATAAACTTATTCTTCTGTCTTCTCTTTAGCTAGTTCAAGAACTTTTTTCGCTTTCTCCTCAGCAATTTTCTCGTGAATATTGGTATTGTAAAGCTTATATAGTTCTGTATCCTTACTGATAGTATTATCAAAAGGAATAACGACGCTACCACATTTAATTAATCCCATACCTGCTGAAGTATTTGTTACAAAACGAAGCTGTGCTTCTGAGATACCTATTACTTCTGCTAACTTAGAGCTATCTGTATTAGCCTGTTTCAGTAATGCAACAAATTCTGAATTTGCAAGCATTGTTGTTGCTACATAATTCTGTAGTAAATCCACTACATTCTGGGTAATACCAGTACATAATCCGCCCTGCTTTCTTACCTTCTTCCATAACCCTTGAAGATATTTTGCAGAATATTCACGATTTAACAAAACATGAAATTCATCCAGATACAGCCAGGTAGCTTTCCCATTCTTTGCATTTTCAATGATACGATTCTGAATATTTTCCATCATAACCAACATGGTAATCGGAGAAAGTTCTGCTCCCAAATCACGAATACCATATACAATAAAACGATTTTCAATATCTACATTGGTCTGGTGATTAAAGATATTCAAGGAACCATTTACAAATAATTCAAGAGATAATGCAATATCCTTTGCTTCATCCTCTGGCTGTTCAAGCAACACCTGATAGAAATCAGACATAATAGGAATATACTTTTCTTTCGCTTTGGCAATATCGATATATAGTTTTCTTACACATCGATCAATAATTGATTTCTGTCTGGAATTTAAAGTATCTCCCATACACTGTTCACAAAGCCCCAGCATAAATTCACCTTTATCTCGAATCCAACCTTTCGTATCATTCAAATCCAAATTCCATACATCCATATCAAGCGGATTTACGTAGTTATCCGTGTAAGTTGACATATTAACTACAACTCCTTTGAATGTATGAGCAATATCAAAATACTCATTCATAGGATCCACGATAATAATGTCATCATCTGTATTGAGTAATACATTTCCCATCTCCTGCTTTGCAAAGAAGGACTTACCCGAACCAGGTACTCCGAATATAAAACCATTACCATTAATTAATTTCTTACGATTACCAACATTAATATTCTTAGAAACCTGATTGATTCCATAGTAATTACCGCCGACATCATTCAGTTCCTGAACATTAAAAGGCATTAAAACCGCAAGGCTCTGGGTAAGCATGGTTCTCATCGTTTCCACCTGTCTTACTCCAATTGGCAATGCAGTATTTAATGCCTCTCTCTGTTTTAAATAATGTACATCTATGGTACATGAATTACGCTTTCCAATGGTTTGTACTGTTTCGCAGATACTATCAAGTTCCTTCTTAGAATCTGCCATAAGAACAATCGTAACCGCTACGTAAAACAGGCACTGGTCATTCTCTCTAACATCATCCATAATTTCTTCAATTTCCTTCTTTTCCGTTCTCTTTGCATAAGAGATTTCTGTTGCAAAATCATTATTCTTATTTCGTACCCTTTGCTGCTTAATTATATCGCTTTCTATTCCAAGATATTTCTTCTGTAAAGTCTTTGTTGTTAAATCCTTTGGAATTGGCACTACATCAATACTAGTAATGGAATGTACTGGAAGACTTGTGATCTCATTTAAAAAGCGATCAGATAAACTGCTTGGATATTTCTTTATAAATAGTGCCTTACAGAATTTTCTCTCATCCTCAAAATGCTCTGGAAAATATTTCACCATTCCATTGCAAAGATCATTTGTAAAATCAGTTCCTACTATCTTTGAATCTTTCAGATCAAATTCAAACTGTTCTTCATTCCCTAAGTGATAATAATCGTAGAGTACCTTTAATCTTTCATTCCCTGTAAGGGGAACGATATCAGCTCCAAGTTCAATAAACGCCTTATGGACTGTTGCTTCTAATGTTGCAAACTGCGCTTTTGCTTCTTCAAAATTCTTACGTTCAATCGTAAGCGTTAAATATCTCTCCTGCTCTATTCCTTGTCTGCCCTCTCTGATTTTGTCTTCAATAATGTCATTGTAGGTTTTACGGAAATGATCAAATCCATCTTTCTTATACTGTAGAAGCACAAGTTTTCTTAAATCTACCATGTTCTTATTCTTGTTGTTGATTGTAATCTTAAAATTACAATCAAGAGAATTGAGGAATTTACAGTATCGTTCAAATACATCGATCTGCTCTTCCTCCTTTGTGGTGGTATAATTAATATCCTGAAAGCGGTAACTCTTTGAATAACGGTTCTTTGCCACCTCAAAGATTCCATTTTCCGCCACCGCCATAATTTCAATGGTTTCCTGAATGGACTTTGGCGTTTTGTAAAGCGGTTCGCTTGCTTTCTTAAGCTCCTTAAATCCGTCTGAAAATAAACTCATCTGTTTGCCTCTCTTTCTATGCATTTTGCATTAAAATGCACTAGCCGGAACTTCCCGGCTAATGCCTGGATTGTCCGACCTCTTGATAGAGGTATAACAATATTTACGTGTTACTAATGAAAAATTTTATATACTACTGTTCCTGCTACTGCAAGCGCAACTGCTGCAATACAACCAATCATTATGCTCTTCATTTTTTTCTTCATAACCTCAAACTCCTCCTGTTTTTTATTTTGCTTCTGCTCTACTGGCCTTACTGATTTCTTTCCTTTCCCCACCTCTACTACCTGATAAGCTTTAATTGTTGCTTCGCTCTCAGTGGATACGTAGACCAATGCCTTGTTTCCAAACATCATATGCAGCTTTCTTTGCATCACATTGTAAAAACTCATTCCGTTATAGGAATAAAATCCTCCAAGTGCAATTGGTGCTACCACTGGTATTGCCACATACGCACTTCCTGTAATTCCGATATAGGGATACAGTAATAAGACAATCCCTGATCCACTAATCAAACTTGCTGCTGAAAATATAAGCTGTTTTGCTGATAATCCAAGTGCCACTGACTCCTGGTATCTATCAACATCCTTGTTGACTTCAATTACCATAACCTTCACCTCCGTTTATCTTGCCTTTTCTTTCATTTCTGGTGCTTTCGTAGCTCCAATGCTTCGTTCATAAGCTTCCATCCCATCTGGACATAACTCACGAAGTTTCTCTGGATTAAATAAATAAAGGGGATATTCACAAAAGCCGCTACGTTTCGTAAGCCCTGTAAACTCCCCTATATCATTGTCCTCTATGAACTTCGCTAACTCTGGCATATTATTGGTGTCAATATAGCCGCAATAATCTGGTGCTTTGCTATCTAGATTGACTGTCATATCTCCATATGGTTCTGGATAATCTGAACTTGTCATAATCCCTATATACATACCGTTATTATCCAGGTAATTGTTAATTTCAAGTTGTACCTGTTCCGTACTTCCCCATTGTGTTTTTAATTCCAACGTCTCCATAATTGCTCCTTCCTATAATCCTAATGCCCTACTGGTTAAGTTCTGTGCACCTTTCACACTTCCGACTGTCATTGCAATTGTAAATGTCATCTCACATAAATAAATAAGCGTCTGTGCCCAATCTGCATAATTTTCTGTAAATGTCGGTAGTCCTGCACTAATGAATGCATTACAAACAATAATTGATAATGCCATTGTTACAGCTTCCAATACCACCGACAAAAAGTACTTTGCATACGTTACTGCAGTATGATTGATATTTCTGTTTCCACCTACTGTTGAAAATGCGATAGCTCCTAAAGGCACGATTACTAATATCTTCAAGAATCTAAAGTAAACCGTGTATATCAGGAAAAAACCACAGATAATAATGATTATGGATAATAGTGCAGCCAATATCAGCATAATCAAACTGGCTCCAAAGCCGAGATTTGATATCACATCTGCCTGTGCACTATCGATAGAAAGTGTCGGGATATTTCCTTGCGTCATTAATCCAACCAAATTGCCTATCGATGTAAAAAATGCCTTCATAATCGTTACATTATTTATTACCAGCCATTCAGAAATTCCAACTCGAATCATCATTTTTAATATGACTTCAAATCTCATTTCTTCTCGTATGTCTACGCTTTCCGAACAAAATCCAATGACAAAAAACAATACTACCAGAGATGAACCTACTCCAACGAAGATAGGTTCTATTCCTTCAATGACCGCCCATGGACCGCCGCCCTTAAAATCCACGGGCGACTGACCGAGCAATGAAAATACAAGTGCTATCTGATTGTTCCAAAAACCAAATACCATCTCCAGAAGGTCAAGGATCTGTTCTCCAAGATTAAAAATATCCATACTTGTGTTTCACCTCTTTCTGTTGATTTGGGAATCTAACCCATTGTTGTTTCTAGAATCCTAAGATAGTTAATACGGATGAAATCCCCGCCATCATAACACCTGCCACAATACCCTTAAGTGCAGAGTTCATGGTAGAAGAATCCTGTTGCTGATACGCTTGTGCAAATTCCATAACATTCTTTGCAAGGATAATGACACCAACTGCACCGATAATTGCGATAACCAATGTCTTCAAGTTATCAAGTGGCTGAGTTACTGAACTTGTATCCGTAGCTGCCATTACTTGTGTGGGAAATAAACTGCAAGCCATAATGGCTCCTGAAAATACAGGAATTACTTTCTTCTTCATTCCTACAAAAAATCCGTCCTTCTTTGTTTCCTTATTCGTTATATTAATTGTTTTCTTATTCATAAATAATTTCTCCTTCTATAATTTGGGGGACAAAAAAGCCGGATGGAAATGAATCAGCTTCACTTCTTCCGGCTTTGTTTATCTTCTATTGTTAGTTACTTCTATAAAAACAGGATTTCTCCTGGAATTATATTGAATCGGGCTTTCCCCGATATATTACTGCGGTAATCACCTCCTTAAAATTGGGTACAAAAATAGCCGGGGATTTACCTCGGCTATGTCTTACTATGTTGAAATTTTATTTATCACAATAAATATCTAAAGATAAATGTGTAAATGTATTAGGTCAATTTATCAACATCATCTGTCTCAATCTTTGTATTTCCACCTAGGGTAGATGCTAACATCCCAACTACACCAACAATAACAACCCCACCAACCATAAGCGTTTTAACAATGAAGTTTTTATTCTCTGAGTCTTTTTCACCCATCATTTTTGAAACTTCAAGCATTTTATCAATAATATACTTTCTTTCTTCAAATGAAAGATTCTCATCCTCAAGTTGTTTTTGTAAGACATCGATTATAGATTTACATGAATCATAGTACGATTGAACACTTTCCTTATTTGACTCTAAACCCTTATCCAATGTATCTTTATACCCAACCAACATTTCCTTTGCCGTATTAGAAAACTCCGGAAATTGTTCTAGTGCTTTCTTAGCGACCTCCGGATCCATCTTATCTAGCATTGATGCCATAGTAATAATCTTATCTTTTGTAAGATGTCGAAAATCCTCAATATCTAATTTTCTTAAAACTTTCTGTTCCGTTAATGGTCTGCTCATAATAGCTCTCCCTCTCCAAAAAAACGACAAATTCAGTTTGATAATGTAATTATCATAGCAAATTTACTCTGATTATTCCACATATATTTAGCTGTTGCTACATACTTGTTTTAATGCCTGAAAAGTTTCCACTATCTCTGCCATCTGCTGAGGACTTGTTTCCGGATAAAAAAATTCCAAAACATTCTCCATTGGCATCTTAACGGCTACAGCTCGCTTAAGTTCAGCAATCTGCTCTTTTGAATACTTCCAATGCAGCATACGATTCGTAATAGTATCTTCCCACTCTAAAATTTTCCTCTCCTGATGCTGCTGCGCTGCCTTAGTTTCAGATCTTACTTTTCTCGTTACCGACTCTTCGTAATATTCCAGTTCGTTATTCTGTGATGATTGTAGCTTCTCTTTCTGAGCCTTCTCATCCATACTAATAAATCGTTTACCAAGTTCGGTATCTCCAAGAAGCATAAATTCATCATAAGTAAGAATATCAATATAAATGTTCTCACCCTTTATCTTCAAGGCTTCATAATACTCTACAGAGCGTTTTGTTAATATTTCAAAGGTTGCTCCGATTACCGTAGATTCAGCTTCTATAACATGCACATACGGCGTACCTTTCCCATCAGCTGTCAAATCAAAAGCTGAATGTCCAAAAGGTATATATTTATTGTCCATAATAGGATCAAAGCCACGTATAAAGACAAGACATTTCCTGTTGTCCAACTTTCTTACTTCATCCGGTGTAAATAATTCTCTTCCAAGTACATCATAATTCCTACTTGAACTTCCCTGCCTTCCTTTTGTTTCTCCACTGGACTTCTTATCTATGGTTCCTTTGCCAAGTAGCTCTGACACATATTTATGCGTACTTTGCTCGTTTCCTCCTAAATAGATAAATGTATCGCAGTTACCGGGAATTGTCTCCCAAGTATCCTTAAAAAGTGCCTTGAGCTGTGCAAAGTTCTGGATAATAATAATGCTACTGATTTCACGACTACGCATTGTTGACAGCAAGGAACAATAATCATCCGGCAACGCAACGTTAGCAAACTCATCCAACATAAATGTGACATGTATTGGTAATCTGCCTCCACAATTAAAATCAGCCTGATAGTATAATTCCTGAAAAATTTGCGTGTAGAGCATCCCAATAATAAAGTTATAGGATTTATCTGAATCAGGGATAACACAGAACAATGCTGTTTTAGTCTCTCCATCCCCATTTACCCCAATTCCAAGTTCTGCAAGGTTTAGTTCATCTTTCGACAGCATCCTTAAAACCTGTTTATTTTCAAGAAATGCCAATCTTGAATTGGCACTGATTATAATGGATCGGACGGTATCGCCTGCACCACGCATACATTTGTTATATTGCTTTACTGCCGGATGATTTACTCCAAGTGTAGAACTTTCTTCTAAAAACTTCATACGCACATCAAGTTTTGAAGGCTTTCCCTGCTCTGCTACTTCAGCTTCTCCCATGAGTTTAAGAACTGTTTCAAAATTGCGCTTTGAAGGTCTTTCTTCTAACCACACATAGTAGAAAATTGCCTGTAGAAACAGACCTTCAGCCTTCTCCCAGAATGGATCTGAGGGTGTCGACCCCTTCGGTGTTGTATTAGAAATCAGATTTGTAATTAGTTTTACAACATCTGTTTCTTCTCTGATATAAGAAAATGGATTATAGCAATCCGACTTATTCATCTCTAACAGATTAATAACCTTTACGTTATAACCATTATCCTTTAACATTTTACCACAACTTCTAAGAATTTCGCCTTTTGGATCCGTACAGATAAAAGAACAATGATGTGGCATTTGCATCAGATTTGGTTTTACCTCATAAAAGGTTTTACCAGCACCGGAACCACCACAAATTAAGATATTTCCGTTTAGTTTAAGTTTGCGAAAGTTAAGTGACATGCGAACGTTCTGACTGAGTATTCGATTAAATCCTACGTCTTTGTCTTCTAGTATCTTATTCACATGCTTTGGTTCCTCAAACTTAGCTGTACCGAATTCTTTGCCCGGCATATAATTCCTTTGACCAGTATAGTACATAATAATAGCGATGGCATAGACAAACATCGCTATTACCACCGCTTTTACGGTTGAATTATTATAATAATTTGCTAACGGTTTATTACATACCTCAGAAAATGCTGCTATGAAATCATTGATATTCATATCTGTTTTCCATGCACCATTTACTAGATATCCAAGGTATGCTGCAGCAATTGCTCCTAAAAGAATAAAAATAGGTGATACCTTCTTCTTACTTGTCTGCATTGGCATCACCGCTTTACTGTATCTTTCTTGACAGGTCTAGCTGTTTTTGTCTGACTCTGGGATTTTTCATATCTTTCCCTTATCACTGCTTCCACCTTGTCATAATTGTTGGAATGAAGTTTCTCACCCCTTACTGTTTCAAGAACACGGTTCTCTTCATCATAAATCTTATAGTCCTTATTTCTATCAAGGAATGTGAGCATTGTTTTGCCATTGTGAATTTCCATAATATTTTCTTTGTTAATCCACATATATTTGCCCCATGCTCCAGGAACTCTCGTCTTAACTGCATGATCATTTTCATCGACAATCAGTTTCTTACTAATGGTAATATCAGAAAGACTGGTATCCTTAGTAGCCGATATTGCACGCATTCTATCTGCCAGCTCTTGATATCCTTTTACTCGGTTTTGAAACGCTTCTTTATCCATGATAACCTTATGCTCACCATTTAAGTCGCTCTTTTCAAGAACTCCGATTTTCTCAAGCTGACTAATAATATTTTCCGCCTGTTCATTTCCAATACTAAAATTCTCCTTTACAGCATCCACACTGATGCTCTGTTTCTCCATTGCAAACAGACCAACCTTTTCAATCAGACCTTCTATTAGAACTCCTGCTCTAACAGTTTCCTCAGTGTGGATTTTCTCGTTTCCCAATTTCTGTCCCTTTAAGAATTCCATGAGTTTACTTAAATCTTTCTCATTTCCATTTTTCAAATAATCATCAAAGGTTGCAATTCTTCCAAACTTCAACTTTTGAATCATCATATTTGCTCTAGGAACAGCCTCCGAATGAAATATAACCTCCGACAGTCCATCCTTCTTATTGATATCCGGTAAAACCGAATAAAGAATTCCGTACTTCTTAGCCATTTTTTCAACCTTCTTCATATCTTCTGTATTAAACTGTAATACCTGCAAATCGCCGCCCTTCATCAAGAGCTTTTTCATTGAAGTCTTACCAAGGGATTTTTCATAGTCGAGCATTCCCTTTAGAACATCAATTGCTTTTTGCATAGCTCCAATTCCTCCATTTCCTACTTTCATGGCAATTTCAATGCCATCATAGGCTACACGAATAATTTGTACTGCCTCTTGAATTTCTTCTGCCATACTCTGCACCTCCTAAAGTGTTATTTCTCTCTTTACACGCTCTTTTAAATCATTCGTACCAACCGTGCGGATTTCATCAGCTGTCACATCAATGCCATATGCATTTAAAATATCTGCCAAACGATTTATCGCTTTTTCTTCCTCGATACGATACATTTCAAGAGCAATTAACAGATTTTCAATCTGACCGATCCATACTGGCTTTTCATCAAGCATTGCTTCGTATTTTGCAATAATACTATCCGTATTCTTATTGGGTACTGCCAGTTCATCAATCAGTTTATTTGTCAGTTCCTTATCGCTTGTCTTAAATGCAAATTCAACAACAAATAATTGTTCCGCCTTACTGATTAATAGTTTCTGTGCTACTGTTTCTGCCTTTTCACTTATTACCTGTATACTCATATTTTTTGTTTCCTCCTAATCTACAAGACTATTAATGCTAATTGCTATTTCGATAACGCCCTGCATTTGTTCTGCTGATGCTTTACTGTGAATTAGTTCTAATAGTTGGTCCTCGCTTAATCCTTTCTCAATGGCATTTCTAATCTGAACAAGCTGAGAAGGTTCTAATTCTCCACTTGCAACTAGTTTTACAATATCTTGTCTTGATTTCTTCTTGAAAATAAGCTTTGATAAAGCGGAAAATGCACCATTATTCTTCTTTACAGTTTTATCAATCACTACATTCTGAATAAAATTTCCATTAGCATCATGAACTGGCGCATAATAAACAGGCGTTCCATAAATAAACTGTACCGGCGAGGTTTGATTTTTTACTGGTTGATTAACCGTCCCCATTTCCACTGGTTTAGCTACACTATCCTCTACCACAACCGCATTGCTCTTGCCGGATGCATTTACATTTGAAGCTGCTCTAGTCGTCATTTCTTCCTCCAGTTCTTTTACCCTATTTTCCATCTTTCTCTTCTCCTCTCTTATTGCATCAATATCATTTCGTAATTTTGCAATGGTTGAATTTGCAAGGTTAATCTTATCTTGCTGTTCCGATAGCATCTGGTCTTTCTCCCCTAAAGAATTTAGCAAGCCATCTTTGACTTCTTCATCCTTTTTGGTGTTTTCAAAAATCTTCAATTTATCATTTAGAGCATCATAACGCTTATCTTGAACATCAATCTTTGACACAATTTCTTTGATTTCTTCCATCAGCTGCTTTACATATGCTGGCTCATCTTTCACACTGTCTTGTGCCTTCCGCATTTCATCTAGTATCTTTTGAAATGCCTGTTGCATGGCTGCTGCCTGCGAACCTGTGTCTGAAATCTGCCTAATGGTATCTAAGGGCACACCCTTTTGAAAAAAATCCAACGCTATTTGCATTTGATACCCATTTAGTCCGTCACACATAATTACTGCAATAACATCATCTGAATAGCCGTTGCGAATACATTGTGACTGTACTCTCATTTGGCGGATATCCAGTTTCTTTAACAGATATAGCTGCGTTTGCTCTTGGGAAAGACCAAAATCCAAATCTTCTTTTACAAGATCAACTACCTCTTGGGTATAACCTTTTCTTGTAAGTTCATTTAAAATACCATTCTTGTCGCTTACACTGAGTTGCTTTCTCTCTTCCATATATTCCTCCTAAAAAAATAACAACCTAATGTATTGGCTGCTGTTGTTTGTTCTTACTATTCTGTGTCTGAGTTTTCTTGATTTCTTCCTCTTTCTTACGCTCCTCTGAATCATGAAGTATTTCATTCATAATAGACTTTGCTAGATTGAGTTCCTTAAATGCTGCTTTCTCCTTATCTCTCACCAGTGCTATTTCATTCCTATAATGCTCCTTTAGAACTTCCACCTCTTCTACTTTGTATCCTTCTTTCAAAAGTTTATTAAGTGACTTTGTCCACTGTTGATGCTCTTCTTCAAAGAAGTTATCTCCAGACTGATAACTATTCTCACACTCCTTTAATTCCTTCATTTCATCAAGTATCTGAAATAGGGAGTTACATTTAGCTCTGGCTTTAAATACCCGGCTTTTCTCCTTTGACACGTCTGCCTTCTTTGCTGTCAGGCTTTCAGTCATCATCGCAAGATCAACAATATTTCGGATATCATGCCTTGATAGAAATAAGTATTGCTCCTGTAACTTATGCATCTTCCGAATATCATCCTTGTACTTCCATGCCTGACTATATGGTTTCTTCTTAAGCTGGCCTATGCGATAGAGCTTTGCAAAATATCGTTTCTGCAATCTAGACATTTTAGCTCGTTTGAATCGTTTAATCTTATACGTAACAATTCTAGGCTGTTCACTCTTTCGTAACGGTCTATACTCAGATAAAGATTCACTAAGGACTCTTTCTCTTATCCGTTCTTCCGTATAATCTTCTCCTAATGACTTGCACCTTTTAAATCGATACATACCGGGTGGTCTGATTGCAAAATATTTTCCTTGCTTAACCTCATACCCTTTGTCTGCCAATAATTCTAAAAAACTATCAAAAGTGGGAGCCTGCATAATGCAAGCATCCAAGTCACGTTTAATCATATCAACCCAGACAAACTTGCCATCTCTAAAATCATTCCATTCCTTATAATGATCATCTGACTTTGCCTTATCCTCCGACAATTCAATCGTTGATAATCCATACGCTTCACATAATCGGTTTGTAATAGGTTGAATATCTCTAGCCCAATCGCCTTTTTCATAGCGATATTTCTTACCCGTCTTGAAACTAACACTATTGAAACAAATATGACCATGTATATGTTCTGTGTTATCATGAACCGCATATACTGCCTCATACTCTTCACCAAGATACTCTTTTGCAATCTTGCCTATGATTTCAAATGCGGTATCAGCATCCACTTCCCCTTCCTCAAAGGAAATAATCAAATGGTATCCTTGTCTCATATCAGTTTTGCCAAACTTTATTTTCGTCTGCTTCATCTGTTCATAAGCAGCATCTGGCTGACAGTTAAGTCCTGCGACAAACTTTCCATTCTGCGTTTTATCGGGCACTGAAATATATTCAATTGCTACCTTCAAATGCTTTCCTGGAAAGTTTCTGCCACAGTCCTTCATATAAAGGATTTTACTAATAGCCAATCTGTACCACCGCCTCTTTGACAGTTACATTCAGTTTTTTCATGTATGCAAAAAGACGTTCCCTATCCTGTTCACTATATAATCCAGAATTATGATTAAATACCAATTGGTTAATATTAATACCTATTCTATTAACCTCATTAATCAAATCTTTTAATAATCTGCGTACTTCCGGATAATCATTTGGCTTCTGACTAATTAATAATCTTAGATAATCAGCTTCACACATTCCTGCACTTGCTGATTTTTCAGCTAACATCTTTGCTTCATCAGGCATGAGTCGTAAGGTCTTCTTAATACAGTGAACTGAATCTGCCATTATCTCACCTTATCCTTCTTATCTGTACTGTATTGCTGAATTTCTTCTGTAACTGCAATTGCTACCGAATCCATTTTCTTACTTGCTTTAATATTTCTAGCGGCTTCTTGTGCAAGTCTCTCAGCAAGTTCATTAATTTCCTTGCCATATCGAGTTTTATAAAACATCTTATCCAGAGTTTTTTCATCTTCTCTCAAAGATTCATATTTGCCCTGACTAGAACAAAAATCCAGAAAGTTTTCAGGCGAATCTCTTCTTTCCTTTGTTTCCTGAATAAGCTCATAATTCCACTCGCAAACAACATCAATAGCATCATCAATGGAATACTCCATTACTTCGCCATGTTCCTCACCGATATCGACTCTGACAAGCTTTCCATTTAATTCTCCAAGACTATATCCATGACCTTCCATATAATTAAGCAGGATTTCTGAATCTTTACTGCTAAGATCCATCAATAAATCATTCTCATCCAGATACTCTATAAGTTTCTCTGGTTTTGTAAATAAAACAGCTTCTTTATCCATTGCGATTAGCACACCTCCTTATCCGTGTTTAGTAAATCTCTAGTTCTTTCCCATGAAAATAGCATAGCTACCGACATGGCTAGATACGCATTAGAGACGTCTCCGTCTCTAATGCATCTAGTTAGGGGAGCTAATCCCCTAAAACCCCTGATATTTTATATTCCCCATGAAAATTCCCCATGTTTTGGCACTTATCATTTGGAAATTCCCCATAAAAAGTCCATTTTAGTATGGTATTTCCCCATGTATAAAATGAAATATATTTTCAACATGAAAACCACCAATTTATACCCTACGACATTTCCCCATGTTTTGGCATCTGTCATTTGGAAATTCCCCATGGAAAGTCCATTTTGGTATGGTATTTCCCCATCAACGCATCATTGATCTCTCTGCCCTTACAGGCTGAAGCTTAACAGCAACAAGCCATTCATTGTAATCCTTGTAGTTCTTTGGTGGTGGACAGTCCTCTACATCATAACCTAAGCTATAATACTTCTCTGTAAGTTCTTCCGTTGCCTTTCTTCCGGGCACATCATTATCCAAACAAAATCTTATGGAGGTAATCTGAGGATGTTCCTCTAAAAAGGTCTCCAGTGGTGCATCAGATAACATTCCAAGGGCGAGCTTATTCGTTTCAAAATCCATATAAATATCCATATAGCTCATAAGATCAATGGCTGCTTCAAATACAATTAATTCGCTGCTATTGTCTGTAAAAATGTTAAAACCATAATTCTTATCATTTCCTGCTACATCACACTTAAAGCTATTACCACCCCTGTCAAACACACCTCGCATACTGGCAAATCTGGTAACACCTTCCTTATCATTTCCTTTAAACACCACGTTATGATAATCTCTGGATTCATAAATAAGTCCATGGCTTATAACGTATTCGATGACCACCTTGCTGATTGCTCTTTCCTGATTCAAATACGAATAAATATATGCATTGCTCGCTGCTGATAGTGGCAATTCAAATAGTTTTCTTTCAGCCTGTTTCTTCCCAACTTGATACTTTAGTGGTTTTGATGCTTCGGTTACCGCTATTCTTCTATAACCTGCAAAATCAAGAAGCCAAAACACTGCTTCCTTAATATCCATTCCTGCAAATACCCTTAGAAAATCTATCTGTGATCCACCATTCTCGCCTTTTTCATACTGTCTGCTCCAGCGAAACCAATGACTTTTATTGTAGATTCGTATGGAATCCATTTCTTTCAAGGTGTAATAATTTCCAACACGCTTGACTGTATATCCAAGTTTTGTTGCAACTGCGGTTAAGTCAATGCTCTTTGCAGCTGCAAGCTCTGCTTCTGTAAATCTATCCATTTTATCACCTACCCTTTCCCTTCTCCGCTACCATTGAAGTAGGCGGAAAATTTAGTGTTTCGTAATTCATATTTAACACAATAGAAGGATTTTTCATTAATCCCTTTGCCTTAAAACTGAAATATTCACGATTGTCTCCGCCTACAATAATATGGTCAAGAAGGGGAATCCCAATTAATTCTGATAGCTTGAGCATACGATCTGTTAGCATCGTATCCTCTTTGGATGGATGTAAATTTCCCGAGGGGTGGCAATGAAGAAGAATCATATTAGCAGCATTTGAAAGAATGCTTGCTTTAAACAATTCTCTTGGATGTGCCATAGCCTGATTCACAGCACCTATACTTGCAATATGAAAGTTAATTGGTGTATTGTCTCCTTTTAAATTCACAACACATACCACTTCTCTATCCATTTCACATAGATATTTGCCGACCACATCAACTGCATCCTCCGGATTTACAATTCTGTGCTCTGATAAAACCGGAGCGTCTTTCACCAGCCTTACTGATACCACATCCAATTTAAATTCATTCTTTCTTGGCATCGGTATCAGTCTCCTCTCCAATTGAAATATGAATAATAAAATCACCTTCTTGGTCTTTTACAAGCTTCTCAAGTTCTTCCATTGTTACTTCTCGTTCCATAATCCACTCCTATCTGGACTGATCCTTAACTTCATAGATAAGTTTTGGTTCTGCCACAATTCCATCAAGACGTTTATTTGGAGTATCCGTTGCTAATGAAAGCTTTCTAAGGTCTTTGTCATAGTGATATACCTGATTCGATAATCTCTCATCTAATGAAACCTGGTCCATATTGATTTCATTTACCATCTGAGCCAATTCATTTGGATCTCCCATGTTTACTGATACTGCAATAACTTCGTGTAGCGACGAGGGCATAATATATAAATCTGTTTCCAACTTTTCAGCCAACTTGTGAAGATTATCCTCATAAAGCATGGAAGCTGCACCATTTACTCCTCTATCATTGGAAATGACATACATCATGTTTTCCTCTGGCACTTCTCCAATCATCATATCCGCAATTTCACCCGGCATTCCATCTGCCATCATCATATCTATGATAACATCATTCATGGATTTCACAGTTGGCGGGAATAAACGTACTGTATTTTCTACAGCAGCTTTATAAAGCTGTTCTTCATTCATACCTAATTTTTCTGCAAGACCATTATTTACAATCGTACTAGAAATTCCATCTCTGTCCTTATCTACAACCCAACGATAAATAATGGATAAATCCTGAAACTGTCTACTAGGAATATTCTCAAGCATTCCTTTGTTCTGCTCCGTATTCACTAGCACCATAATGATGTTGTCTTTGGCTGTATCAAAATCAACCTTCGGACTAACATTTGGTGCTTCCACAAACGCTTTAACCATAGATTCTGCTGCACTCTGTAACACTTCCTGTAAATCTTCGCATTCCTTATAATGCTCGTACATGTTGTTGATATAGATGGTTGGTGAAGTTGATAATCTGTCATCACCTGTTGGAACCAGATTAATGGCATCCATTGTCTGGTTTACCTTTGTTACTGAATGTACATCGATCTTGTAATCTTTGTACTCCTCTGGCATAAATTCTTTGAATTTCTCTGCCACTACTTCCTTGAATAATTCGTAATTCATCATAATTTTTTCCTCCTGAAAATAAAAATAGGGAGATACAAAAAAGCTTGTATCTCCCGGTGTGATTAGTTTCTCTTTAATAATAAAAAAATCAACGCTACGGTGGAACTTTCTGACGTTTGTACTTTGTCATTATTCTTATCTCCTTTCAAAAATGGGTACAAAAAAAGCCAGATAACTGGCTTTTTTATTATAGTTTTTTATCGAATTCTATCACGTACACGTTCTCTTGATTGTTGACGTACTTTTACTTTAACATTATTTTTCAATTTAGTATAAAGTTGTACATCTTCTTGCCCTTCATACATAAAAGTAATTGCTAACGCATACTCTTGTGGAATCTCTTGTTCAGCATATTTAAATCTTTCTTTTCCTGTTACAAGAATATATATGTACGGATCATTTTCATCCCATAGCAAATCACTTCCGCCTCTAGATCCTTTTTCCCAAATGCGTTGTTGTAATGTACCTTTATTAATCTCTGTATATCCAGGGTGAAATTTTGCCTTATTTGTATCCGGAAAGCTCTCCAAATCTTCGTCCACATCTTCATCTGCTTCTTTTTTTGCCTTATATTGAACTAATGTATCTTCATCGATCTTTCTAAATACTTCAAACCATATATTATTTGTCAAATAATCTTTCCTACTAAGCCTTGTTATTGGATTATAGGCAAGACTTATAGAAATAGTCTTTTTTGCTTTTATATGGATAAATTCTTTAGGAACAGGAATTTTATATAAATGAAATGAACGTAATGGTAACCTATCTTCTGTAAATAATGTTACTCTATTATTATCAGAATAAAGTAAACTGTCATCAACTTTCCCAAATCCATATAATCTCATCTTCCGATCCTGCTTAGGGTTGGAATTCCCCCGATATAAATCGTCTTTGGAATCCTCACCCCATTTTGACATATCATCAGAACATCTTGCTGAGTTTATTAATAACGCACGAACTAAATTTGCTGATGGCAACTCTCCCAATTGCTGTTCCATAGCACGTTCAATCCTTGCGGCTATATGCGTAACATATGGGGCTGAAAAGCTTGTTCCGCAATATCCTCGAAATATTTTATCGTTTCCATTGTTTAATGTAGGTTCAAATAACCTCATGTCATTTTTAACCCATTGGTTTTTACCTCTCATCAATTGTGAAACTGCAAAATTACCTCCATATGCTACAATATCCGGCTTTATCGCTCTATTAACACCTTTTCCGATTCTAGTAAATGCTGATGGAGAATCTTTTTTTCCTACCGAAATACGTGCCGCTCTATTTAAAATTGCTGATGGCTCATCAAATCTTGTTATAGATCCAACTGTTATTCCTAGTGCAGAAGTTGCTGGATCAATTATTCTATGCTCTGGTTGGAATAATTGATTACGGCACTGTGACATTAACTCATCACGAGAATTAAAATCAGATATCTCAGGATTAGGTACATTTCCTGCACTTATAATAATTATTATATCTAATTCTCTTGCTAATTGATCAATCATTTCAGCCCATGCAAATTGTCTACCACCACTATATAAGTGATCACTATCTCCTGCAGATAAATTAAATATTCTACAACCAAACTCATTATAAAAATATTCTATTGCTTCTTTAACAATCAGCTCAGGTCTTTTATCATCTGGAAAGCACGGATTACCATTTTCATCATGCATAATTTTACCATTACATATCCTAACTAACGGCTTAAAACAATTAGTTTTCAGACAGTTATCAAAATCTCCATACACAACAATTCCGGCAACGCCTGTACCATGCCCATTTAAATCTGTTGTAGTGTTTTCTGTAGTATCAAATTCCTCTTCTGCTACGACCAAATGTTCTAATAACGGATTTCCTGTAAAAACCCCAGAATCTAAAACTGTAGCCAACGGAGCATCCTCACCCAATTCATCCTGGACAATAGGTTCATAATCCCATGTATATAAATCATATGGCTCTGATGAAACATTACTAAAAGGCAATTCAATAGTGGAAATAATGTCCATTTCCAGCAGTGCATTCAACGTAAATTCATTTATCAATGCTCTTCCTAATAACAAGCTTGGTATTTGAAACAAATCTCCCATCAATTTGCTTCCTTCTGTTCCTAATACCTTTTTAATTTGAGTTTCTATTTCAAATGCCGTTGACATTTCCCCATTAAACCAAATATCTATATTGACAATGAACATTCCCACTGGAAATAGTGACGGATTCTCAAAGTATCTTTTTAATCGTATTCCAATTCTATCTTCTCTTGTAACTGTTTTTATATTTTCTATACAATTAAATATATCTCTTCGTTTAGCATAAGTTAACACAGCATCATTTACATCGTCACATTCCCATAATTCTCTTTCTTTATTAAAAAAACCTATAGACTCAAGATTTTCAAATTGTATAACCAATCTTGAATTGTTGGTGTTTGGTATGTCAGTTTCTTCAACCAAAAACATATTGAACTTACGAAGCATATGTTCCAGCAAGTTAGGCGAAAATGCATCACTCATTAATTCTAGTACAACTAAGTTTTCAGACTGTATTCCTATATCTCTTCTTTTTGTAATAATATCACCTAACGAAGAAGACAATTGATCTTTTAATTTTTCACCATGCTCAACTTTATTACGGACTGGTGGCCGCGGTGGGTTCCTATTAGGTTGAAACTTATATTGCCGAATCATCTCCTCACGCATTATTTCAATATGTTTGTATTCTGCCATACCATTACCTCCCCTTTAATATTGAGTTTTTCTCAAAGAAACATTTTTTTCTTGTTTCTTTACTGCATTCTCAATATCATTTTTTGAATAAATTTTTCTTCCCTCCAATATGCACTGTTTCATAATAATTTGACTAATTTTTTCAATATCAGAATGAGAAAATGCATCAAGTTCATTCATATATTGTTCGATTACGTGAACTGGTCCTTGAAAACGTTTCATCTTCAAAGAAAATAACTTTATTTTTTCTTCATTTGATGGCATCTCAAAGCACATTGTCTCATCAAATCTACGCCAAATTGCATAATCCAATGATTGTTCAAAATTAGTTGCGGCTATTATTAATGAATGTCCATGATAATTATCAATTTGTTGTAGAAAAGCATTAACAACTCGTTTAATTTCACCATGCTCTGTCGAATCGTTACGACTTCTTCCAATCGCATCAAACTCATCAAAAAATATTACCCAGCTATCTTTTTGGGCATATTCAAAGACCTTTCTAATATTACTTGCAGTCTCACCTAAATAAGATGAAATTAATGCATCAAATCTTACATAAAGCATAGGAATTCCAATTTCTCCTGCTAAAGCCTGAGCTGCTAATGTTTTTCCACATCCCGGTGGTCCATAAAACAAAACCCTCCGTGTTGGAAACACCCCATTACTAACCAAAACATCCCAATTATTAAATTCTTTTATTATCTGCTCCAATTGCTGTATTTTATCATCAGTAACGATTAAATCAGAAAAATATTTTTCCGGATATAACACCTCTATTAATGGCATATCCTTATCTTTATCCTTTGGCGTTCCAAAAGATAAAATATCCGGCTTTTTCCCCTGATATTTTCCGTTTAAAATTAATTTCAAATCATCTGCCAATATTCCATGATTTTTCTTTTTTTCATCCTCAATTATTTCAGATGCCACGGAATAAAACATCTCAGTATCATTTTGCTTATAACTGCTAAATAATTTCTTCAACAAATCGGCTCTGGCCATTAGAACTCTCCTTTCAAATCAGTATATTTATCAAAGTTTTGTATAGCTATAGTTTTTCTAATTCTGCTATTATATTCATATCTATAGCATTATGCTTGCAAAACTCTATCAAACATACCATTGCCAACTTTTGAGGAACTCTATGTCCATTTTCCCACCTATTAATTGTAGAAAAACTTACATTCAATTCATGTGCAAGTTGCTCTTGTGTAATTCCCAATTGCCCCCTAATGCACTTTACTATTTCACTAAATGCCATATGATTACACCTCCATTTAAGAATATAGCACATGCTATAGCATATATCAATATAGATGTCATTTTTTATTCAATTAATTGATAAATTAACATTTGCATCAATTCACATTTTTTTACAAAATCTATACAAATAATAAAACCTATTTTATAGTAGCACACGGCTTCCTATTGCTACTACTTTTCTAGTAAATCACCTCCTTCTGACTTTTCTGAATAAAAATATACTTTGAATTTGCTATACATAAATATAATTTATTTTTTCCAATTCTACCAATACATCAAAAAATAAGCTTCTCTCTAAATGTTCCTTAGTCACTGTAAATTAAATATGCCTTCTTAGTTATTAGTAATTTCTACATGTGCGCCTATTAGAATTTCTTAAATCATAGTATCTTTTGTATACATACCAATATTTATCTATTCATGGAACACCTTCATTCAAATTCAGCTCCTAAAATACGGAATAGTTAACTAGTATACATTCCACTATAAATTATTTTTCACATCCCCTAAATATATTTAAAAAGTGTATTATAGCTGTACTCCCTTTTATATTTCCCATCCCATTATCCTTCACATACTGCTTCACCTGATCAATATCTTCCTTCGTAAATTCCCATGTTTGCACTGAATGTGACCAGTATCCATCTTCACCTTTCACATTGTTTACAGCCGCTGACAGAGTTTCTTTGTAAGTTGATTCACTCTTCCATTTTGAAGTCGATTCTAACCCACCATCTTCATAAGACTTCAAATAATAGCTCGAATCGATAAATCTTGCATATTGCTTCTTCCCATCAAAGTCCATCGGACCTTCTACGGTTGCATCTGTATCAACTATTGTAACTTTAACCTGCTTCTCTGTCGTATTATTTCTGCTATCAGTCGTGGTATAGGTAATTACCAATTCTCCTGAACTTGTGAAGCTTGTGAACATAGTCAATGAATAGTTCTTGATCCTGATCTGCGTTGTCCCATCTTCCCTGTCCGTCGATTTTACTGTTCTAAGTAGCTCATCCTCAGTAATAATACCGGTTTTTGTTTCGTATAAGGTAAAATAACGGTCAATGCATGTCAGATCGGGGGCATAATCCCAAATCGCGTAAAAATCAAAGGTATATCCATCTACACTAGTCAGATTTCGAATCTGCTGTCTTTCAGAATAACTTACAGAATAAGCATTGGCATCTGTATTCCACCCAAGGTAAGTGCAAGGATGTGCCGGTGGCATAAAGCTCATTGCCGGTAAAGTATATGTTTGGTCATACTTACAAGTCATTGTTGTCATTGTCCCACTTCCACCGTTTGGATAAAATACAATGTAATACGTATTTGCTTCTGCATTTGCAGTTAACGCTACATTTCCTACCACAGTAAAGGAATACCTTTTACTAATGGAAGTATAAGTACCACTCCAGTTTTTCCACGTATAACCTGTTTTCACAGCTGCATCCACTGTAGAAGTTGCTCCATAATAATAACTGCCCCCACCAGACACACTTTCAATTCCAGTACCAGCACTTACACTTACTGTATACTTCTTCCTCGAAATATAGATATAGTGGTTCTTTGCCTCTGTCACGGTATACTTACTAATTGAACTTGCATTGTAACAATCATTTCCCCCGCATGACCATTCAAAACTAGAACCATAATACAGATTCTGACTTTTTGCCAGTCCCCATTCACCACTATAATTTCCATTTTCATCCTGATATTTCACATACACATTCTGCACATATTGCTTTCTGGTAACAGAAACATAGGAAGTTTTATCTTGCTTTGCTGTATAGGAAATACTGGCAGCATTGTAGCAGGTATCTGCACTTCTTGACCATGAAACGGTCTCTCCATAAACATAATCCTTGTTAATAACTACGCTATATCCGCCATAATCTCCATCGGCATTCTGATATCTTACATATACAACCTGTCTCGACTTCAATTCTGTCACATAATTAATAGTCTTGTTAAAATAACTGTGCAAGGAACTAGGATTGCTCCAGGGGGCAGCATTTGCTATTCCATTATAGTCTGTATATACACTTCCCCAAAAGTTTCCGTAATCATCCATGGAGCCACTGTTTGTTCGATTCCCATATCGATCAATCTTAACTGTTATCATACAGCTATCAACGATTAAATATCCTCCATTAATAATGAATTCGTTATAAGCCGTCCGATTTGTCTGTGCCAGCTTTGATTTTACATAACTAAGATTAATCCGACATAAATCATAAATATATCCATCGGAATACACTTCATTTACTGTTTCTACGGTGTACCCCGACAAATTAAAGTAAATATATGTGGATTGCGAACTTGTATTTACTCTCATGCGATAACCTATGGTACTCCAATGTGTTGTACTAACATTAACTGTTGCTGCTTTTCCCATTGTCGCGTAATAGAAATATCCATCTTTAAACACAATGCCTGATCCATAATTATTATAAAAATCAACTGCATTATCAAAGTTTCCTGCCCTAACTTCTTGAGGTGGAACTACTATGGCAACTCCTATTATCGACAAAAAGAAAAACAGACTAAGTAAGCCTGTTTTCCATGATTTCTTCATTTATTCAATTCCTCCTAAAATACAAATGCTGACCAATTGTAACACACCGTCTTACTGGTTCCATCCGGATTCTGCTTTCCGGTACTATAAGTTCCTACAAAGGAATAGAGATTGCCACCATCTCTTAAATCAACTTCCGGTAACAGATCATACAGTGCATATCCTTTACTGGTAACGCTAACTTCCATATACCCAATACCTTGCTCATCCAAATATGCTACGATTTTTTCTTTCAGCTCTGCATCAGTCATGGTGCCACTCTTCCAACTTTCAATCATACTATCTATATCTGCCTTTTGAGCAGATGTTATGTCTCCCTTTGCTGTCTCAGAAGCTTTCCATCCCTCTGAAATTGGAATGTACTTATTTTCTTGTACGGGAGTTACTGTAGGCGTTGTTGCTGACTCTACTACAGGTTCTTCTATCTTCTTCTCTGAAGTTTCTTTCTTATTAGATATATCATCGTTGGTTTTTGTAGTATCCTTATTCTCTATTTCTGGTTTCTCAGTCGGTTTGCTTTCTATGATAGAAGCTGCTATTGTTACTTCCTTTGGAGCATTCTCTTTAACTGTCGATTCTTCTACCACAGCACCTGTTGTCTTCTCTGTTATCTGAGTTTCCTCTGTTATCTGAGTTTCCTCTGTTATGTGAGCATCTATTGTATCCGTATCTGCGACTACCTTAACTGGATTATCTATTGAATCCAAATTACTATAAATCAGAATACCAACAACTAGTGATGACAAAACAAGTACTGAAATCACTGGTTTCCAGTGGTTCTTCCAAAACTTCTTTAACGGCTCTTTCATCCAAATCCTCCTTCTATTTTCATCTTGCCCCACCAATTGGCACAGTGTATTGCTCCATAATTACTGTTCGCTTTACGGAAACTTTCCCTTCTGTTCCAATGGGATGTATATATTTTTCAATCACTTCAACGGATAATAGACCCTTTTGAAAATCTACATCCAGTACATTTACTACCACGGAACAATCCGAATTAATTTGCACTAACAAAGCTTCCATAAAATCAGCCACAAACTCATCATTGCTATTTACAGAATAGGTTGTATCATCAAATTGATTCTCCACCGTATCCTTTATTGCACTATCAACTGCCCTATTCAACTCATTCTGCCTCATGTTTGTACCACAAAGAGTCATGACGATAACAATGGATATAATAGAACAAATCGTAATTCCAAATCCCAAAAATACACTCTTCATCGGCTAATTCCTCCTCTCATCCACAGCAATCGATATCTTCCAGACACTGGTCAAATTTTCTCTGTCTCTGATCTGAAAATAGACCTCATAGACTCCTGCACTTGGAAAGCGGATACTTCCATTAGCCTCTGAATAAGCATTCATAACACTTGTTCCATCTGCTTTTCTGATATCTAATATTTTACCAAACATAGTATTTGTAAACAACTTTTCAATGATTACTTCATCCATTGGATAAATACTGTCTTCCATATCCTTTGCATAATATCGCTCTAGAAAACTTGCATTTTCAATTGCAAAGAATCTTCCGAAAGTTGCTGTATATCCAGCAACCGGTTTGGTTCTATTATGCCATGTGACTACTGAATCAAAGTCACTATAAGAAGTATAATTAACCTCTTCTTTGTTTGTTGCAACACCAGCAATTTCAAGAATTCCATGCCTATCGGATACCGAAATTCCAAATAGAATTCCGATGATAAGAACGGCTGTGATGATTGCTATGATTGCTGTTCCAAACTCCTGAAATATCACTTTCATCTTACATACCGCCTCCTAACACACTCGTGATAAATTTCTGTATCATTGTGATCATTGGCGTTCCTAAAAAGAAAAGAGCAAGTATTCCAAGTAAAAGCACTCCACTGATTGCTTCAATTACAAACTCTCCATATTCTTCAAATATTTCTTGCATCTTTTCCTCCTAACTACTGATTACCTTTAAAAAACCAATCAGAATTGCTGCCATTCCACTTCCTGCAATCGCATAAATAATACTACTTCCAAACTGCTCCATAATTAACTTCATCATTTCCGCCTCCTCTATCTTGCAAATCCGCGAATCTGCTGAGAACTTACCACTCCAAAGAAATCAATATGATATTCATATTTTAAGATTACTTCCATCAGCGTCGGTTTCCCATCTTCATCTTTGACTACGCTGTTACTGTCAATTAATAATTCATATCCTGCATTTTCCGCCTGGGTTTTGCATGCACTGATAACACTTGGCGCAAAATTGGAATCTTCTATCTCTGCCATTACAGAAGCATGAAAGTCCCTTGCATTATTTGCATCAATACAGGCTGACATCACTCCAGCCATAGAAAATACGGATAACAGGAGTATGAAAATGCCCACATACGTCTTTATCGTTGTACTCATAATCTTTCCCTCCTATATTCCAAAGGTCAGGTTTTGAAGGAACACTACTAATAGCAGTGCCATATCCACCATCAACTTAAAAGAAGCTAATAAGGACGGTAGTAAGATATATACCTTCATTCCGGCAATCTTATCCTCCTGCTCTAACTTTTCTGCCTTATCCATCATTGCATTGTTACGGTCAATCAATTCCTCTACCTGCTTTGTAACAGCTCCTGCATTTCCACTAGAAAGTGCAAATAACATTTTCATGGCTGACTGCACGTCAGGGTTGCGATATTCTTTCAAAAATCTGTGATACGGTTCAATGCCATTCGGATCTTCCTCTAACTGATCAATCAAATCTTCCAATGCATACACCAGTACCTCTGGTGCACTATCCATGGATTTACGGATTGCCATCTGAACATTGTCTGTCTGTAACAATAAAGCCACTTCCATCAACCAGTTTGGAAACTGCTTTTCAATCTCCCTTGCCACCTTTTTCATAGCAAGACTATGACCGATTTTATGTTGATTTAAGAAGAACAACACCACAACAACTCCGGTTACTAAGACTGCGATATTTTTAAAATAGATAAAAGCACCGATAAAAAGAATGACTGGAATAATTGCCATCTTCTGGCTGCTCTTCGCTTCCTTTACTTCATCATAATCTCTGACCTGAAGATATTTTTTACCCATTCCGGTGCTATCCACTTCTTTCTCAATCCAGCTTCTGCAAAGTTTCTTATCTGCTTTCACATAAATCAGCATACAGATTCCAATTAGTACTACCGCAGATATCTGGCAAAGTGGAATTGAACTGATATCCAAATCCCCACCAAGTAGATAAAGTGGAAGTATACAAATAAGCATTGTAGCAACCAGCGCAATCATAATATTTCGCTTTACAATCTGAAATTCTTTCTGAAGATTCATTACTCGTTCCGCCCACATTGCTCGATTCTTCGCAAGTAATAAAATGCTTCCTCCTGCATCTCCACCTCGTCTCTGGGCACCGATAACAAAGGCGTGTATTGCATCAATTCTCTCACAGTGAAAAAATTCTCCTACTATATCTAAGGCTTCTCTCTCGGGATCCTCACTGTCCGTTGTATACTGAATATGCTCTATGGCTCTCTCTAAAACTTCATGAAATATTCCTTCATCAAAAATTGTTGCTGTCTCTAATAAAGCATTCAGTACCGTTCCGTTTCTCTTAAAAGAATACAAAAACTGCTCCATATAGTTATTCGCTAATGAAAACATGGTAGTATGGTATCTGCCCTTCATCGTCTGTAAGATAACCATTGGTGAAAAGACCAATCCAATAATTCCAATTGCCGCGATATATGGTAGCTCCAGTTTATATAACAGTCCAAAAATGGCTGCCACTAGAACAATCATTCCATATGCAAACAGGGCTTTTTTCGGTGTATACTCATACCCGTACTTTGCTAACTCCTGAGTCAGATTTCGGTATCTAAGATACTTAATTCCACTCTTTTTCTTCATAATCAGCTCCCTCCTTTACAGGTAAATGGTAAGATTTCCATACGTACAAATTTCTCAAGTACCGGATTAGGAAGATTTTTTTCTACAAGCTTACCATTCAAAACCGCTGGAAAAGTTGTATTTTTACCATCTTCTCTGTAAAAGAAGCAAACCTGGTCAATATATCTGTGAACCTTTCCATCCTCCATTTGCTTCTTGCGTATTAAGATTCCTACATCAATAAACATATAAATATCATTTTCCATTCGGTCAGCATCCATCCTACTCTCAAGCATGTTCAATATTCGATCTGGTATCTTTCTTACATCATCCGTATGAATGGTTGTAAATCCTCTAATCCCTGTTGATAGGCTCTCCAGCAGATATTTCACTTCCACAGATCTGGCTTCCGATAACATCAGCCACTTTGGATTCTGACGTAGACTTGTCTTAATTGCCTTTGTGTATCCAAATCCTTCTGATACCATTAGTTCCACACAGTCTTTATCTGGGTTAATCTCACGATAATGAAGTTCTGGAGTATCCTCTATGGTAATAACTCTTTCACTTTCTGAAATATACTGAGAAAAGAATTTTATCCCTTCTGTCTTTCCAACTCCCGGTTCCCCACAGAACACAAAATTCATACGTGCTTTCACACAGTTTGTAAGTAACTCCAATATCTCCTCGCTACAATATCCATCGGTAATCATGCTCTCCCTAGTCATGCGGACAGTCGGAAGTGTTTTTCTGATACAAACCGATCTTCCTGAAATAGCAGAGGATTCATGGACAATGCTGATTCTAAGAGTATCCGTATCTGCTTCTAACAGATTTTCCACTTTGTTAAATGCCTTACTTACGTTGTTGGCAATATAATGGCTGAACTTCTCAATAAACTCTCTTGTAACACCGTGTTCCTCCACTTTAATTCTTTCATTTGCAGTATTGGTAATCCACAAGTCTCTGCCATTAAAATCAATGTCTGTGATTTCATCATCTTCCACATAGGACCAAAGCGGTCCAAAATGTGCTGGTACCAATTCCCATTTTGTAGTACGTTCCATAAAACTCCTTTCCAAGAGGGGAACTTATCCCCTCTCTGTGTAATTTTTTCGATAAACTATCTGATCTGCTAGATTAACCTGTAATCGTACTAGCTGCTCTGTTAAAGAAGCTGTCAATCAGATTCTTAAAGGAATTTGCTACCACTCCATCTGTTGCTAAAAGCATCACGATGATGGCTACTAATGCGCTGATTGCCACTGCTGCAATAATTACTGATCCATACTGTTCAAAAATCTCTTTCATTCTCTGTTCCTCATTCTTTCTAATTTGATGTTATTGGTTTACTGTGTTACTGTCATTAGCCCGTAATCGTGCTTGCTGCTCTGTTAAAGAAGCTGTCGATCAAGTTCTTAAAGGAGTTTGCTACTACTCCATCTGTAGCCAAAAGCATTACGATGATGGCTACTAACGCACTGATTGCTACTGCTGCAATAATTACTGATCCATACTGTTCAAAAATCTCTTTCATTCACTAATCCTCATTCTTTCTAATTGGTTATAATTATGGGTAATAAAAAAACAGCTATATTTCAAGCTGTTTACGACGCCTATCCACTCCTTCTATAAGGGATAGGCTTGGTTGTTTTCCGTTTCAAACCTATCCACTATACAGTTGGAAGTCCTTAGACTTTCTATTCGGTTACACGGAGACAACCTATGGTTTGTCCCGTATAAAATGCATCTTCATCCTCCTAACGAATCATCTGTTTTTGCAGTTTATAGAAATACTGCACAAATCTGCGGTTCTTTAAATATTCCTTAAATCCAGCTACTAGCATAAGCTTCACCTCCTTACGCTGTTCCTACTCTTACAAATGCAAGAAATACTCTCATGACAAGACCAAATAACAAAAGTGTAACTTTGAGGAATTCCAGTGCAAGCTTAAGTACTGCAAGCGCACTCCATACAATTCCCTTTAATATCATTAATAAAACACATCCAATTTTGATTATTATGTTCTTTATCATAATGCACCTCCATCTAATCAACCCAATTTGTTGCTAAGCCGACAACAGCATCATTTACTTCACCAAAGTTATCTTCTTTAACCTTAGTTGTTTCTTCTGTTACATTTACTGACTGTTTTGCAGCTAAAGCAGTTCCTAACATAGATATTACTTCCTGTTGCACTTCTTTAACAACTCTACTGCAAATATCTCTTTTAATTTCATCCAAATCTTTCCTCGTAACATAGCCTTCTTTTCTAGCCCTCTCAATTGTTGCATTTACTGTAAGATCATCCTGATTTAGCATTTTACAATATGCCTCAACTGCATCAATAATAAACTGATTCTTAGATTTATAAATATCCATATTTAAATCGCTTAATATCTTATTCACATACACATGCTGAGGATTATTCCTGCTACACCTTACATTGTGATAATCTCCTTCGTCCTTACGATTTGCCATTAAATCCGCCTCCTCGCTTCGAATTCAAAAATACTTTAGCGAGAAATTCATAGCCTTTTGCATTCGCCTTAATATCTTCCAGGTAATTAATATTACTTTGCTTTCTACTTCCAAAAAGCTTCATGACTGTTGCTCCACCACCAACAAAAGTAATCGGTGTTGTATTCAAATTGTAACCGTGAGCGATCAGTTTCTTATAAATACCCTCAGCAAATTCTTCAATTTCTTTCGTAACAATTTTCTGATAAGCCATATCTAAATCACTCTTTCCATCCATCATAATCTGGACATTATCACTTTCATCAATCTTGCCACTTAACTGTCTGACACACTGATTATTAATGTTACCTATGCAGGTAATTAGACCTTCATCTATCGTGTCGCACAATGATTCATCTGGTAAGCAATTTTTAATCGGCATAATATCGATTGTCCAACTTCCTATATCTACAACAATTTGCTTACGGTTTGTTTTAGGCATTTTATCTGCCATAGCTGCATAGCACTGTGGAAATACTGCTACCTTAACAATCGTAATACAATAGGTTTCCTTCTCAAACCGAAAAGTAGCTTGCTTATTCTTAAACAGATAATTAATAAAATCTGGTTTCTCCTTACCAAACTTTGTAAGCGGAAGTCCTGCTGCTAAAAATATATTGGCATTTCTCATTCCCCTTCGATTTAGTTCTTTTGCAATGGCTGCCAGTGTTAGCAGATAATAATTTTCATCTGTAACTTTTGTTTCCTTAACTTCTAATCTTTCACCACCGATTTTATAATACTTACCTTCATATTCTAAGACATTATCATACAATGCCGGTTCTGTTGAAATCTCTTTCACTCCCGAAATAAAGACACTTCCAATCGTTTTGCAATTGGCCCAACCATGATCTACTCCTATTACTTCAATATGATTATCTTCCATATTACGCTTCCTCCTTCTAAATATCATTGAACTACCTCTTCTGTATACGTTGGTCATGCCAACTCTTCACTAGTTTTTCGATTAATTCTACCTTTTGCCTGTCTGTATAATTACTTGGGAAATATTGATCCAACCGCTCAGCTTGTATCTTGATTAGTACCTTCTGGTTTGGTTTTTCCTCTCCTAGAACATCATACATAGCATCCATATCTAAATTGCCTGACTGACTCATTCGTTTCATACGATTTGCCTGTGATAAAGACGGCGTGCATTGTTCTAAATCTATAACTGCATAAAGTTCGTATTGTTCTTCCTCTTTAAGATAAGAAAGTTCCACCGCAATAGTAAATGCTATCTTTCCTTCATCTACCATATCAAGAATTTTAGGGATTAGATTAGTCAGGCAAATATAACGTGCTATCTGCCTTTGACTTTCTCCCATCTGCATAGCTAATTCTTTACTTGACTGAATTCTCTCACCATCATTATTTTGAATCTTCCAAAGACCCTCCGAATCATTCGTTGCTTCAACTGAATGCAATTCTAATGTAGGATTTTCACTTTCTAACTTCTTGCCAACTTGGCAAGAAGTTAAATCCGTCCTCTGCCCCTGCCTTTTCATCGCCTCTAATCTCATCTTATAGGCATAAGCTTTCTCACTTGGTTTGATATTCTCTCGTTGAAGATTGCTATCAACCATTGCAATTATTGCCTGCTCATCATCAAGATTACGAATAACAACAGGTATGTCTGTTATACCAGCCCACTCACATGCAGCCTTTCTTCTATGACCAGCTACAATCTCATAACCTTCTCCCTCAGGGTAAGGTCTTGCCAGCAACGGAACCAATACTCCTTCCTTTTCAATACTCTGCATCAGCTCAAACAGTTCTGTATTTAGTTCCACTTTGAAAGGATGATTTTTGAAATCTTTCAGCTGATTTAGTGGAATAACAGCTATTTTCTCATGTTTATTATCCTTATCACTCTCTATTCCCTGGTCTCCTTGCCAATTGGAACACATTGAATTTTTTTCTTCCATTTAAGTCACCACCTCTCCTAATTACTAAATTTCAGTTTCTTTTGTTTCCAAACAAAAAGAGACCACTCATTCTCAAAAGCTTGAAAATAAGCGGTCTCTTCGACATTTTAATATTTAATTGAATGATAAAAATAACAACATTTAGTTCAAATTATGAACTGTAGATTTATGTGTTCCCCAACACCATGTCCAGAACCACCGACACGTTCACACCATCAGAAATTGCTTTTTTCTTCTCTTTTCGGTCTCCTTGAGAAAACATGAAATGTCTCTCAAAGTGCCTAAAATCAAGGATTTTTACGTATCTTTCCGATGTAGTGCAACTAAGGTCTCGACGTGCACCGTATGTATAGGTCTCAAAAATTCAATGTCTATGCCTACATATAATACCATATGAACTTAGTAAAATAAACATTATATAATGGGTTCAATAGTTCAATACTTGTGAAACTCTATAAACTATAGCTGACAAGGTGGCAAAAGGGTGGAAATGCCACCTTTGAACATTGGATAGTTAACTTTCAATAATATTTTTCAAGCAATTACGTGACAATGTTCCGCATTTTCCATCAGGTTCATTTGTAGTATATGTGCAAGGATTTGCACTCTGAAAATCTCTAAATGCTGTATCTGTAATTTTACCAAAAAAACCATCAATGTTACTTTTACCATTAGTATTAAATTTATCCATGTGACCAAGTCTAATAAGATGATATTGTAACCACTTAACATACTCTTTAGATTGTGTTAATCTGCCTTTATATAAACAGTATGTAGGTTCAGTATATAGATTGTTTGTAGCGGTAACAGTTGAATTAGTAAAGTCAGTATAAGAATGTGATATATCAACATTACCACTAATACCTGCAATACTTCCTTTAGATGTATATTGCCACATATCCTTTCTATGTGTAGCTGTACAGTTACTTGCATACTGTGCTACCCAAATATGATAATTCAAAAGTTGTGACACATCTAAATTTGATTTGAACCAACTTGTACTAGCGTATACACCTGATTCATAATTTAATTCTTTTATTCTATCACAAAAAGCAATTACAATAGCTGTACGCTGTGTTTTACTTAGGTGGTCAGCTCTTCCTGTATTGTTCTTAGCTCCGCTTAACTCTGAATCGTACATGATTGGCAATTCTACAGGAAAGTCTTTAATACAATCTACAACATAATTTGCCTCTTCTATGGCTTCACTTTCATTTATAGCCTGTGACATAAAGTAAAACCCTACTGCTATTCCTACTTTAATTGCAGCTTGCACATTTGCTAAAAACTTTATATCTTGTTTTATTGTACCTGCTGTATAACCTCTATAACCAATTCTAATATAGACTTCGTCGGCATCCACCTTGTTCCAATTGATTACACCGTTATATTGTGACACATCAATGACTATTTTATCTAACATTATTCTTCACCTTCACTTTCTGCCTTTTTTGTTAATATATCAATTGCCTTGGTAATAACGTCAGGCATTGGTAACCCCATTAATCCGGCATTTTCAACAATTGAAATTAGTTCATTTGCCATGAATCCAATAATAACGGCATCCCTAATATAATTAGTTCCAATTGCCAAATCAAGCCTATAAGCTATCATTACAAATAAAAATGTCATGCATTTTCTACACAAACCTTTCCATCCTGCTTTTGATTCAAGTGCCCCTGTGTCTGTTTTGTTACTGTTGTGAAATACACCTGCTACTATTAAGCCTGAAATATAATCAACTATCATAAAAATAACTAAAGTAATCAATCCTGTATCCCATCCCCCAAAAAGAGAAGCTAAGAAGCTTCCTAATAATCCAAATACTGTACAAATCGTTTCTTTCATTGTTTCATACCATCCTTTCCTTCTTGTTTATTGGTGCACACAAAAAGCACCTATCAGAACTCATATAACGTTCATATAGATGCTTTAATATGTGTGTTTGATAATTTGCTTGTACTACTTTGTTACAAGGTCAGCACAATCCAAATCAATCAGTATTGATTTAACTTGCTCCATCAATGTTTCAGGAACTTGTGAATAAGTTTTTTTACCTTTCACAATAAGTGTCGCATATACAACTGCCATTTCATTTACCCCCTTTCCTAGAAATAATAAAATTAATATCAGATTAAGCATTTACATCACCTGATAGAATGGCTTCAACTTCTGCCCTGATTTTTTCAGGTACATTATCAATTGTCTTGTGTCCTTTTCTAATTAAATCAACATATATTTTTACCATATCATCACCCCACAATCATTTCAAATACATCACATAATGCAAGCTGTGCATCCGTCAATTGATTTTGTGCACTTTCAAGCTGTTGTTTTAAATTTTTATTTTCACTTTCCAATAAAATTACCCTTTCTTTTAATGATGGGTCACTTTTATCTGATTCTTCTGGATAAACAGAACCATCACACGACAAATATAGTTCGTTATCTTCTGTTTCATAGATTGTATTGTACTTTTCATACCTACCTAAAACTGTTTTAAAAGTTTCAGTATTACTGAACAAAAATCCACTTGAATTTTCATATACTTCACCGGAATCAAATACAACTTTTACAATAGACGAATCAATTGGTATTACTTTAGCTTCAAATATTCTTCCGTTATCCATAAATTTCACATATGACATAATTTTTTCCTTTCTGTGTTTGTTAAATTTATGCCGTACGTTTCCACATATAAACGCCTAAGTATGGTGGCATATTATTATGAGCACCACCGCTACCATTTCCTGTTGTAGCTCTTTGAGCGGTTGTCCCAGAGACTTGCCAAGAAACGGTTGCAGCCGTTGCTTCCGCACCATCTAGTCCACTTGTAGTGCTATATGGAGTTGTACTGTATATTTGCGGAGCACTTTTATTTGCTGAAATTGAATGGTTATGTACAGGCATCTCAGTTGTTGTTAAAACATGTGTAGTCTCACCGCCTGTAGCATTAACTGCATACGTTCCACCTGCACCAATTAAAAATCTATTTGTAAGTGCCGACCATGTTCCACCTATAAATGTTGCAGGTGATACATTGTTAACGCTCATATAAATAGAACCTACAGGATATATTTTATTAATTATGTTAGTTAAATTCGTGTCTAGCTCTTTTGCAACCTTAGTAGATACAGGGATATTATCTTCTGTAGTCGCTATTGCGGTTGCTAAATTATTAACCGTACTTTCACGCATATCTTCAATTGCTTCTTCTGTTTTTCCCCTTACTTCTTCGACTACTGTTTCGAGTGTTGGAACTGTATCAAATAAGCAAACCAAAGTTTGGATATTTAACCCATCAAAAGGAACTCTGTATAAAGTCATATCATTCAATAAAGCGTGTTCATGGATAATATCCCCGTCCGTATATTCAGGGTCAACAGGTGATGTTTCACTTGGTGTGCCTTTGATTACCACTAAAGATGCTGATTCAATCCCTGTAGTAGCATCCTTTGTATATCTTGCTACAATTAAATCATTTCGCTGATATCCTTGCGTACCATTTTCAAAATTTAGTTCTTCATATGTATCTTCATTTAATCGAAAATGCCTTCCTTTCATCAGAAGGTCACCATCAAGAATCCTTACTTTGTTATTAGATATAATAGATGCTGCAAATTGATTACCACGTTCCATAACGAACTGACCTTCACCCATTATTGCAGCGTTAAAAGAACCTTGGTCAGCAGAAGTAATATGTTCTTCTCCTGCATATCCTGTAATTAAATGTAAACTCATGCTTATTCACCTACCTTATGCGTTATTGTTACTATACTGTTTTTAATGGTTACAATTTTCTTAATAATTGGCTTTGCCATTGTAATTCCTGTTGTATTTTCCCTTGCTCCAACAATGTCACCTATGTCATATTCTTTTGTTCCGTCAAAATCTACTTGTAAGGAATCTGTATTCCATAATTCTTTCATCATTCCAATACCACCCTGCTCTAATTCTTCAATTGATTCACAATTTGCATTTTCATATGTATCAGTTATTTCATTTAATCCAAATTGTGATTGAGTATGTGAAATATTGCCTTCTGTATCAGCATATAGATGAATAACTTCACGTTCTGCAAGGTCACCTTTTCCCAAGCAAATAATGTGATTTGTAGGTATATAATTTTTTTCAACATCAAAATCCATTTGTGAAGAATCAAATTCATCATCATTAGAATAATCAACTAATGCTACAGCAGATAATATAACAAATCCTTCTTTCTTATCGCTATCTACTTGAAAATTAACTTTCAACTTTCCACTTACTTCTGAAAGCATCTTTTTAATTCCTTCATAACCGTTGATATAGCGATTCATTTGATAATTATTTATCGTAAGTCCTGAATCCTCTACACTACCCTTGAACAAATCACCTATTCCCATATGACTAATAAGAGAAGCTAACACTTCATTAGCTTCCCCACTACACAAAAGATAATTTTCACCGGAATTCGGTTCAAGAATTTTTGTTTCTAGAATACCATGCCAAGTATGACCTTTATACACAAGTTCCTTTGTTGATGTTTTCACCCTGATTCTATCAATAACACCACCATATTCAGTATTTTCAATATAAACAATAAATCCTGCTTCACACACATGATTATTCGTATTAACTTTTAATTCAAAATCATTTTCATCATAACCATATGCCAAATCAAAAGTATAGTTTAAAAGAACACCAACATCTTCTTTATCTTTATTCATATAAATCAAGTCCATTTTGGTTCACTTCTTTCTTCTAATAAAACTACATCAAAACCAAAGTCATAGTTCCATGTAACAATATTATTACCGGAAGGAATTGGTTTGAAAATGTATGAATTTCTATTCCTGTAGTTAAAGCAATTTACTTCTGTACCATCATATCTAGTAAGAATAATTTTCTGCGTAAGTGAATTGATCGTTAAATACTCATTATCAGATACTTCACATTTGACTTGATATGTGTGTCCTGAAATGTGAATAGCCGGATTAATACAAGCACCATATATAATAAGCTTGAAATTTGTTTCAACAAATCCTGTATTATTTAAGGTCTTATTCTTCATTTCAGAAGTATAATCAAATGAAAAATCAAAATTATAGTCAAAATTCCTTTTTCCTTGTGGCTCTTGTACGGAAATCCCTTCGGTTGTTCTGAATGAAGTTGTTGTTTCTTTCACCCATTGGGGATAATCTGTTTTCAACGTTAAACTTGTTTTTAAGAATCTTTTATTTATTAAGTAATCACTTTTTTTACTACCTGTAATAAAACACTTCAAATAGTGTTCACCAATGATTATTTTACCATGTTGCATAGCAAGAACATCTTTTTCAGTAATTTCAAATAATCTATTCTTGATTGCAAGTCCTTCTGATTCTGAACTACACATAATAGTAATAGGGATTGTTTTTGTTACAATCCCCTTACTGAATGATGATATTTTGTTGTTGTCAGAAGTAAAATCCCAAGAGTAATCACGCAAATCATTATAATTTACATATATGCCATTAGTGCCCCATTCTATTGATTCATTTATGTGGTTGATAAATTTAATCTTTTCTAACACGCACTACACCGCCTTTACAAGTCTTGCGAATTCTCTATTATTAATTTCAAACTTCATGTTCAACAAAGCATTGAACAATTTTTCACCAAGTCCTTCATCCATACTATAAATAGCCTGTAATATCAGGTTTAGTACACTAATCAGTTCAGCGTTTTGACTTGTAACAGCTTCCGCAATATATTGCTGTAATGTTGAAATTGGTGCAATTGCTTCTGCACCTGCTTCACCACCAACCATTGTTTTACCTGTAGCCGGATTAATTCCAAATGCTGTAGGCTCTAGCATTACACCACCGTTTTTATACCACTCAATACCAAAGCTTGGTGCACTTGGCGGATTAAGACTGAATTCACCACTAATTTTAAAATGTGGAAGCTTCAATGATGGAAGTGACCAACTAAAGTTAAAGAATCCTTTTAATGCTTCTACACCTTTTGAAACAATTGATTTTGCACCCTCTATTTTTTCATCAATGGTACTCTTAATACTTGAAAAAATATTACCAACAGTACTTTTCGCATCATTTAATTTACTTTCTATAGATGAACGTATATTTTCAAAGGCATTTGATACTAAGTTTTTCGCACCATCTACCTTACTACTAATACTATCATTAATTGAATTCCAAATATTAATTACTAGGTTTTTTGCAGCGGTTAATTTACTTTCTATAGATGAACGTATATTTTCAAAGGCATTTGATATATTTGTCCCTATAGCAGAACCTACGGATGCTATGAATGTTTTTATTGCGTTCCAAATACTCGTTATTGAAGCATTTGCTTGATTCAACTTATTTACGATAGCCAATCTAATGTTCTCAAAGGCATTTTGAACTACTGACCATATAGCTGAACCAATAGAGGCTAAAAATGCTTTTATTAAATTAAACACATTTTGAATAAAGCTAAAAGCAGCACTAAGAATTGACATGACCGCTTCCCACATTCCTGACCAATCTCCTTTAAATAAGGCGATAAAAAACTTAATAATTCCACCAACTATATCAAAAGCAGATTGAAAAATAGCTTTGATAATTCCCATATTATCCTGAACCGTATTTACAAACCAAATAAATAGTGGATATATATAATTTTGAACAACTCCGACAAACCACGCTAGTGTTCCTGCAATAGCATTGAATACTGTACTGAACAGTTCACCAATCAATTGAATTTTATCTTGGTTTTCAGTCCACAATTTTCTTATCATTTCAATAAATTGTCCAATTGTAGGAAGAATATAGTCACTAATTGCTTCATTAATAATTGCATATAACCAAGTAAAGCTATCCGCTATTGAAATTAAAGCAGGTTGAATTGCATCTAATATAACACCTACAACTTGGGTAAAAGCATCAAACAAAAAGCCTAACACAGGAATAACCGCAACATTAAGAACATCCATAAGAATTAAAAATGTATTAGTCATTTGTGTTAAATAAATTTCAACAAACGGTTGAATTACTGTTTTCAACTTGGTGAACAAATCTTTTAAAACTGATAATTTACCACCAAAATTTTGAATTGCAGTATCTTTTAAATGACCTAGCATGTTCGGAAAAGCGGTATCAGTAAACCATTTCATATCTTCAATGAAACCCTGACTAAACATAGATTCCATTGCTGTTTTAAAGAAGGATGAACGTGATTCTGCATCACTCATTGTGTCAATAAATTTCTGAATTCCATTCACTCCTGTTGTTAAAAACTTAGTTCCAAGTGTAGCAAGTGGTAATAATAAACCACCTATCTTTTCTTTTGTATTTTCTAAAGCAGATTGTAGCTGTATTTGTCTACCCTTATATGAATCAAGAGAACGTTCACAATCACCAACAGCATCCGTTGATTGCATTAAGATAGCTTGGTAGTTTACTTCCATTTTTTCTGATTCACTCAACGCATCATATTTACCTTGATATCCAAGTACTTCCATTGCCATTGCTCTAGTATTATCATTTAATACAGCACCCAATGTTTTAGCTGATTCAGATTCCCCCATTATCGCCTTTGAGAGAGCATTTACAGCATCATCTTCACTTAAGTTATTGAAAGATGCTAAATCTAAGCCCAATTGAACCATCTTTTCAGATAGTTCAGCCCCTGCATCCCTTGTCATACCCATACCAACGAACATATTCTGATTGTCCGCTAGGTACTCTTTGATTGTATTTTTATTTCTACCTATTGCCGTAGCGTAGGAAGAAGCCCATGAATCAACTTCTTTTGTCATTCCATCAAAAACAACATTGAATTTATTTTCCATTTCTTGAACATTAGAAGCTGAATCAATACAAGCTTTCCCAAAAGCAAGAATTTTTTCAACAGCAAAGTAAGTCACAACAGCAGCACCTATTTTTTTAAAAGCACTTGTCATTTTGCTTTCTGATTTTTCTGCTTTATTTGCTGTTTCATCAATATTCTTATTTGCTTCATTATTGTCAATTGCTACTTTACCAATTAACTTAAAAAGTTCCATCATTACCCCCTTTAGTTTGATGTAGGGCTGAAACCATTCAAAATGCTTCGTGAATCTGCAATTATCTTTTCTTTTTCTGCTTCTTCCATAGCACCATGTTCAGGGCTTGATTCACCTTTCATTTCAGCCTTCCAATCAGTAAAGGATTTATCATGTACTTTGTGTAAGAAAAATTCCCAAAGCATTTTATCATCCTTTTCTTTTGCTGATTTATTGGAAAAATGTTCAACCCATTCGTTGAACTGTTCATTGACTATCAGGTTATCAAGCAAAGAAAAAGGACTTGCATACTTTTTGTATACCAAGTCCATAAATTCAAATTCCCCTATTTGATGTATTTTGAAGCAACCTTGAAAAAACTCTTGAATTCATCCTTCATAATAAAATCCATTATCATTTCAAGAAATATATCAAGGTCAAGCACTTTTACATCCTCAACAGTAATACCGCTGACATTGGAAAGCAATGTATAAATTTCACGTTCACATGATGGAATGTTTTCCAAAATTTTATTTGCTAATTTTAAAGCGATACCTATACCGACAATGAATTGATTTTTTTCTTCTACACTCTCACCATTCGTTTCGTTTACTTCTTCCTCTGTATTAACTTCTTCACCTTTTACTTTAGAAACCAAATCCTGAATCACATTACCTTCTAAAACCTGTGTCAATTCTCCCAAGCCAATCTTACTGATAATCTTAATCATTGGGAAAAGGTCTGTTGAATTCAACTTCCTTAAAATATAAGGTTTTATTTCTTCAAGTGGCTTTACTACCTCAATATCCTGCTTACTCATACCGCTCAAACTCATATAAGCTTCATTTGATGTGGGTTTTGTATCAAGGGTAGAATTAACTACCCCTGTATTGTTTCTATTCATATAAGTCGCATTTTTCATTTCTACTATCATCCTTTCACAGTTATGCATCTCTAACATTTATGGTATATAATTTTAACCCTCTACTACTTCGGTGGTTGCTTCTGAACTAGTTGGATAGTAAATATAAATTGGAAGCTTATCCTGTGAAGTATCAGCATCAAAGCTTGCATAAGGTTGAAATGTTACAGGAATAACTGAATTTTCTTTGTTCTTACCGGATAATTCCAAACCACTTGTACAAAGTGCATTTTCAAAGATAACAATGATTGGTGTATTATCTGCTTTGAATCCAACAAATGCAATATTATCAATATAATCACTGTCTTCAATGATTGACTTTGTTCCAATCTTAGTGAATCCTGTTGCTTCGGATTCAAGTTCTTCACCGATAATTGCCATCTTTAATGACCCAACTGTTACTTCGACTAAATTAATTTCAAGGGACGCTGTTTCACCCTGTTTCTGTGTTAATCCCTTTGTATCAACAATTGCACCATCAATATCAATGTTCACTATATTGGGCTTGATTGATAATTTATTACCACCGGAAGTAGCACCAAAAATAGTGCCCTTCCATAAGCTTTCTGTAGTGTCCCAAGCAAGATTTTTATAAATGGTACCTGCTCCAAGTAACAAAGATTCAGGTGTACTTGGTGTAATACCTGATTTCTTTAAACCGTTAATTAATCCCATACCTTAATTACCGCCTTTCCATGTTTTTATAGTTAAATTAATTTGTACCTTTTGTAATTCTTCCGCACCTGAATCAATCACTTGTGTTGTGTTAGAATAAACAACAATGACTTCATTTCCATCTACTATAGAAATTCCTTCTACAGAAGGGAAATGTTCTTCAATCGTTTCTGCTGATTCCAATAAATCTAAAATAGAACCTCTATTGAATCCGGTAAGTACAAATGTATATTCTTTGCACCCATCTTCATTTACAGGTTCTACAGGAAGTAATTCTCCAACATAATAGGGGTACGTTGGCTTTGATTTTTTATTTTTCATAAAATGATAATCTACAGGAATAGCAGCCATTTCATTTTTTATTAATTTCAATACTTTCTTCATCAATTCAACCCCCTAAAATAGTCTTGTGCCACACTTTTCAACCTTGATTTTAATGATGTATAGGCTTTAAAGAATGGTCTTTTTGCTTTTTTACCAAGTGTAAAATGACCTTGACCACTTGCATCCTTATAAAACCAACCGCCTTTTCTACCATCACCATTCAAGGCGTATTCACCTGTTCCATATTCTTCCCATATGGCATTTTCATAAGTTGACCCAATGTGACCTTCAAGACTGCTTTCATCAATCTTGTATTGATATGAACCTTTTGTTTTACCTGTAACAACCTTACTGTTTCGTTTCGTTTGTGCTTCAAGTTCTCCACAAGATTCATATAACCACGCTATACCTGCTTTCTTCATTTCAGTCTTAACTTTAATGCTGTTATTTACAAATTGAACGCTCATATTATTGACCACCTACAAACTTTAAATAAATTTCAAGATGTTGATTCAGTTCCATTGGATTATCATAAATCAAAATATCATACACCTTACTATCAATTATCATTCTGCTGTTTTCCGTTGTAATTTCAACATCCGGCTGACCTTCCACATTGTAAACTAATGGGAAGTAATCACACACGAAAATATGCGTTGATTCCTGTATCTTTGCATTATAATTAATGCTTTGAGAATCACCACTTGATAAATCCAACCATCCACAAAAAGAAGGAAGTACTTCAATCCAAGTAGAAGTATCTTCCCCAATATCATTATTTATAGTTGTTGCAATTTGAATGATAGCTGATTTATTACCGCCTATCTTCATCAGAATCTAGCTTTCATATATGGCTTTAAAAATCCAAGTAGGGAAACCGGATAACCCATCACTTGATTATTTGCATCTTGGTCATAATAAGTTACGCTGTGTCTTGAAATAGATTCTGATTTGATACCTACTTTATTGCGGTTTTCCTGCTCCCAAACCATCATGTCAATGACACCTTTCTTCACATCAGGTGGATAAACCACTTTTGTGATTGTATTAACAGGGGAATCATACAATTCCCCCTTAAGAATAATAGCGTTTTCTTCTATTTCCGTAATGACAAATAAGCCATCATTCACCAATGATTGTGATATTTGAACAGTATCATCAATCTTCATATAAATGTTTCTTCCTAAAATCTTACCCTCAATAATAGGTGTCACCATTCTAACAATACGATTCTGAAAGTTATTATTGGTGTATGACCTGATAAGATTTTCAATTGCATCAAGCTTCATAGATAAAATTTCAATATTTTTACCCTTGAATTCATCCATTGAAGTTAATGTTTCAACTTTAATAATCATCAGGTATACCGCCTTTCATTTATTTTTTTGTTACTGTGTATCCATGATTTCTGTACCAATCAAGAACCCAACCTTCTTTTACTTCCGCTTTACCGTAAGCAAAATTTACACCTGCTGCTCCAATACCACAAAATCCCTTTACAGGGGATTCAACATTGTAAACGTTATCTTCTGTTTCACTTGCTTTTGCATCTGCATCCTTTACTTTCTGAACTGCTGTATCAATAGCATCCTGTGTTGCTTTTGCATCAAGTCCATCTTTTTCAGCTTTCTTAATTGCTGTTTCACTTGCTTTTGCAATCTTTTCTTCCAATGTTAGCTTTGTCATATTACTTCACCTGTTCCCTTCAATTACTGAATTTTGATATTTCTAAGTACACCTGCTGCTTTGGTATTTTTAAGTGCTACTGCTGCGATCATTTCAACTTCACCTGTTTTTACTGCACCCGGCTGTGAAAAATCAGGTAAGTAAGTATTAATTGCTGTATTTCCTGTTAGAGTTACACCAAGGAAACCATCTAATACACTAAATCTAACAGCATAAATATCTGTAAGACCTGTATAAGCTGTAGAATTAACAGTTCTAGCGTTGTTAGCTTTGATAATTGGTGTTTCAACAGCAACTCTGCTTTCATTTTCACCTGACACAGAAATGACATTCTTAAGGTCGATTAATCTTACTTTACCTTCACCAATGGTGGTAACGGTTCTACCAAATGATTCTTCTGATTCTGTTTTAAATCCAAGTACACGTGCAACTGTCTGAATTTTAGTTTTCATACCTTCATTTACAAGTAATGCATGTGCACCTGTCTTATTAATAAGATTAAGCAATGCTTCATAAAATACATCTGCATTGGCTTTTAACTGCACCATTGTAGAAAGGTCAATCACTTCATCAACACCATATTCAGAAGTAGTACCAAGAAGAAACTTATCTAATCCATCAAATGAATTGGCAATAGATGAAGAATCACCGTTAATCATTCCATTATGGAAAGTACCAATAGCAGAATCAATTTTTTCTTCAATCTGTAACTGCATATTGTCATAAATGCCTGCTGCCTGATTTATTACACGGTCAATAGCAAATGCACCACCTAGAACAGCTAAATCGGTTGTTTTCTTTTCAACGGTTGCTTCACTTGAAGTGTATTCACTGTTGATTGCTCTGAAAGCTGTAGTTGATGGTAGTTTTTTCTGAACGTATCCATAAGTTAATGTTGAACCACCGGAAGGGCTTACCGCATTATCAAATATTAATAATTCCAATAATTCTGATTTTCTGATAAAAGTATCAACAACCTGCTGTGATACTTTATCATTCATACCTTCACGCATTTCTTTTAATGTAATTGACATAACTGTTTACCTCTTTTCTTTCTGCCTATTCTTTAGGCTCATAATGTTGTTTTAACGCATCTGCCATATTTGTAGGTGCGGTGTCTTTATCCTGATTGTTTTTATCATCAGGAAGTTTCTGTTCTTCGATTTTAGTATCTTCTTTAGATTCAAACTGTGTTGGGAACTGTGTTTTTAGTGCTGCAAGTTTTTCATCCATCCCTTTCACCTTACCGTTTTCATCAAGGGATAATTCCCCTTTTTCTTTCAGCTTAAATGCCACATAATCGACATCCTTACAACCGATTGATAATAGGGAAATCTTAATTGCAGATTCAAGTTTTTCAATAGTAAGCTGCTCCTGCAATGTGGCAACTGTACCTTCATATTCAGATACCTTGGTTTGTAAAGTTTCATTACTACCGTTATCCTTTTTAAGCTGTTCAATAAGGTTTTGTGCTTCGGTCAGTTGTTTCGCAACACTTTCATTATCAGTTTTCAACTTTCCATATCTTGTATCAAGATTTTCTTCGGATGCTGTGTAAATCTTATTTGTTTTCATACCATCTACGATTGCTTTTATCTGTTCAGGAGTGTGACCCAAGCTTTTCAAAAATTCTTCAAATGTCATTATTTATACCTCTTTCCTTTCAATACGATTTTCTACGTGTTACATCACGATTTGAAATAGGTGTTTTACGTCACCACTGACAATTTAATTCAATAAAAAAAGAACCCTTTCAGATTCTCGTTTACTATTTACCCATAGTTGGGAGATATTCGAATCACCTTATCCTTTCTATATAGATTTTTATTTGATATACTAACACTCCCTCATTATGTATAACTTTCTGTTAATTTAATAATTCTGTTTAAATAATCCGCTGACACATAAACAATTGCTTGTGCTTGTGAATCATTCATGCCCTCTGAAACTAAACTGATTAATTGTTTTATCTGTTCAGCCATAACTACTACTTCAAATAATGCTGCATCCTTTTCCATATTTGTTTACCTCCATTACTTAATTTATTCTTCTGTAAACAAACCATATCATATATGTGAAATCTTTGCAAACCGTTGTTTTTACAGCATTTGTGCACATTTTATGTCAGTTAAAGTATAATTTAAATCACTAAATTTTTTATTCATAATAATCTAATCAGTTTAATTTATGTACCTAGAAATCGATTTTAAAATACATATTTAATTGGTTAAACTCTAGTTTAGTTACACTAAGGTAATAGTTGCTGTAATAAATGTTTGAAAAGTTTGTTGAAAATGACTATAAAAATTTCAACTAAAAAGGACTAATTGAAAATTAACTTTCAACTAATCCTTTAATAAACAGGTTGCTCAATCAAAACAATATCTTCATACTTAACAGGCGCACCGTCTTTTCGTGCTTCTTCCGTCAAATCAATAAATTCCTGAATCTGTTCATCAGAATAACCATATTGTTTAGCTTTTTTACTAAATTCGTTTTTATCCATTCTTCTTCACCGCCTGTTCTATAATATTTCCAATTTTTTTTGATATTTTCCTTGGTTTAAAATTATTCAAATACTCTGCATAACCTTCTGCAATAAATTCTGCAATATTTTCTGTTGCATACTTTGAAAGTCCTTGCTTGATTTCTTCCCTTGATAATGAACTATATAGTTTTAACATATCAGGGTTAGTTCTTAAACCAATTGCATAATCAATTTGATGTGCAACTTCATGGTCAAATACAGCTGTAACAGAATCAGTACCTATTGGGTGATAACCTGATTCAACATTTCTTTTTAAAGATTCACTAAAGGTAATTGCATCTTTTCCAAACTTTTCATTTACGGCTATTCCTGTATATTTTGTCTGTATACCACCTGTTATATCTCTTCTAACAGAAGAAGCAAACGCATAAGTATCACCTGAAATATTACCAACAGATTTACTCGCATAATCCTTCGCATATTTCCTATACCAAGAATCCGGCATATTGGAATAATCTTCTTTAAGCTTATTCATATAATAATCCGTTAATTCCGCTTTATATAACTTATTTCTTTGTTGACCTGAACCAACAAAGTTCATTCTATCCTTAATAGACGGACAATAACTTAAACCGGATGAAAAAGCCCTGTTCATATCATTTGCAACATCTAAATCTATCCCTTGATAACTGCAATTAATTCCAAGTGTCTTTTTACAATATTCTTCTGCTAACTTAATACTTTTTGCAGGTTGAAACTTAGACATCTGTTGCTTTTGAATTTCTTCTTTAGCTACTTTCTTAAATTTATTATATTCCGTTTCCCTAAGTTTTACAAGTTCACCTGTATCACCATTCATTTTAGTAAATTCTTCATCTGTTAAAGCCCATCTTGCACGTTGTAATAAGCAACATCTACAATTACAGTCTTCGGAAGGGTCACCAAATCCGGAAGGATACATTGCTCTTTTTCCACCTGCTACAAACGGTTTATCAATTTCTTGAATTTGACCATCAAGGGCTTTGTGCGTTGGTCTTGTAACACCATCAAGAGTAGAATCCCATTGTTTAACTACATCAGCACCCTTTGACTTGGCTTTTATTTGGCAATCAAGGGTTGAACTCTGTTGAACTCTATGCCCTTCTGTTCTTGCTATTGTCATTGCTCTACCAAGTGAAGTATCACCATAGAACTTTAAATTTTTAGCAATCTCTTCATAAGAATAGCCATTTGAAATCCCCCTTCCTATTTCTGCTATTGTATTTCGCTTAAATAGGTCTACATTGTCATATAACCTTTTAGATAACTTAATATCATCAGTACTATACGAACATACCTTTAACATTTGCTCTTGGTCAATTGGAAAACATAGCGGTATACCTTGCCCCTGTAAATCATATAAAGTACCAAAGAATCCATCTTCATAACAGGTTTGCATATATTCAGCAACTGTAGTAAAGTTATTAGCTTTCATTGTGTCTAATATACCGGATACCTGTTTTTCTAAAGCTTTTTGGTACTCAATTTGATATATTTTAGATTGCGTAAGCTTTGATGATTGTAACACCTTGATTTTATTACCAATGTCTTCAAGTGATTCTTCATATGTTGTTTGCAGCTGATTTAAAACACTTTGTTCATTTTTAGCTGTTGCTTTTTGAACTTCAATTTGTCTTTTGTTCATCAGCTTCACCGCCTTCACTTTCAGGTACAAGGTTGTTCAATGTACTTTGAACATTCTGAACAGATTGCTGTGGATTTTCCGGTATCTTACCCTTGATTTTTTCATAGTCGATATCTAAAATACCACATATTGATTGAATTATAGTTCCATCGTCCAACTTAGTAGCAACATTCATGATATTGTTAAGCTGTAGTTGCTGTGTTTCTGCTTGGGTCTTTTCAATCTGTGCATTATCTAGTGCATTAGTCATTACTTCCCTATTGAACTCAAAATACACATCCTTCATTTGATAATCTGTTTTATTTGTCTTATTTATTTCATTAAGAACCACCTTCAAAATCTTACGCAAGAATTCTTTTAGTCTGATTTCTAATTTATTACATTTCAAGTCTAGTAACGCATATCTTGATTTGATAACAATATTAGTAATATTACCATCACCAAGTTGTGCTGAATTGAATCCCATACCAAAACGGTATATATTCTTTTCATCAAGTTCAAGCTTTACCTTTCTTGCTTCATACGGTATATTTACTGTTTTAATATCAAGTGACCCACCTACATCAACACCGATATGTTTTTTTTCCTTCACATTGGTAATAAGTTCATCCATGTCATGACCTTGAAACCCTGATACAACATAAATTGCATCCGTAAAATCTTGAAGATTATTGGAAAGGCTGCAAGCCATCAAATCATAATCATCAATCAGATTCTTTATTGGTTTAAGCCCACTAAACTGTTTTGAACCATTGTCCAATCTAAAAAATGGAATAAACCCTAAGTTTGAACCAAACTTTTCACCCTTGGAATTGACACTTACAATATGTGGTCTTGGGTTAAACTTAATCTCATTATCAATGACAGGCATACCTTCATCTATTTGATTGTAGAACCATGTTTGTTTATCATCCCATATCTGAATTCTTTTAATAAGCTTCGTACCTTTTTCAATACGGTCTATATACCAATAGATTATGTAGGAACATCCATCATCTGTATCCTTATCTCTTACTTCAACTACACCCATTGAATCAGCACATTGAAAACCAAGTCTGTTATCGGCTCTTTGATAGGCATACATATAATCAAACCCTTTTGAAACGCATCCGCTAAGTAATTCATATGTTTCTGACCAAAAGGCATTGTCAAAATACAAGTCAAGTTGCTCCTGTAAAGTCGGATTATCTGATTTGATAATATTTTCTTCCCCTGAAAGCATATACTGAACCTCTTGGTCAACTAATTCCGTAAAGAATGGATGTGATATCTTTACATTACTTCGAATTGTATCTTCCTTAAGGTTACCATCAGCATCAAAGTAATATAGTTTTGAATCCATTATTTTATGTTCACCTTCATAATATCTTAAGCCTTCTTTTGCTTTCTTCTTTTTGTTTGAAGTCTTATCCTGTTCAATGAAGCTTTGAATTTCGTTAACTGTAAGCACTGCAATTCCCCCTTTCTAATTTGAACAATTAAGTCCTTTAATAAATCCATGTATTAGGTTCATATATTGCTAATGATAATGAATCTGCAATATCAGGTGAACCAATGCCGCGCTTTTTCATTTCATCCTTACTTTCCAATTGAATCTTACCTTTACTTGTCATGTGATATTTACGAATACTAAGCTGCTTAATCAGTTCATCATCATATGGTAATTCAAGCATGACTTCTTTGCCTTGAATATTGTTTGATAAGTTAACTTCAAGTAATTCCTTTATGTGTCCCCATAGTTCAGACCCAAGGTTGAAGTAATAATTATCCTTTGCAGATTCACCATTGTTAACAGGTATCACTTTGAAGGGAAGTTTTTCTTCTCTAATTACTTCCTTTAACCTATCTGTCACACCACCACCGACACCTGAATCATCAACTTTAATACAACATTCCTTTATATTTGGGTATTTCTTCATGTATTCTTTGCAAGTCATTATTACATTACCTGCTGTTTCCATAGTGCTTTTCTTTGTATATTTTCTAAATTCAAACACCTTTGAACTGATTCTTGGTGTAATAACTGTCTTATCATCACCAAACCTTGCAACGTCACACCCAATATGAAGAATCCTAGACTGTGCAACTTCTTCCGACTTAATCTTGGAAACTTTACCGGATGCAAATTCAACCGTTTCCAACGATATGAATGAATCAAGTGCACCTTTGGGGAATTGTCCAAATATACGCACCCTTGCAACATCAGAATCCTGACCATATTTATTAAGCAACATTTCAATATTATCTTTGGAAGTTCTCTTTGAATCCATTGAACTTACTGTGTGGGCTTTGTATTTATCTCTATCTTTATTATGTGAATCATAAAAAACCCCATCTAATTTATTGGGGTTTCCACACATTAAAAGTTTATTATCTTTACCTGTTAATGTACCAAGTATTGCTTCCATTATTGCATCAGCAATACCGGATGCTTCATCTACTACAATTAACATATGGTCTTCATGAAATCCTTGCATATTTTCAGGCTTGGTTGCTGTCTTAGCTGTAGCAAACCATCTTTCTGAATCACCTACCATGTAAACCTTTGTTTTAGTCCACTTCAACAAGTTCTTTACCTTTGAACTGTTTAACCATTTTGCTATTTCAGCCCAAAGTACATCATATAGTTGTTGCATTGTTGGAGCTGTAGCAATTACCCTTGCATATGGTCTACACGTTAAAAACCATAATATAAGACCTGCTTCAAGTGCTGTTTTACCAACTCCCTGACCGGATTTAACTGTTACCTTGGGATTATTTGCAACATCCTTCGCTACTAGCCTTTGCCAATCATCAGGTTCAAGGTCAAGAATATCTTCAAAAAAAGCAACGGGGTCATTATAGTAAACATTAAGAATATTAATCAATTCTTCCATTCTGTTCACTCCTTCGCTTGGCAATCTCTATAATAGCAGCCTTCCAATCTTTTACCTGTTCTTTTGAATCATCTTTTGATTGACCTTCTAATTCTAAATAATCCTTAACCATATTTCTTAGTTCAGCGATACCCCTTGATTGTGCTTTAAGGAAATTGGCTTGTTTATCCCAAGCCTGTTGTACTTCCCAAGTTTCACCGGAAGTCTTACCTTCCGTGAATCCTATTTGCGTTGAAGTCCTATCATTCTTATCTTCAACATACATGATTTGCTGACTTCGTATAATAGCAGCATACTGTATCTGTATCGCATCCCATATTAAATCAAGTGGGCTTTTGTCCTTCATACTATCAATAATATCAAGTGTACCTTTTGGGAGATACTTTTGAAAGATTCCATGCTTAATAGCATTACTATTACCTTCCGGTGCACAGCCCCCTGAATTACCTACAGCATTTTTATTATTTAAGGGTGCACCCCTTTTTCTCTTTTTGGGTGCACCCTTTTTTTCATCAACCCAATGATAACGCTTTACCCATGATTTTAAAGTGTTCAAAGGTATTTTGTACTTATCAACAAGTTCCTTTTGCTTCATACCGCTTAGATAATCGGCTTTTACTTGTTCTTTATCAATGTTCATTTCCATTGGCACGATTATCACCGCCCTTTTGTGTTTATTTTGAATAATTCAGTCTGTATCTTGAATTGTTCAATTTCCTTAATCAAAAAAGCGGTAAAAGTAGGAGTTTATAGCACCTTTTACCGCACAACAAAAGCCCCTATTCAACTAAAATAAGGGCTTTCTTCTAATAATCAGTTTTAATATTATCTATTAAGATAATATTAGATTAACACACCTGTTCATGACATGAACTGTCAACTTTCAATATTTCATCAATGTGTTCAAGTGCTGCCTTATGAATCCTGTAAACCTGCCTTTCTGAAACGTGCATTTCTTGGGCTATTTTATAAAATTCATTGAATTGAAAGTATCTACAATACAATAGCTGTCTTTCTGATAAATCTTCTAATTTATCAATTGTATGCATAATATCAGCCTTTGTATCTACGAACACATCAATATCATTATTAATTTCAGTACATAAATCTGCTACTTTACAAATACATTCCCCTATTTTGTCTTTACTTCCGGAAGATTGTACCCTTTCACTATCTGTATGCATTGCTGTACTTGATGCTAATGCTCTAAGTGAATCAATTTGTTCCTGCTTTTTTTGTATCATATCATCAATCTTTGATATTTGACTTAAATATGTATAAGCTTTCATATAAATTTACCTTTCCTTTCTGGTACAGATTCAAAGTACAGCATTAGTACAGGTAAAAGTACAAGTATAAATGTCCTATTTATGGAGTGGTACAAGAAGTACAGGTTAAAGTGCCCCTCTCTATATATTTATATTTTTATATATTTATAATACTGTAATACTTAAAATTATCTATTTATAAAGAATTAACTTTTAACCTGTACCAACCAGTACCACTTAGAAAACACTACCTTTTAACCTGTACTGTTAAGTTGTACTGAACCTGTACTACAACTATTTAACTTGTACCAACTGCCACTACTTGTAATGTCTACCTGATTCTTTATGTATAAATTCGATTCTTCCAACTACTTCAAAACCTGCCAACCTAACCAAATCTTTAATGGTATGGGTTAACGTGTGAATAACCTTTTCTTCTTTGGATATAGTTGCAATTGCCTGTGTAGCCGTTGGGTCTGAATAACCTTCACTATTTTTTTTGTTCATTTTCTTCCCTCATAGATTTTCTTATTTGATATATGTCACTTGCAATAGATAACATAATGACTACTACTATTATTTTAAATATCATGTAAACCACCTTTCTGTTAAGTTACCTTAACTTTTAGTGTAAAATTTTTTAAAGTTATTCTTAAAATTTGTATAAAAAAACTACCAATACATATATTGATAGTCTGTAATAATTTAATATTTCTAATCATCTAAAATTTCCTTAAAACTCATATCTTCATTTCTTAACCAAGACATAACATGTTCATCGTCAACGTAAATATCTGAAAATTTAATACCCCATGGTTTTAAAAAATGAGCTAAATATTTAGCATAAGTTTCTTGAATCCAATCATCATACATATAACCTGAAATATTATGAGATATTATAGAATTAATATTCTTTTCATCTTTATCCATAGTTATTATATATGCTGGATTTCTATAAAATAATTCAGCTTTATAACTAAATTTTGCACATAATTCATAAAATTGAATACGATGCAATTCTTTTGTTAATAATTCGGACATATCCTTATGCTCCATAAAAAAATCTTTTTGTGACCCATTATCCATTAAATGTGCAATTATACCAATATCATTTAATATCATAAAAAAAGTTTTATTAAAGGTATTGTCAGATGCCCAATATGGAAATTGTTCGTTTTGTTTAATCTTGAAAATTAACACACTATATGGTTTATTTATATATTCCGCTTTACTAATTGTACTTTTTAAAAAAGTAAATTGCATTTTGTGTTCTTTTAACATTTCTGGCGTATATATATTATTGCTTACATCTATTCTTAATGAAAGTTCTTTAAATAACATTGCATAAGATAATTTATTAAGCCATTTGAATATTATATCATTATCTAAATTTTTAAATTCATCATATCCACGTTTCACTGCTTCTTTAATAGGTTTTTCTATTTCTTTGCTTAAAATTTTATTACATTTATTGCAACATGGAATTTTCAAACTTTTATATTTTATTTTAGAACCATTTAATAATATTAAGTCCTTATTCCATAAATCAAATTGACGTTGCAGCCACTTAGGATAAATATGCTCCTGCGTATAATTACCCACATTTAATGGAGTTCCGCATAAAAAGCACTTATCATATGTAAATGTCATTGTATCAAATGGATCATAATTATTCATTATATTTATCTCCTGTAATTACTTTATAATAAAAATAATAATACATATTATTACAACTATCAATATTTAATTATCAATGTACACTAATTTATTACTAAGTTACCCCCCTAATTGTTTTACTAAACTTACTGTGATACAATATATATAATTATCTGCTTAGGAGAGAGGAAAAACCTCTCTGTGAAAAGGTTTGGTTAGCTGTCATTAAATTTCTAGTAACTTTATTAACTTGTACTTGCGCATTTAATTTTAATGCAGAAATAGAGGTTCATATGACAAATATCAATGAAGTAACAACCCAATCAACTGTTACAACGGTTAGTGCGGCGGCTAACCACCCTTTCTCCTAAACAGATAATAATTATAAATTGTCTACTCCATTTTTATCTAAATATGTAGGTGTTATTCATCCAATTCAAATACATTTCGTTTTGTTCCATTGATTTTTTTCTGTACCACTTTTAAGTTCAAACGTTTGTTCAATTGTTTACTGAACACTATATTACTCATAGGGTTCATACTATTTTCAACACAAAATAACTTGTATCTAAGATACACTTCATTAGTCGGTTCGTTTACAATTGAATCTTCACCATGTTCAGTAATAAAAGCACTAATTGGATTGTTTTCTTCTTCATATTCATGAATCTGTTCATCAACCTTAGTCGAACTTGTGAACTCCTGATTTTCAATAACTCTTTTCAAACCTTCCACCCCCAAAGAAATCATATATTCAATAGATTCCTGACTGATTAGCTTATACTTGATAAATGGGTCATAGTCAGGGTCTTGTTTTGAAAAAGTAGCATTGAATGGAATTATTACAAGCCTTCTAAGTACTGCACCTGTTTTATCCTTCATCCTTGGTATGTCATTTGCTGAAAAAAGTAGCTTAATGAATGGGTTGAATTCAAAGGGGTCTTGCCCTTTTCGTTCTGCTTTGATTCTATTTCCGGTTACTATCTTCTTAAATATAGCAACTTGCGAACCTTGAAGAAAATCATCACCAATATCATCACCAATATTAGCAAGCTTTCCAAACATCATTGATGTACTGAATCTATCCCCCAATTCTTTCAGGTCAAGGGCTGAAATGTTTTCTTCTCCCAATATAGCCTTTACACAATCAAGGAATGTTGATTTACCATTTGACTTATCACCTGTAAGGATAAAAGCCTTACCTAATTCATTCCTACGATAAAAACAGTACCCAATGCATTCTTCAAGTAAATGTCTGATAGCTTCGTCATTACAAGAAAGTTTGTTCAATGTGTTGTCAGTAAGTTCATTGAACGCATTGGGGTTATAATCCCAAGGTATTTTATTTGTAACAACAATATCAGGGTTAAAATCAACCATTTCATCATTTACCAAATCATAGACACCATTGCGAAAAGCTATATAACGTGCATCAGCATCTTTTGTATCTTTACAAATAAGATTCATGTATTGCAACACTTCTTTTCTTTTAGCGGACGATAAATTCGGAATATGCTTAATCATTACAGATTCAATTTCTCTATACCCATTACGATAAATTCCATCTTTATAAATATGTAAATTTCCATTTATGACCACTACATGTGAAGTATTTTTTAAGTAGTTCGAAAACTTATCAAATAGAAATTGTGCACCGTTGAAGAAAACAGGTTTCTTAAAAGCGTCATCCCTAAGAATGGTTTCAATTTCATCATCTGATAAAGGGTCTTTTAAAACATATTGGTTAATTAACCGGATAACATTTCTAGTTTCTTCAACATTAAAATTATTACTTTGAAGGGTTAGTATGTAATTAAATAAGCTTTGATTTCTTCCATCACCTGCATCCATTTCAAGGAAATCCATCTTACATTTAACAGGGAAGAACATCTTCGGAATTTCTTGATATTCCTGACCTTCTTCAATATCCCATTCAACGAATCTTTCTTCACCAGCTACCTTTAAAACTTCATATGATGCTTTAAAGCCAACTTTTATATCAGCGGTCAAACCTATCGCTAGGTTCGTATGGGTGCTGCAATTATGAATTTGACTGTTCTTAAAAATAAAGTGTTTTCCCCTTTTTGTGCAAATGACCCTACAATTCAGCTGTAAGGTTTCCACTATGTCCATCATTTTTTCAGCCTGTTCAGAATTATCAATATCTATAAATATTGTATCTTCGGCAAGAATTCCTGCATATTCATCAAGATTTTTCACTTGTTCTAAGGTCTTGAAATCGGTTCTATCTTTGAATTTTTCTACACATTTTTTGTCCTTTGTTTCCACATATCCTTTATATAGCACCGCTTTCACCTTCCTTTATTTCTTATTTTCTTGAATTCTTCACTGTACTTCTTGCGTGTTTTGTTCAAATATTGTTGAACTTGTTCACTTGTTTCATCATCACAGTTTTGAAATATTAACTTCAATAATTTTCTTACCTGACTAATTGGCATTTCACAAAATGGATTACACAATTCTTTCAGGTCAACAGTCATTTCACCATGTACCCTAAAATCCCCATACTTAAATTTTACTTCCATCAATTCACCCCATAATCTTTCAACCGTTTGTTTGCTAAGTTGATATACCATTGTTTATCTAAGTTATCCGGTATCTTAGCACTTGTAATATCTTCATTAAAGAAAAAGCAACTATCAGGTGTATTTGCAAATTTATCTTGCTTTTCTTTAGATTTACATTTATAGATTTTCCCATCATGAGGATTATTGGAAGCAAATACCCTGTAACATTTATTTATAGACTTCACATTATTGTGCATTACAAACTTGTACTTACTTGATAACTTTACAATTTTTTGAAACTTAATTAAATCTTTACAGTTACCAATGGTAGTTTCGATTGGTACATTGTGAATCATGCGTTTAACCAAGGCTTCATTGATAATAGGTAAATCATAATCTATCTTGCTAAGTTCTTTTACATATGCCCCTTTTCGTTCAATTCCACCATGTTCATCAATCCAAACATAATTATTTACATCCTTTTGCCAAATCTCTGTTATTACATCAAGTCCTAATCCCATATGAGTACGTTGTTCCCATTCCCAACAGATATCATCTATCATTTCAAATGCTTCATCTGTATCAGGGATTCCAAGGATAAGTCCATCTGTATTAGATTGAATTAGTTCACAATGACCATCTAATTTATCAAGTAAATCCAATAACATTAACTGACCGTTGATGCACATGAGATTGTTGTTTCTTGGGTCATATAATTTGTTATACTTATCTTTCATAGCACCGGAAGCAGCGTTCAAAACTTTTTTATATGGTTCTTGCTCTTTCTTCTTACCTTCCTTTTTTAATTGCAAACGCTTATGGTAAATATCAGTGTATTTCTTAGGATTATTACTTGCTCTACTCATTATTTCATACATGATAAGTATTGAAGGGTAGTAACTGCGAACATCTACATGAATAATTAACCCTTTAAAATAGTATTTACTTATTGCACCATGTAAGCCACCCCAACCAAAGGTATGTTCTACACCACATACATACGCTGTAAGTGATTTTGTATAGTCCTGATTATCTGAATTTAAAAACCAATCGCCAATATATTGATATTTTCCAAGTTTCACTGTATCGAATATGTATAAATCCCATTCATCAGCCCATTCTTTTTTTGAACATTCCAATATTTCGGCTGTCAATTGGGCTTCCGTTTTACCTATACATGACAAAGGAAGATTGAACAGTTTAATTAATTCCAATGAACTATTAAATATATTGATTCTTTCAAGAAATACTTCAATGGTTTGTTCTACATCATGCCTACAATAGAAAACTGTTTGTTCAATTTCTTCCGGTGTTAATGGTCTATCAATATCAAAGGGAACTTCCGTTTCTTTGATATCATTTCCCATGAAACCTTCTAATGTTTTCAGTCCTATTGGCGGATTAGGTATCGTATCATAATTGTTCAACTGAACTTTATTAAACAAACTTGAATATTGCCAACCTGCTTTTCCTTTCAAAATTATCCAATCATTAATTTTTTTGGGGTCGAATCCACAAAGAATACCTTTTAAAATATATTGGTCATAATGTCTACTATTAAAGCCAACCCATATATCGTATTTATTTGCTTCATATAAGGCTTCTAACTCTACCTTACTATTGATAATCACGTGTTCCTTTTTATTGGTCATATCAATGACAACGACAAGCCAATCGTGCTTGAATACTTCAAAATCATAAAATAGCATTGGTTCACATCCTTTACGTTTTTGGGGATAGGTTAAGTTTCCTATCCCCATTTATATATTTTAGTTAAGTTTGCTTAACTTTGCAAGTAAAAAAATTTATGCTACGTCATATACATCTTCTGGTGTGAATGAAATTGGATTAAAAGATTTAGCATCATAATCAATACTGATTTCAATTTTTCCTTCAATTTCTTCATAAATGTCAAGTACGTTATCTACAAATTGTGAGTAATTATAGAATTCCGGTTCTATACTTGTTTGTAATTTGTCCAAAATAGTAATAACTGAAGCAATTGCTTTTGCATCATCCCATTTTTCGCTTTTGTTACCATAGATTACACGATTCATGAAAACATTTCTTCCTTTGTATTCGCCTTCTTTTACCTTACACTGTAAGGTGAACATTGGTCTACCATCACCTTTAGTTGCACCAATTTCCATTTTTTCAACAGAAACTACATACTTCCCTTTTGGTAAATCTTCAAATCCACCATTTTTCTTAGCTTCTTCAACCTCTTTACCTAATACGTTTGAATCTACCTGTTCATCAAATTTACTAAAATCTACTGCCATAATCTTTCACCTTTTCACCGCTTTGGGTGACCTTTCATTATCTTGTTCTTCTTCTACGTGTATTTGATTCTTCTGAAACTACTGATTGGGTTTCTTCTTGCTTAGTTTCCTGTACTGTTTCTCTACTTTTTCTAGTTCTTGAAGCTGGTGCATCCGCCTGTTTTGGCTGTTCATCAGCTTCACGTTCTGAACGTGTTCTTCTTGGTGGTGTTTCAAGTTCCGGTGCTTTGATATCAGGAACTTCTTCAAAAGGTATTTCTTCCCTATCACCTGCTACTTCTTCAATTGCTTTATTACTTTTTTCCATGTAATCAGCGACTTTTTTATTGTTGTCATCCTGAACTTCTGAACGTGACCTTCTTCTTGGTTCTTTTGCTTCTTGTTCCTTGGTCTGTTCAGTAGTTGAATTTCTTGCCCTTCTTCCTTTATTGTCAGGTTTTACAAGGTCTTTCGAAACTTCCTTATCAGCCTTTTCAATCTCTTCATTCGGTTTGAATTCACCAATTTCATAATAATTTCGAATTTTATCATCCACATATTTCAAATCATTGTCAATTGCGTAACTTGGGAACATTCCCATTGGTGTCTTTACTGTATCTTTACCGCTGTTCTGTGTCAAAAAGTAATATTGACTGTCAACAACACTTGTTCTAAGTACAGTTGTGAATAAACCTTCAATTGTGATTTTTTCACGTAACAGCTTCCCAATAAGCTTGATGGTTGTAATACCATTTTCAAGTGTTTCTGTATGTGTCATGTAGTAAACAGTTACATCATCCGGAAGTAAATCACAAATATCAATAATATCAAAATAATTAGCACCAAAATCATTCCATTTATCCCATCCTGCTTCTTTAATACGATTCATGTAAGGGATTGAAAGTATATATTGAAAATCATCAACTACAATCTTCTTTTTACCTTTTGCAACTACATCTTTCATAAATTTAACAATTTTTCTTGATTCTGTTTCACCATTTAGCATTTCAAACTTACCTCTAAACGGTAATGATTTACCTACAGGATTTACAATAGCCAATTCATCAGGGTTAAAATTTCTCATTGAAGTTGTTTTTCCTGTACCTGATTCACCCATTACTAAAATTTTCTGTGCCATTAATTTTCACCTTCACTTTCTTCATTTTTTTCAATTACCTTTGAAGCCCACATATCAGCCCAATGAATAATCATTGATAATTCAGTTTCATGACCCTGTATTTCATACTTCATGAAGTCATATAAACCATCATGTGCTAAAATAGCCCATTCTTCATCTTCCGTTAGATCAATGAAAAGAGTTGCTAATTTGATACTTCTAATTGCATGTGGTACATTGCTTAAGTTTGGATTACGTTTGAACGGTTTGGGTACTGAACGTTTTTTTGTTGTTTTCAGAATATTTTCAACATATAACGCTTTCCCATAATCACCACATTTACCAAGGTCATGAAGTAATGCTGCAATTACTACGGAAGATTGAATTTCATTGTATCTAGCACCACCAAGTAACGCTACACCAATCTTTTCAGCTTGCCACATTACATTTACTGAATGTTCTGCAAGACCTTCATCTTTACAAAGATGATTTCCCCCACTGCAAGGGGCTTTTAAAAATCCAATTTCTTGCATGAATCCAAGCAAGTCAATCATCCCTTCCCTACCTGTTTTAAGGAGTGCTACCCTGATAATATCAGGATAATTGTAGTTCGATTTTTCTTCTTTAGTTTCTTCAACCTTTACGTCTTCCGTTACTGTTTCTTTTTTTGCCATTGTCTTAATCTCCTTTTATAATATTTTTATTTGCTTCTATCATCCATGTGGGAATTTCTAAACCACAATGAAAACTTTTTAATTGTTCAATGAACTTTTTGAACTGTTCAAAATTTTGAGGATATAACACAATCCCTATACCCTTTGACTTTTGTATTTCTCTAATTTGAAACTTTTGTAATTCGGAAGGTTTACCATTGGGGGCTTTTAATTCAATACCAAGGAAAAAACCGTTGCAACAAACTAATAAATCCGGTATTCCTGATTTGGTGTATCCACCACCGCCCCAATACTTAAGAATCCAACAATTGTTGTCTTTAAGGAATTTCTTGACCTTATTTTCAAACTGTTTTTCTTCTGCCATATTACTTCACCGAAACGGTAAGATAAGATTGTCTATATCCTGAATCTGTGCACGCATAATATGCTTTTGGGTATGCTTTTTTTAGTTTTGCAGTATTTATTCTTTCAAAATTACAATCTTCAACTTTTCTAATATCAAAAGATTCTGTTGAAATCCTGCTAATACGGTGTTCATTCATACGGTTTAAAAGTATATTTTTCAGTTCTCTTTCTCTTAATTCAAGGGCTTCTTTCTGTTTTTTTACATTTATCAAATCATTTATCAATCCTTGATTATATAATTCAAAAATTTCATATTCTGACATTGATTGAGAACAACAACCGCAATTCATATGACAAGTACAAATTTCTTTTGAATAATTTACATTGATTCTAGCCATGTTTTACCTTCTTTCTACGTTTGCAAAGTCCTGTGTCCCATGCGTGTTTTACATTTTCACTTTGGGTAACCCATTCTAACTGTGAAGCCCTGCAATCGTGCTTTTTACCTTTCTTATGATTCACAATGTTTTTTGTTTCAGGGTCAGTATTTGGAACAAATGTAATAGCACACAATATATGCAATCTACAATTATCACTATCTAACTTAACCCTTAAGTAGCCGCTTCCATCATCATAAGGTTTTAACAGTTTCTTTGTTTTAATATTCCTTACTTCTGCCATTCGATTGATTTCATAATTTGGATGGTTTTCAATAGTCACCCATTTTCTCATTACCACCAACCCTTTCATCAATATATTGCGATAGTTCTATCTCTCTTTGAATTATTTCATCAGCATATTTACTTGTATAAATTCCTTGTTCCCATAACTTAGATGCTCCATTTTCACCCATGTTGTAAGCCATAAGTGCGAGGTTCACATCCTTATACTTTTTAAATAGTTCATTGAACATATAACATCCGGCTTCAACATTTTGTTTGCTATCGGCAAAATCTGATATACCAAGTGTAGATGATAATAATTCATGATTAATTTGATTGATTTGCATCAATCCATAATCACCTGTTTTACTTATTGCATCAGCATCACATTCAGATTCATGTTCAATTACAGCTATTGTAAGGGTATAAGCTATATCATATTTGTTGCTGATTTCGATTATCATTTCTTGTGTTTCTTCACTCATATTGACCGGAAGTATTATAATTTCATGTTGCTTAACCCCTTTTGGTTCAGGTTTCTTAACTTTTTGATTAAAAATTTTTGAATATTCTGTTTCCTGTTCATTGATAACAATTTCTTTAATTGGTGTACTATTAGGTTCTTGATAATTTATCCCACATAAAGCAATTGGAAAACCTAAGATGCAACCTATAAAAAAACTAGGTAAACTCTTTTTCAAATAATTTATCATTGTAATCTTTCCTCATTTTCAATGTATCAAGTACCTTATATTCAATACTACTTTCACACATTAGAAAGTAATAAAAACAGGTTCTTTCTTGTCCTATTCTGTGTGTACGTTTCTTTGATTGTTCAAACAGTTCAGCGGATAATGGAAGTGTAAAGTAAACTGTTTTGTTTGCTTTTTGTAAATTCAAACCCATTGCCCCTGATTGATATTGTATAAATGTAACTGAATTATCAGCTTCTTCATAATTTTTCAGTTCTTTTTCTTGACCGTTCACAATAGATATTGGTCTTTCTAAATTCACAATTGATTGTCGCATGGTATACAGTTCTTCATAAAAGTTATAAAATACAATCAATCTATCTTCTGTTGATTGAACTAAGTCATGAAATGCTGAAAGCTTCTCCTTTGAATACTGACCGCATAACTGTCTTGAATAAAGTAATTTAGTAAGACTTGTTTCACCTACAAGTTCAATATCATTCATCAGTACATAAGATTCTTTTATAAATTTTCTATAAGCAGCTGATTTCTTAACTTCTATTGTTACTTCCTTCTGCTGTGGTAATTCAAACGCTTCATCTGTTTTCATAAAGATTGCACCATGTTCAGTAAGTTTCTTTTTTAATCTTTCAACATTTTTATACCCTACTACTATTTGCATCCTAAAACCTGTTTCAATATCTTCCAACCAATCGGTTACAATAAAGCTATTCCAATAGCCTTTTTTAGAAATACCCCAACCAAGTAAATGAAGTTGTGACCAAAGATTTTCATATTTACCTGCTGTTGGTGTACCGGATAAAAGAATCACATTTTCAGGCTGTAAACTTAATATGAATTTAGAGCGTTTAGCACTTTCATTTTGAATAAGGCTTGATTCATCAAGTAACAACGTAAACCCTGTTATATGACTGATATATGACCTTCTGAATACCAATTCATAGTTAATTACACCAACCTTGGCTTTATCTTCCACTTTATATAAAAAATCAGTTAGCTGTGACTTCTTGGTTAAATCATATACAATGTACTCATCAGAATAAAATTCCTGAAAGTGTTGAACCCAATCTTCAATTTTTGATTTTTGACAAATCACTAAATTATTATCAGTATTCAGTTCCCACATTTTTTCACTACCGACAAAAGTTTTTCCAAGCCCCATATCAAGGTAATATGCAACCCTATTAAATTTTTCAGTTGCGGTAATTGCTTCTTTTTGATGTTCAAATAGTTCAACGGTAGTCATTGAATCACTTCTTTCTATAAATTCATTACTACCGGAATTCCGGTACATTCAGTGAATTTTGTTGAACTGATAAAGAATGTATAAACACTTGACATTTTTACTGCATAACCAAAGGGAAAGATTCCTTGCTTCAATCCTTCATATACAAAATCGTTTGACTTACCCATTAGTTTAGCCGCAATAGGTACAGGAACATTAAAAGTTTGATTTTTAAGCGGTGTAATTACTCCTGTCGGTTCAATTTCTATGGTTGCAAGTTCTTCAACACTACAGCCCAATGTGTTGGCTAGAACCTCAATTCTTTCCGGTGTTGGAATATTCTTACCGGATAAATACTGTGATATAGAAGATTTTCCTATATTTGATTCTGTTGATAATTTGGTTACTGTGTACCCCTTTTCATTCATGACTTTCTTTAAATTGTTATTAAACATTGTTATTCATCCTTTCATAATTTGATATGTATAGTTAAGGTTGCTTAACTTTTGGTGTAAAAAAATATACTGCTATGTGTTGAAACGATATCCCTAGTAACTCACATGCTTTGTTAATTTCCGGTTGAGTAAAACTAACCCAATTATTTAACTTTGCTGATAACGAAACACTAGAAATCCCCATTACCTTGGCAAAAGCACCTTGTGTCCCAAATACTTCTTTAATCTTACCTTTTAATTTCGAATAATCCACTTAATCACCTTCTTTCATTGGGAACGTATTATTATTGTATTGTTTTTGAACCCTGATTCTTATACCAACTTTTTCAACCACATTATATTTTTGATTTCTCCGCTGTTTCTTTTGTTCAAGTTCTTCAATGAACTGTTCAACTTCCTGTTCATTCTCAAATATAAGAATCTGTTCAATCCAAGCTGATTCAATATGCTTCATCACTTACACCCCCTTTCAAACTCATTTTATGTACACCTTGATTTTAAAACACTATCTTTTAATTTCTTATCATAATGATATTGCACTATGTACCAACTTATGGTAGAATGGTATTGTTATTTTAAATATTACATACAGTGATGGCTATGTTCATTTACTTGAACACAGAAGCTAGTCAATCCATAAACCTTTTATTTTAAAGGAGGCGCTGTATCATAAAACATGCAAATTATAAAATTTTAATTTTATGTGTTGTAAGCTCATTTGGTCAATATGTGTTTCCATACATAAAAGCACTCATTACATTATGTGATGCTACTCTATTTACTGCTATGTGCGGTTTTATTATATCCATAATTGTAATGTTTACAAAAGATAAATAGTGGACGAAATAAATTATACAAAAGATAAAAGTAAAATTGGTTCAGCCTTTAGGTTGAGCCTTTTTTTATGCTTATATCCCCCTATTCTTCTTCCATTTCCATTCCGCAAGTCATACATTCAACACGAACTTCCTTAGTTGCTCTAATAATAATTCCACAACAAGGGCACACATATTTTCTTGATGATTGCTTTTCTGATTTCTTTGCTTTTAACTTAGCTGCTGAATCTCTGTATAACTGAAAGTTTTGTTCCTTCATATCCTCAATGAACTGTTCAGCTTCTTCATTCAACTTTGTTAAAGTCCACCCATACTTTGGATGCTGTTCAATAATTAGTCCATGTTGTTCAGCAATTTCTTTGAACTTCTTATTGTGATATGTACCACCCCTTGAAGTATCCTGAATATTATTTTGCAAATTATACAAGTGAACCATCTCATGAAGTAATGTGGAACAAGTTTCCTTGAATGGTCTACTTAAATGTTCAGCACACATATTAATTTCATAATAACCTTCATTATCCTTAGCTTCTGATTTCTTCCAAGCTTTCCATGATGTACACCATCCATAAGCACCTTTCGTACTATCAGGTGATACCGTGATAATAGGTTTTTCAAGTTCACCGTTATAGAACTTAGTGTTAAAAGATGAAAATAACTTTTCAAGTTTTTCAATTACAGGTTTTAATGATTGTTCATTCACAATTAAACTAGTCCCCTTTCTTTTTTGGATTTTAAATCTGTCACATATAAACCTTTAGTACCCATTCTTAAGGAGTAATTACAGTGAATTAACGTTTCAATTATGTTGTGACAGCAATCTTTCAAAATAACAGTTGGAAGTATTGCTTCGCTGTCAATAGTAAATGTTGGGTCAGCCCCCTTTGTTTCCATAATTAAATGAATCATTTCTATAAGTCTTTCATCCATTGTGTTTCACTCCTTTCGTTAAGTTTGCTTAACTTTGTAATGCTAGTTTAGCATCCTTAACTTTTAATGTCAACCCTTTTTTTAAGTTTCCTTAACTTTTTTTAAATTTTCCTTGTAATAAAGTTAAGTTTCCTTTATAATACAAAATATAATAATTTATGTTTAAATAGAAAGGAAGTAAGTGAAATGCCTGAAACATTTATAATACGATTAAAGAAAGCTTTGGAACTTAGAGATATGAAACCCATTGAACTTGCAGAAAAATCAGGATTATCAAAAGCAAGCATTAGTCAATATTTAAATGGAGTGTATGAAGCTAAATCAAAAGCATTATATAAATTATCAACAGCATTGAATGTTAATCCTGCGTGGCTAATGGGTCATGACGTACCAATGGAAGTTAATAATTCTAAATTTGATAATGACTACGCTGTTAAAATGGGAGATACTGAAATAATTATTGAGAAACAAACATTCACACAAAAAAATATGAATGATATCGCTCAACATATGTCTTCATTAATTGAACAATTAAACAATGTGGAAAATGCCTTAATGTTTGACGGTGAACCTTTGGATGATGAATCAAAAGAATTATTAAAAGAAAGCCTTGAAAATAGTCTTAAAATGGGAAAAATGATTGCAAAAAATAAATTTACACCTGACAAGTACAAAAAATAGGACAGCATCTATTGTATAATCATCTTTGGGGAAGTGATAAAATGGATAGTATAGAACTACTAATAGAAAAACATAATACAAGAAATCCTTTTAAAATTGCTGAAAATCTTCATATCATTGTGATTTATGAAAAACTTGGCACAATACATGGATATTATAATACCGCATATAGACAGAAGTTTATACATATAAATGAAAGTCTTGCAGAACATGAACAATATTTTACAGCAGCACATGAATTGGGTCACGCTTTGTTACATCCAAAAGCTAACACCCCATTTCTTAGGAAGAATACGCTTTTTTCAATAAATAAGTTAGAAAAAGAAGCTAATAATTTCGCTATTAACCTTTTAATCAGTGATGAAGATATTTTATCTTCAAACTGTACAACAACAGAACAACTATCATCGTTTTTTGGTTATCATGAAAATCTCATGGTACTTAAAATAGAAAAAATGTCAAATAAAACGTGAGGGGACAACAATGGGAGAAAAAGAAAAGTTATATAAGAAACAATGGTTTATGTGGGTTCTATTAGTTTTCGTACCACCTATAGGTATTATATTTATGTGGGTAAGTAAAAAAGATATAACTACTAAGAAAAAGGGGATTTTATCAATAATCTTTGGGTTATGGTTTTTAATTTTAATGGCTATGGGAGGTTCTGATACAAATGATAAAACTGTTCAAGATACTGTTGAACCTGTAGTTGAACAAACTGAACCAACAACGGAAGAAGCTGTTGCCGAAACAAAGGAAGAAGTTACACCTGAACAATTAAAAACTAATGCTGAAATTGCAGATACTAAAATAATGGCTTTAATTAATAGTATGGATACACACTATACCGATTTTGTATCAGTAATAGAAAATAGCGGTAATGACTTAGATTTATATAATTCCGCTAAAGATATTGAAGAAGTTGGACTTAATGTGTTTGATAAAGTTGGGAATATAGAATGTGATGATATTGAAGGATATTCTGAATATATAGACGCTTCTCAAATGTATGCTTCTTACATTCGTGATATTGGTGATAAGGTTCAAAAATATATTGATAAAAGTGAAATGAAATATTTATCAGAAGCACAGGAATCTATGAAAACAAAAACATCAATCGCATTAGATTTATTGAATAAAAGAATGACTTTTCTGACTAATGCAGGTTTTACAGAAGAAGAAGTTATTAATATAATAGGTGCTAATGACGAAACAGCCGAATAAGTACAACTTCGGTACAATATAAGGTACAAGAATAAATTCAGTAAAATCAAAGCAAGTACAAGAAGTACAGGTTAACTAAATAGTTCTTAGTTTTATATAAATTATTTACTTATATATTAATAAAAATATAATTATATATAATATAGTGTTAACCTGTACCCTGTACCATAAAAAATGAAGCCCTAACAGTTCGTACCTGTTAAGACTTCAACTGAATAACCAAATCAAGGATGAAATGATTAAATCACGCAAGCTAATTATATCATTTCAATCTTTGATTTACAACATAAGAAAGGATTGATATTATGACAGGTGGAGTAAGAAAACGTTCTAATACTTGGTCTTATTATTTCGACCTAGGAAAAGTTGATGGGAAACGTAAGAAAAAAGAAAAGGGTGGTTTCCGAACTAGAAAAGAAGCAGAAGCCGCACTTACAAAAGCAATGAATGAATATAATAATGCAGGTCAGTTATTCGAACCTACGGAAATTACTGTATCAGATTATCTTGATTATTGGTTTGATAATTATTGTAAAATGAATTTGAAATATAATACACAGCTTGGATATTTGCAAATTATTGAAAATCACTTAAAACCTACTTTAGGGCACTATAAACTGAAAGCCCTAAATAGTGCAAGTATCCAAGAATACACAAATCAATTAAAATTAAATGGGTATGCAAGAAGCCATGTAGTTGGGATTATTTCAACATTATCAGGTGCTTTAAATTATGCTATAGAACCATTACATTATATTCAGTTTAACCCCTGTGATAGGATTAAATATCCAAAATATAATACACCTAAGAAGAATGTAAGGTTTGTCATTAAGCCGGACGAATTTCAAAGGGTTATTGACCGTTTCCCATCTTCCACTAATTTTTATATCCCCTTAATGATTGGATATTATACCGGATTAAGAATCAGTGAAGCCTTCGCCTTAACTTGGGATGATATTGATTTTGAAAATAAAACTCTTTCAGTTAATAAAATTACTGTTAAACGGAATTATGGTGTAGATGTCAGAAAGGTACTGCAACAGAAAGGTAAAAAAGAAGAAAAATCCGCATGGTATTTTGGAAGTACAAAAACTTATTCATCAAATAGAATTATCAAATTTGGTAACACCTTATACCAGGTGTTAAAAGAAGCAAGAAAATCACAAAAGAAAAATAGGTTGTTATATGGTGAATATTATACAGATATATACCTGAAACCTGAAACGGATGAAAAAGGTGAAGAAATATTTAGATTAGTCGAAATTGAAAGAAGCATCCCCTGTACTTTAAATAAAGTTGAAATGCTTTGTGTCCGTGAGAATGGTCAGTTTGTTTCAACTGATTCTTTCAAATATTGTGCAAGGGTAGTTCATAATGAATTAAAGCTTTCTTTTAATTATCACTCATTAAGGCATACGCACGCAACCCTGCTAATAGAAAACGGTGCTAATGCTAAAGATGTTCAAGAAAGACTTGGTCATTCTGATATTCAAACTACTTTAAACACTTATGTTCATAATACTGATATAATGAAAACAGAAACTGTTGATATATTTGAAAAAGCAATAAAAACGTCATAAGAATAAGGGCTGTACACAATGTTCAATGTGTTCAGCCCTCTTTTATTGTTCAACACTATATTTTTTAATTATGGTGGCAAATAGGTGGCACGTCAACCAATTTATGAGATATCCAACCTAAAAACTCTGTATTTATCTACTAAGTAAAATCACAGTCTCCACATGCACCGTCCCCGGAAACATATCCACCGCCACGGCCTTCTCCACTCGATACCCTCTCTCCTGTAACACTTCCAAATCCCTAACAAGACTAGTCGGTTTACAAGAAATATAAACCAATTTATCTACCCCATAAGCTATAATCTTCTCCAATGCCTTTGGGTGAATTCCATCGCGTGGTGGATCTAACACAATGAGATCTGGCTTATCCTCAATCGAATCTATCACCTTAAGTACATCCCCTGCTATAAATTCACAGTTATGTAATCCATTCAATATAGCATTAATTTTAGCAGCTTCAACTGCTTCCTCGACAATTTCCACTCCCACGATTTTTTTTGCAACAGGAGCAAGCATCTGTGCAATGGTACCAGTTCCGCTGTATAAGTCAAAGATCATTTTATCCTTCGTTGATCCAACATAATCTCTTGCAGTTTCATATAATACTTCTGCACCAAGAGAATTGGTCTGAAAAAAAGAAAATGGTGATATTTTAAATTTGAATCCAAGAAGACCCTCGTAGAAATAATCCTGACCAAATAAAATCTTAGTCTCATCACTTTGTACCACATCTGCTAAGCTATCATTTAATGTATGCAAGATACCAACAATTTTACCTTTTAGATTTAGACTATTTAGGGTATCTACTAAATCGTTCAAATCATAGTCTTCCTGTGTTGTAGTCACTAAATTAATCAAAATTTCAGATGTCTTAAATCCCATTCTTACTAGCAGATGACGCAAGTATCCTTTATGCTGCAACTTATGATAGAAATCAACACCTTTTTCTTCAAAATAATTTAATACACATTCAAGTATCAAATTATAATCGTTATCCACAATTTGGCAATGATTAACGGTAACAATGTCGTGAAAACTTCCTCGTTTATGCATACCCAGAGCTAATGGACCATCTTTTATTTCGTCACCAAAGGAAAACTCCATTTTATTACGATATGCAAACTGTGTAGGACTCTTCTTAATTCCCTCAAAGTGATATTCTCTACTAATCACAGAATCCAATAATTCTTTGACTTGTCTTTCCTTTAGCTTAAGTTGCTCTTCATAAGAAATGTTTTGATAGGTACAGCCGCCACACTTTCCAAAATGTTCACAGTATGGTTGATCTATTTCCAATGGCGACTTTTCTATTACTTCTATAACTCGACCTTCGCCTCTACCTTTTCTTATTTTACTGACAGAAAATTGTATCTTTTGTCCTTCTACGGAATTTTTAACAATTACTGTTTTATCATCAATGGTAATTACTCCCTTATTAGGAAAATTAACCTTTTCTACTATTCCTTCATATATTTGGCCTTTTTTCATAAATTGTCCTCTCTAAATCATACTATTTGTATCGGTTTTCTTACCTATGAGCATACAAAACCGCCCGCTATTATGCGGACGGCTTTGTATGCTTCGTAACTAGCAGAATCAATAACAATGTTAATCACGCTTATCAAACCTTATTTAATTTATTATTCTACTTCGTCTTCTTCCTCATCAAAAAAATCGTTATCGAAATCGTCATCAAAATCATCTTCAAAATCTTCTAAATAGTCTGGTGTAAAGAACCTATAAGCTGCATACGCTATTCCTGCTACGGCTGCTATAGCACCCATAATTGCAAAAATCCAGAGGATTATATTCTTACAAGTCTTATCCTCTTCTTGTTTTTTTAACATCTCGTTAATCTTAGTTGCATTTAGAAATTCATCAAATTTACTCATAATCTGCACGCCCTTTCTCTGTTTGTATCATTCTGATACACAATGATTGAATTAATGTAATGATTCAGTACCCATGAACGTAAGGTGTTTTGCAAAGCAAAATCTCACATTTTGTAGCGCTAGGTTGAAAAACAAGTTTTTCACTCTAACATTATGATTTCACCTTGGCAAACAAGTGGAATCATATGTGTATACGTAATGTTCTAGTATTTTTGTGCAGCATCACGTAGCGGTAACTATGCTGGTAGTGAATAATTACGTGTTAATAATACTATTATTCTAACAACTCCACTAATAGAAATAATTTCTTATATAGTTATCTCAATACTCTAAACATATTGGCTAGCTTCTTACCCTATCCATTCGTACCTAGGGAATTTAATTCATAAACATTAATTATATTTCTATAATTTCATATAAATTATCAACTGTAACTTAATTATACTTATTTTTATTATACCACCTATAATCAATTTTTACTATAATTTGTAATAATTTAATATAAATTAACGTTCTAATTATAGGGTATACTTCTACTCCACCTTCTTTAATTTGGCAAAAGATGCAAACATTTTCTTTACTCCTACCTTGTCAAAATCAACTGTAACCTCATAGTCTTTGCCACCTTCTACAATTACTTTGACAACGCCCACACCAAATTTAATATGTTTTACAGTATCACCAACTTGATAACTAAGACCTTCCGATTTCTTTACTTCAAACATTTTCGGTTCAAATGCTTTTGTCTGAAATGTACTTCTAGCTTGTTGATAAAGCATTGATTTCGGCATTTCCTTAATTTTATCTTCTGATGTTTCTTGATCAACTAGAAATTCAGGAATCTCTCTAATAAATCTAGATACTTTATTAAATTGTGTTTCTCCTCTTATCATTCGCTGTTTTGCACAAGTAAGTGAAAGATGTTCTCTAGCCCTTGTGATTCCAACATAACAAAGTCTTCTTTCTTCTTCTACTTCAGTAGGATCATCAGACGTAATTGTCATATAGCTAGGAAATATTCCATCCTCCATGCCAGTCAAATAAACATTTGGAAATTCGAGACCTTTAGCACTATGAAGCGTCATTAATACTACATAATTACTTTCTTCTTCTAAACTATCAATGTCTGCTACCAATGCCACTTCTTCTAAAAATCCACTCAATGTTGGCTCATCATTCGTTTCTTCATACGTAACAATTTTGCTGATCAATTCATCGATATTTTCAATCCTCGCTCTTGATTCCTCATCATTTTCAGCTTCAAGTTGTTTCACATACCCAGTTTCTTCAATAATATCTGTCATAAGTTGAGAAACAGATACATACTCAAGTTTACTTCGCAATACTTGGATAAATGTAACGAATGGTCTTATTTTAAGACTACTTTTACCGATTGTTGTAATCTCCTCAGCCGCACGACAAGCATTATAGAAAGTCAATTCATTTTCAATTGCATAATCTTGTATTCTAGCTAAGGTGGTCGCACCAATACCTCTCTTTGGAACATTGATAATTCTTCTAACTGCAAGATCATCTTTCGCATTATCAATTGTCTTTAGATAAGATAATAAATCTTTGATTTCTTTTCTTGCATAAAAATTAACTCCGCCAACTATCTTATACGGAATATTGGCTAAAATAAATTTTTCTTCAAATGTTCTTGACTGTGCATTGGTTCTATATAGTATTGCACAATCATTATATTCATATTCGCCGTTTCTAACTTTTCCTGAAATATCTCCAACAATAAATTCAGCTTCTTCATAAGCGTTTTGAAATTGACGAAAAGCAATCTTATTTCCTTCGTCATTATCAGTCCAAAGTGATTTATCTTTTCTTCCAAAATTATTCTTTATTACCTCATTTGCCGCATTTAGAATGTTTTTCGTCGATCGATAATTCTGCTCCAACTTAATAACCTTTGCATCTGAATTTATTATCTCAAAGTCTAAAATATTACGAATATTCGCACCACGAAATTTGTAAATAGATTGATCATCATCACCTACTACACATAAGTTCCTGTATTTCGAGGCCAATATATTAATTAGTTTAAATTGAGCTGTATTGGTATCTTGATATTCATCTACCATTATGTATTTGAACCGCTCTTGATAATAATCTAGAACATCTGGATTATCTTGCAATAGCTCAACCGCCTTAGCAATCAAATCATCAAAATCTAATGCATTATTATTTCTAAGCCTTTTTTGATATTCTTCATATACTTTTGCAATTTTTTCTTTTCCAAAGTCACCTGTAGCATTAATTTTAAATTGTTTGGGGCCTATCAGTTCATCTTTTGCTTTTGAAATAACGCCCAACAATGCTTTTTCCTTGTACACTTTCGTATCAATATCTAAGTATTTACATACTTCTTTCATAATAGTCTTCTGATCATCTGAATCATATATTGTAAAATTATTATCATAGCCTAATTTATCAATATATCTTCTAAGAATTCTCACACAAGTTGAGTGAAATGTACTGACCCAAATATTGTCTGAACCAAAACCTACAATTGCGTCAACTCTTTCTCGCATCTCTCCTGCTGCCTTGTTTGTAAATGTAATAGCCATGATATTCCAGGGATTTACACCCTTTTCCTCAATTAGATATGCTACTCTATGTGTAAGAACTCTTGTTTTTCCTGAACCTGCGCCTGCAAGTATCAGCACGGGACCTTCTGTATGAAATACAGCCTCCTGCTGTTGTGCATTTAGGGTATCGTATATACTCATTTTATAAACCACCTATGTTATTTTTTATTCTACGCCAACTTCGTTCCACAGTTAGGACAAAAATTAGCTCCATTCGTCTTAGTTCCACAATTAGGGCAAAAGTTAGGTACTGTTGCATTATTTGATACTGATTGATTGGGCACCGATTGATTGGAATCAGTCACATTAGTGGCTACTTGATTACTAGTCATCTGATTCACCATCTGTTGTCCCATCACCATGCCCATCTGTAATCCTGCCATATCTGCCGCTGCTGATGCACCATTGCTTCCCTTATTCATGCCATTTGCCATAGCAAACTGTTGGTACTTATTCATATCAGAAACCATACTTTGAGAAGCCGCCTTCTCCGCCATTTTCTGAACTTCTTCTGGATAGGAAAAGCTTGAAATATTAAAGCCTGTAATTCCAATTCCAATCTTTATCATCTCCATATCCAAGTCTTCGCAAATTCCCTTAGATATTTCAAATGCATCGCTTTGCAAATTGAACATATCTCTTCCACTTTTTGCAATCCATTTCATCAACAATTGATCAATGACTGCAATCACTCGTTCTTTAACCTCTTCAATCGTAAACTTTTTTCTAATCCCTGCAATTTTCTCTATTAGTACCGCATGATCGCTAACCTTACAATTAAAATTTCCAAATGCTCTTATTGGCATTCCACCAGGTAACCCAATGGCTGGCACACTAATCGTATTCTTCGTTCCCCAATTAATGGTAAATTCTTTTGTATTAATAAATAATACCTCTGCGCGCATGCCACTGTTAAAACCAAACTTAAATCCTTTTAAAGTTGATAAAAAAGGAATAATATCTGATTCCATGTCAAAACTACCCTCATCAGTGAAAATACCTTCTACCTTACCATTAAACATAAAAATAGCATCTTGACCTTGACGTATGATTAATTTACTACCCTTTTTAATCTCATTATTATTCCATTTCCAAAAAATAATATCATCTCTATACTCTTCCCATTCAACAACATTTGAAAATTGTCCACTAAATAATCCCATATGATTCCTCCTGCATCTATTAAATATAATTAGAGAATCAATTATGCGATTCTCTAATTTATGTTTTTTTAAAATTTATATTGTAATATTAAAGACCCATTTTAGATTTCAGCGCTGCTAGTTCATCCTCAACGCCTGAATCCGTTTGTCTATCGTATTTACCCATTAAATCTTTTGTATCATCTTCTTTGCTTTCATTCAGCTCTGCCATTGCGTTTGCTTGGTCTAACATTTTGTCCGCTTTCGCTTCCATTTTATCAAATGCAGACATGCTGTTTTGTGCACCTAAAACGCTTGAACCTATATTGTTTAATTTTTCTTGTGTTTTAGCAACCGCTAGTTTTGCTTTTATGGTATCTTTTCTTGAATTCAAGTCTGTAATATCACTCACTAGTTTATCATGCATGGTTCTCATCTTTGATGCATTCGCTGCTGCTGCCTCATATACTTTAAGCAAATCGTTTTGTTTTTCTACTAGCTGTCCCTTTTTCGTTAAAAACGTCTTGGCATCTGCATCATTTCCGGCAATTACGGCTTTTTCAGCATACTTTTGCATTTTCTCAACTTCTCCAATGCATTCGTCCAATTCTCTCTTAGACCTTGTCTCTTCTGCCATAATTGCTGCCGTTTCTGCTTTCACATTTCCTAAATCGCTTTCTAGATTTCTAAGATATTGGTCAATCATCTTCGCTGGATCCTCTGCTTTATCAAGTAATGCATTAATATTTGCTGACATAATATCGCTAAATCTCTTTATAATTCCTGCCATCTTCTTATCCTCCTATATATGAAATCGAGTGTACTAGTTTAATTTTCTAATTTCAAGTACAACTGTCTCTTGCTAAGCTATATTATATTACAGTTTTGCTTTTATGTCTAATACAAGGTACAAGAAATATAAATTCATTATTGTTCACGCCCTACAAAATACATCCGTTCTGTGTCTAATAATATAAATTTTTATTTTGTACATAATAAGTTTTTATTTAGTATAAAATACTTGTCATCTAGTTTTCGTTACTATATAATGTTTAAAGAGGTGATTTTATGACTATAGACAAAGATGATTTTATAAACAGTATCGTTGCCAGCCTATCTAGAATTGATTATATAAAGCCTGACGATATTCCTAATATAGATTTATATATGGATCAAGTAACTACTTTTATAGAGACACACTTGAAATCTTCAAAACGTTTTCAAGAAGATAAAATCTTAACCAAGACGATGATTAACAATTATGCAAAGAACAACCTTTTGCCTCCGCCTGTTAAGAAAAAATATTCAAAAGAACATATTCTTTTGCTAATCTATATTTATTATTTTAAGAGTATATTATCTATAAATGATATTCAAAGTCTACTTAATCCTTTAGCTGATAAATTTTTTAATACGAGTGGAAACCTTAATCTAGAAGATATTTACGAAGAAAGTTTTGGTCTTGAAAAAGATCAAATTGACCTTTTACAACAAGATATTATTGACAAATATAATATTTCACAAAAAACATTTGATGATGCCGATGAAGAAGATCGTGAATTCTTAACTTTATTTTCTTTTATATGTATGCTTAGTTTTGATGTTTATGTCAAGAAACAGCTAATTGAAAAAATAATTGATCAACTTCCTCCTAGAACTCCAAAGCCAAAATAAGAATATATCCTACAAAATAAACAAAGACAATTTCCATATAACTATATTGGTTATGTGAAAGTTGTCTTTGTTTGTAATTATCTATAAATCTTCAGCTTTTTCTTCGCCGTCATCAAATGTATTTCTTGAAAACACCATATCATAACCATCATTTCCATAGTTTAAAGAACGATTTACACGACTGATTGTAGCCGTTGAAGCACCTGTTTTATCTGCAATTTCTAGATAGGTTCGATGTTCTCTCAACATTCTTGCTACTTCAAATCGTTGTGACAATGACAACAGTTCATTTATTGTACATACATCTTCAAAAAATGTATAACATTCTTGTGCATCCTTCAAGCTTAATATTCCTTGGAACAAATGATCAACTGCTTTTGTTCTTATTGTCTTCCCCATACTCATCCTCCTTTTACTTTACTATCCTCACTAAATTCATTACATTTTAACATACTAAAGTTGTAAAGTCCATATGAAAGAAATGTGTCCATTTTATCGCTATTTATGACAATTATAGACTGTGAGTAATAACAACAATTTACTTATTTAAATATTTCTTCAACTTGCTAACTTCGCTATTAATGATCAATTCTTCTGGGAAACAAACCTCTTTAATCAGTTGCATTGCTAAATCATGTCTACCTACATCACTATCTGTATGTGCATCACTACCAATAACGATAGGTACATTGTATTCCTTACATAATTGAAGCATCTCAACGTCATTTTCTCTTGCGTCTTGTCTTGCACCATTCGGATTAAGTGAACTATTGTTTAATTCTAACAATACTTTGTTTTCTTTGGATGCGAGAACAAGAGCTTGCATATTGACAGGATATCTCCGATCATCTGGATGTCCAATCACATTGACATATGGATTCTTCATCACGTTAATATATGCTTGTGTATTTTGTTCCTTGGTTCCAGCATGATAACAAGGTGGATGCATGCTTGCTATTACAATATCCATCTTTTCTAATAGACTTTTTGGTAAATCTATATTTCCATCAAAGTCTAAAATATTTAATTCTACTCCTAATAGCAATTCTACTCCACACATTTTCCTGCTTACAACCTTAAGATTGCTGAAGTAGAAATCATGACAAGTACCTGGCATTTGAGGTGCATGCTCTGTTATTCCAAGAAGCTCTAGTCCCTTTTCACTGGCGGCACATGCCATTTCTCTAATTGTATTGTAGGCATGTCCACTTGCTAAAGTATGAGAATGTATATCAAGTACGTATTTCATTATATTGTATTGCCTCCGTAGATTTACGTTTCAAATTCTAAATTTTATGTTCTAACCCTAATATTATATATGAATACATTGAATATTTCAAGGTTTATTTCGTTTGCATACCTAGTAGTATCTGTTTTAACTTACCATATATCCCTTTCGAACGCGAGGCTTTTTTGAGTGTACGCTCCAAAAAACCAAAGTTTCGTAGTACAAATTCATGTCAAAAATCAGCCTATGCCAAGGCAAGATATTTTTATGTGCACTGTCCACAAAAACTCATGTTTTACATCCGCGAAATGATGTAAAACAGCATTTCAGTACATAAATCGTTGCTATGAAGCCATAGGCTGAATAGTAACCAAAATTACATTAGTTTTGTCTTTGGAATACCAACAAATTAACTTTAATAACATTAATAATTTTCACAATTAATCTTATAATATCCTTGTGGAAAAGCACAAACTGGACAAATTTCAGGCGCACAATTTCCCCAATAAATATTTCCACAATTCAAACAAAGCCACACAGACTCTTTCTCCTTACAAAATACCCTCGCATTTTCTACGTTAGAAGCAAGTCTTTTAAATCTGTAATCATGATGTTTTTCAATTAACCCAACACCCTCAAACAGATTTGCTATCTCTTCAAACCCTTCTTCTTTTGCCACCTTAGCAAAATCTTTATACATTGTCGTCCATTCATACTTTTCAATTTCAGCGGATTTTTGAAGATTTGTTAAGGTATCTGGTATTTTTCCACCATTTAATGCTCTAAACCAAATTTGGGCATGTTCTTGCTCATTTCCGGCTGTTTCATCAAATATTTCTCCTATTTGAATAAGACCCTCCTTTCGTGCTTGATTTGCATACAACCTATAAGTAGTATTTGCCAATTTTTCTGCATCTAAAGCCATGCTTAAATTTTTAAAAGTCTGACTATCATTAAATTCCACTTTACTACCTCGAATCATTTTATTCTATTCTATGTTTATAATTTCTATTAGTTTCATGATTTTTTAATTTTACATAATTTAAAACTTGTTTTTTTAAGAGAATGCACACTTTGTGTTTTTTTTAATATTATATTATATGATTACGGCGTCAAATGGTATTTTGACCCCTGATACCTATGGATTGTTACGCACTTTGTGCTCTCACAATCCTAAAGACATTCGAAATCCGCCCTATTGGGGCTACTTTCTCATGTTTTACGGGTCCCAAAGTCATGTTTTTTCATGTAAACATGAAACACATGACCTTTTGACCCTGGAATCATAATATTATTAATTAGGAGGATTTTATGAAAAAGAAAAGATTGTATTTATTTTTTGTTACACTACTTTGCCTTGCCCTAACTGCTTCTTGCGGTAAAGCTGAATCTACATCAGACACAACCAAAAATGTCACTTTAAACGAAGTTGCCCATTCCATTTTCTATGCTCCTCAATATGTTGCTATTGAGAACGGATACTTTGAGGAAGAAGGCCTTTCTGTAACCCTCGTAACTGGATTCGGTGCAGACAAAACTATGACTGCATTATTATCTGGTGATGCAGACATTGGCTTTATGGGTTCAGAAGCTTCCATTTATGCTTATAGCGAAGGTGCAACCGATTACGTTGTTAACTTTGCTCAATTAACCCAACGTGCTGGTAACTTTTTAATTTCAAGAGAACCTATTGATAAGTTTTCTTGGTCCATGTTGAAAGGCCAAACTGTACTTGGTGGAAGAAAAGGCGGAATGCCTGAAATGGTATTCGAATATATTTTGAAGAAAAATGGTCTTGACCCTACAACTGATTTAACAATCAATCAAAACATCGACTTTGGTTCAACCGCAGCTGCTTTTTCAGGTGGTCAAGGAGATTTTTCGGTTGAGTTTGAACCTTCTGCAACCGCTCTTGAAACACAAGGAGATGGTTATGTTGTAGCATCAATAGGAGAAAGTAGCGGTTATGTTCCATATACTGCATATAGTTCAAAAACTAGCTACCTCGAAGAAAATCCTGAAACAATTCAAAGCTTTGTAAACGCACTTCAAAAGGGTATGGATTATGTTCAATCTCACTCTCCTGAAGAAATAGCAAAAATAATCGAACCACAGTTTAAAGAAACGGATCTTGATACGATAACTGCAATCGTTACAAGATATTACAACCAAGATACCTGGAAAGATAACCTTGTTTTTGAAGAAGATAGTTTTACTTTACTTCAAAATATATTGCAAGAAGCAGGACAACTGGAAGAATATGCACCATATGATACTTTAGTTGACAACACCTTCTCAAAAGTTGCTAAATAATATACAAAAATGCATAGTATATTTCACAGACACAGTATTTACATATATATTTCACACTTTGTATCTTGTAATATATGACTAAAAATAGTAGTATTGTATATACCATCTGAAAGGAGCATACTATTCATTATGAAAGAAAAAATAAGACAATTTATGTCTGGTCGATATGGCGTTGATGAATTAACTCGCTTTATTTTATTGTTTGATTGCCTACTTATGTTTGTATCTTTTTTAATCCGAAGTAACATTTTAAACTTTACATGTATTATAATTATTGCTCTTTGCTACCTTCGTATGTTTTCTAAGAATCATAGCCAAAGATACAAAGAGAATCAAATATATTTGAAAAATTACAATAAGTTTACTAGCAAATTTTCTACATCTATACTTAATTTAAAACAACGTAAGTTTTATCATATTTACAAGTGTCCTTCTTGCCATCAAAAAATAAGAATTCCTAGAGGTAAGGGGAAAATAAGTATATCATGTCCACAGTGTAAAACAGAATTTATAAAGCACAGCTAATCGCTGTGCTTTATTTAGTAAAAGGTAACTATCAAGAATTTTCCTAGTATCTTTTGTTTTTATTTTCAAACTGAATTACTTAAATTCTCATTATTTCTATCTAATCTGTCAAAACTTCATATCCGTCTTCAGTAACAAGTACCATTATTTCCCATTGAGCTGATGGCATATCATCATCCGTAAAAACGGTCCATCCATCATTCTCATCTGTATAAATGTCTGCTACACCCATGTTTATCATGGGTTCAATTGTAAACACCATTCCAGGTGCCATCAACATTCCTGTATTTTTAGGAATAACATAACTTACCCATGGTTCTTCATGAAACTCAAGTCCTATTGCATGCCCACCAATTTCTCTTACTACTGAATATCCATTTGCTTTAGCATAATCATTAATCACCTGTGCTACATCGCCTAAATATCCCCATGGTTTCACCTGCTCTAATCCTAAATACACACATTCTTTGGCCACTTGTACAAGCTTTCTCTTTTCTTCGCTCACTTCACCAATGCAGTACATTCTAGAAGAATCCGAGAAAAAACCTTTATATATCGTGGAAACATCTACGTTTACGATATCGCCTTCTTCTATCAACATATCTTCGCTTGGAATGCCATGACATACTACATTATTCAGTGATACACAAACACTCTTTGGGTATCCATCGTAATTGAGTGGTGCCGGAATCCCTCCCATCTGAGTTGTCTTTTCATATACCATTTTGTCAATCTCTTCTGTTGATATTCCCGCTTTCATATGTTTTCCTACATAATCTAAGACAGCTACGTTTATTTTACTACTTTCACGTAATGCTTCGATTTGTATTGGCGTCTTAATCATCTTATGTGAAGGTACAATATGTCCTTGTCGCTTAGTTGCCAATATTTTTTCGTCGAATGCTTCGTGACATTGCTTATATTTTCGGTTACTTCCACACCAACATGTATCATTTCTGCCTAATTTTTTAATCATATTTATTCCTTCTTTTTTTTATTACATATATAGCTATGCTATATTTAAATAACTAATTCTCATCATTAAAATCTAATATTTGTATTTCAAAATCATCATCTTCATCAACGTCACTATCATTTGCCATTGTCTCATCTTGAAATTGTTTTGCTTCGTCGTCTATATCATTCTCGTCTTCAAAATCATCTTCTTCTAATAATATTGGATGACGTTTGTCCGATAATTTTAATGTAAGATTGATTACTAGGAACAAAAGTACTACTAATAATATTATCAAACCATAAATAATATTAGCCTTAACGTGCATATCATCATTATATTTTGTATTAAGTTCCGCGTACATGGTTTGATAAGACGATTCATCGTCCGTAGTAGCTGTTGTCTCATCACTTGTATAATAATATCTTTGAACTGTTTTTTCAACCACATCATACAAATATAAATTTTTCTCACCTTCTGATGTTATTAAATATAGCAAATAGTATTCTGAATTTGAATCTGATTGCCAACTATTTACTGCAATTCCACCAATTGAAACTTCTGTCGCAGTAAAGCCAACTGGTATTACTACGCTGTCGTCTGCACTAATTACACTATAACTTAAATCAGCTATAACTGGCGCGTAAACATAAAATCCTCCTGTGGAACTATCATATAAGTATAATATAGTTGGTTCTTCTCCCACTTGATTAAGATAGAATAGAATCATACTATCTTTTTTTAATGCATCAACTGCAACACCCTCATACGTGTACCCTATGTAATCAAAACCTTCTGGAATAATATCCGCTGTAATTTGGCAACAGTAAAAAGCGGTTCCCGCAATTTCTACTTTAACATCTTTTTGAGGTGGACTTACTATTTCGGCCGCTTCACTCTCTTCTTGTGTTGTATCTTCTGTTTGTGTATCAAGTGCTACTGTATCGGTTGAAAGTGAATCTTGTGTTTTAGCATCATCTGATAAAGCACTGCTGTTTGCTGAAGCATCGCCTGAAATTGTCACTGTGGACGAACCAACTTTACTAATTTCAATCGTAGCTGACTGGCTGTCTTTGATAACATAAGATGATAGTTTCAAACTAGTTGTACCTGCTTTTACTGCTACCGATACCGTTTCTCCCACTGCTGCGGTTGGGTCCGATAACGCGATAGTTCCTGATGATGCATATGCTGTCTTACCAGCCCAAGGTGCCACCAAAAGGCACATCAATATCATCAACGCTAATTTCTTAATTGCTTTCATTAATTTTTTCCTCCACTATTGGGCGATACATTCTAGCCCTAGTAATGTTTTAATTTGTTTTATTTATATCATAATATGCCAATTTTTTACAAACACATTTTTTGTAAGAAATATATGCCGAAAATAGTTAACCTTCTGATTATATCGTATTTTTATTTATTTGAATATAGTAAATTTGCAATATAATAAATTATTTTCAAGAAGAATGTAACAATAAAACAATGGAATTTTATAGTGTTCAATCCTATCCTTTGTTAATAACTGTTAAATTAATTGAGTTTTTTTGTTAAATATTTATGTCTAAAGTAAAATTTCAATTTACGTTACGGATTTAATGTGCTATAATGCGATTTGTGGGTGCTTGCTAACAACTAGATTTATTTGTAACGGAGGTCATTATGGAAGAATTATTACGCGGATACATTAACAACGCCGATGAACAAACTTGTTATTATTTTGAAAACAACGTGAAAAACATCGCTAATTTTATTTTTAGTAATACGAAACCTGATAGTGAAGTGATAGTTGAGACAATATTTGGTAAACAATTATTAAAAACGATGGATCAAGGGAATAACCTTACTGGCAAACCTACATATGTCCAAAAAATTGACGAGTATATACTTGCCTTAAAATCTGGAGATATCAAATGTGATAGTGTGGATTTTCTGGATTTTTCAAATTTCAATGGTCGCGATGAATTTGATTCCAAAGAAATTGATGAGAAAGAATTTGTCAGACTTTATGATGGACATTAATATTTAAATAATTTATGGAAAATTGATTGAAAGGGAAAGAATACTTATTATTCTTTCCCTTTTTTAGTTGTAAAAAATGTTTTCTGCTTCCTACAACATACAATACGCTTTATACCAAAATACATGCCCGAGCGAATTGAATATTGCTACATTATCTGCTCAGGCATAAAACGCTTATGTAACAGCGCTTTTCTATAATAAACAAATAGTCCTTGGTAGAGGGTCGTTATTTGCTATTATCGATTACACGAATTAATATGAATAGGAACTATACCCGCCTTCATATTAACGGTCAAATAATTTTTAACTAAATCAAATTTATAAGCTGCTGTTGCCGCTGCTAATGCAATTTCATATTGTTCACAATTTATATTTTCTGTAAACGAAGACAGTTTGATTTCTGTTGATTTAATTACCGTCACTATAATCATATTTATTTTGTTTTTATAATAAAAATTTTCCGAAGGATATTTTATCACTTTTTCTAACATAATCTCTACTTGTTGCGGGATTTCATCCTCATGTAAGGAAATATTTGAAAGGATTTCATTCTCTTGAGAAACCTCGTTATTAGGAATATAAGTTGCATTGTATAATGCACCTTCACATATAAATGATTCTGTACGAATATTGAAAATATCATTTTCTTTCATTAAACTTTTAAGTACTGTCGATTCCATATCATTCACTCCCTTATACAATTAATTTGATTACATTGATAATTTGTAACTATTCAGTAACTTCATAGTTACCGCTATGCGATGCACATAAAATGCAAGAAACTTGCATTTTAGCGCTATAAAACTCGGGATTTTGCTTTGCAAAACACCTCGCGTTAGTGGGATTCTGAATAGTTACGATAATTTATACTATTGATTTCTTTATCTTATACTATAATTATATACAATATCTTTATCAGTAATAGTGAAATAATTGCTTGATACCTTGCAAAAAGTGCTTTATACTATATATCAAAACACAAGGAAGGATAATCTATATTTATGGATAAAGATAAACGAGTTGGATATCTAAATCAAAAGTTTAAATTATTTCATTTAAAAGACAAAACCTCCAAAGAATTTGAATTCCACTATCATGACTTCGATAAAATAATTATTTTTTTAAAAGGAAATGTCACATATTTTATAGAAGGAAAAGCCTATTACCTAAAACCTTGGGATATTCTTTTAGTTAACCATCATGATGTTCATAAACCTATTATTGATTCTTCACAAGAATATGAACGAATTATCCTTTGGATTGACAACGATTTTATTTCCTCTCAAAATGATAATTCTTGTGATATTACCACCTGCTTTCGTTTAGCTGATGAAAGAAGTTTTAATTTAATTCGCTTAGATACCAAATTTCAAAATAGATTAAAAACAATTATCAAAGAATTAGAAATTTCATTAAAATCGGATGAATTTGGAAGTAGGCTCATCTGTAATGCATTGTTCATTCAATTTATGGTTTACTTAAATCGAATTTTCTTAGGGGATTTATACTTAAAAAGTGACGATTTATTAAAGTATGATAAGCAAATCGAAAAAATATTGAATTATATTAATCAAAACATAACAAACGAGTTATCCATTGAGTTGCTTTCTGAACAATTTTATATTAGTAAATATTATTTGATGCATAAATTTAAAAAAGAAACTGGGTTTACTCTTCATAACTACATATTGCAAAAACGTTTAATGTTATCTTATAAATTAATTCAAGATGGTATTCCCATAATGAAAGCGTCAGAGCAAAGTGGCTTTAACGACTATTCCTGTTATTTAAGAGCCTTTCGAAAACTCTTCAACAAAGCTCCAAGCGATGTATCATAACGCTTTTGCTATAGCATTTTAAATTATTTCGTATTATAATATGGTAAGTAAATTTATATTTAGGAGGAAACAATGAAAAAAATACTTGATATAATTGCAGATGAGCTTATATGTGCTTTTACTGCTTGTGGATATAATGAAAAATATGCGCGCGTTACCTTATCCAATCGACCAGATCTTTGTGAATACCAGTGTAACGGGGCTTTACCTGCTGCTAAGGAATACAAAAAAGCTCCTATTGCGATTGCAAATGAAGTACTAGAAAAATTAAACGTGAGTACTCTGTTTGATAGTAAAGAAGCTGTTATGCCAGGATTTATTAACTTAAAACTATCTACTGAATTTCTTGCAGGATATTTAGATCAAATATCTTCTGATTGGCGCCTTGGCTGTGATCTGATTGAACATCCTAAAACAATTATTATTGATTACGGCGGTCCAAATGTTGCCAAACCTTTACATGTCGGTCACTTACGTTCTGCTATTATTGGTGAAAGCATCAAAAGAATCGGCAAATTTATAGGTCACAATGTAATCGGTGATGTTCATTTAGGTGACTGGGGCCTTCAGATGGGATTAATCATCACCGAGCTTAAGCTTAGACAACCTAATTTAGTATACTTTGATAAAAGCTTTGAAGGTGAATACCCAACGAAATCACCTTTTACAATTTCAGAGTTGGAAGAAATCTATCCTGTTGCAAGCAGTAAGTCTAAGGAAGACACTGATTATAAAGAGGCTGCAATGGAGGCCACTTATCTTCTTCAAAACGGTTGTAGCGGTTATCAGGCACTTTTAAAGCATATTTTAAAGGTTTCCGTGACTGATTTAAAGAAGAATTATGAGAATCTTAATGTATCCTTTGACTTATGGAAGGGTGAGTCAGATGCTCAGCCTTATATCCCTGATATGGTGAAATATATGAAGGATAATGGATATGCCACAATTAGTAATGGTGCATTAGTTGTTGATGTAAAGGAAGATTTCGACACAAAAGAAATTCCTCCATGTATGATTTTGAAATCAGATGGTGCATCTCTTTATAACACAACTGACCTTGCTACCATTGTAGAGCGTATGAAATTATTCAATCCTGATAAACTGATTTACGTAGTCGATAAACGCCAGGAATTATATTTTGAACAGGTATTTCGATGTGCAAGAAAAACCAAACTAGTTGGTGATGATACAGAATTGAAATTTTTAGGTTTTGGTACAATGAACGGAAAGGACGGGAAACCTTTTAAGACTAGAGAAGGTGGTGTGATGCGTCTTGAGAATCTTATTACTAGTATTAATGAAGAAATGTATAATAAGATGAAAGAAAACCGTACCTTAATTTCTGAAGAAGAAGCACTTTCCACTTCTAAGATTGTAGGATTATCTGCTGTTAAGTATGGCGACTTATCCAATCAAACTTCAAAAGATTATGTATTTGATATTGATCGATTCACTTCTTTCGAAGGTGATACAGGTCCTTATATTCTATACACAATTGTAAGAATCAAATCAATTTTAGCAAAATATAGCGAACTTGGTGGTGGTGGTGAGCACATGACAATTAACCCTGCTAAATCAGAAAGTGAAAAGGCTCTTATGCTTGAACTCACGAAATTAAGCAGTGTTGTAGAATCAAGCTTTGAAGAATTAGCACCTCATAAAATTTGCTCCTACGTGTATGATTTAGCCAATGCTTTTAACCGCTTCTATCATGAAACAAAGATTATTTCTGAAGAAGATGCAACTACAAGAGCTAGCTGGATTAAATTATTAACTTTAGCAAAAAAAATTCTTGAGACAAGCATTAATTTACTTGGCTTTGAAGCACCTGAGCGTATGTAATAGAATTATAATAGTAACTATTAAAGATACCTTAAGAATTTGTTTCTTTTCATATTGAGCAAAAGCGTATATAATATTATAGAAGTAATATAATATAAAATATTACTTTCACTCAAACGTTTCATAACAAGGAGGACACAACATTGAAGCTTTTATCTATAGCAATTCCTTGCTATAATTCAGAAAATTATATGCAAAAATGTATAGAATCACTACTTATTGGTGGTGATGATGTTGAAATTATAATTATAAATGATGGTTCAACTGATCGTACTGCTCAAATTGCAGATGAATATTTCACCAATTACCCTTCCATTGTAAAAGTAATTCACCAAGAAAATGGGGGACACGGCGAAGCAGTGAATACTGGCATTAAAAATGCTACTGGGCTATATTTCAAAGTAGTGGATAGTGATGATTGGGTAAATGATGTTGCTTATAATCAAATACTCGACACTTTAAGAACGATTATTGGTGGAAACCAAGTATTAGATATGTTAATCAGTAATTTTGTTTATGAAAAGCAAGGTGCTACTCATAAGAAAATTATGAGTTATAAAACTGCTTTTCCACAGAATGTTATTTTTACGTGGCGTCAGGTGAAGCATTTTCACAAGGGGCAGTATATATTAATGCACTCCGTTATTTACCGCACGCAGTTACTAATTGATTGTGGTTTGGAATTACCAAAACATACTTTTTATGTAGATAATCTTTTTGTATACCAACCACTTCCTTCTGTGAAGACATTGTATTATCTTAATGTTAACTTTTATCGATATTTTATTGGGCGTGATGATCAATCGGTTCACGAAAGCGTAATGATTAAACGTGTTGATCAACAGATTTTAGTGAATCAGCTTATGATCGATTCGTTTGATGTATATCGTATTCCTGATAGAAAACTTCGTAATTATATGATTAGTTATCTTGATATTATTACTACTGTTTCTTCTATTTTGCTGATTCGCTCACGTTCTGATGAAAATTTTAAGAAGAAGCAAGCTCTTTGGAAATACTTGAAGCAAAAGAACGGACGTCTTTATTTCAAGTTACGTTTTGGACTACTTGGACGCTATGTTAACTTACCAGGCAAGGGTGGTCGTACCGTTTCAGTAGCAGGTTATAAATTAACACAAAAATTTTTTGGATTTAATTAAAGAACAGAGTGTCTGCTAGCAGACACTCTGTTCTTTAATTATTATTTCTTTGAAATTAAATCTATATTGCATTCATCTCTAATATGTTGACTCTTGGTACTCCTGTTTTTTCCCAATGTTATATATCAATTCGCTTCTGTAAACCAAAGAATAAAATCCTCCTGCCATAACAAAAGCAGTGAGTACATCAAACATAGAGTGCTGTTTTAAAAATAACGTAGACATTATTATGAAAAACATTAATATAAACGAACTTATATGAAGCCATTTCTTATCCTTTAACTTTTCACTCTTAATGATTGCCAAATGTGTTCCTAACGAATTAAAAACATGTATACTAGGAAATAAATTGGTTGGAGTGTCTGCACTATATAGTGCTTTAACCATATGGGTAAACATATTATTCCTTGTAAAAACGACTGGTCTTAGTTGATGTCCATTTGGATATATGGTTGAGATAATCAAAAATATAGTCATTCCCGAAAATAGAAACAGACACATCCTCTTATAGCTATTCACGTCAAAAAAGAAAAAATACATTAGTGTAATCGCTACATAGGCGAACCATAATAAATATGGAACAATAAACATTTCAATAAATGGTATTTTATCATCTATATTCATATGAATAATGTGATATCCCTTTACTACATGTTTTTCTAGATACATAAACCATGGCACATAGATTAATACATATAATAATGTAAATGCATGTTTATATTTTTTTATTAAAATTTGAAAATTCATAAATACCAACCTTTCGAATGATGGAATTAGAAGAAGTAATTCAAATCTAGCAATCACAAAATTTATCAAATAAACATAATAATATGTTTGTTTGACTTATTGTTATCAATTTCAAGTCTATTGTAAATTATAGCATACTGTTTTTCTAGAAACAACCTTATCCACTAAATTCATAAAGTCTTAAATATACCTGTTATAATCGTAATTTTGTCATGCAAACTTTTTACAATAATACTACTTTCTTTTCCAACGGATTCGCCATCCGCGTGCACTCTAAGTGCTATAGGAATTTGAATTGATATAGTATTACATCTTATGATATCAACTGCTTTGTATTTAATATATTTACCTCTAAACGCCGTCGGAAGTAAAAATAGCAACTTGATTTTACTTATGTTTCCAATAACACATATGTCAAGTTTTCCATCATCAAACTTAGCATCTGGACACAACATCAATCCACCGCCTTCATATTTATGTATATGTGATGATATAAAATATATTCTTTTATAAGCTATCTTTTGAACTCCATCTATCACAATTTGAGCATTTGGTGTTTGAAATAAAGCAATCTATTTTAATGCAATCCCAACATAAGTCAGTTTACCTAATTTGAATTTATTAAGTATCTTTTTAATTTTCGAATCCAATGCCTCATGACATATTTCAGCATCAAAACCAATTCCACTACTAACAACAAATTTTCTTGTTTCCTCACTCGTTATTACCTCTCCAATATCTATCTGCGCAAAGTATTTTGGTTTTAATATATTCATAATTGCTTCTTTGGGGTTTATCGGTAATTGAAGACCACGTGCAAAATCATTACTAGATCCCGTTGGTATATATCTAAATAATACCTTGTCAAATCATGCTTTTTATTGTATATTATTGGTGATAGAAATACACAGTGAATATCTTAAATAGATTTATAGAGCTATTTTTTAGAATAGACTTTGTTCGATGAGTTACTATTAACCACGCAATGAAATAATAAGTGATAGCCTGATATTTTGCTCAAACTTATTATATGAGGAAAATTTTATGAAAAAAAATCTTATAGTGGGTCAGTCTGGTGGGCCTACCGCTGTCATTAATGGTAGCCTCTACGGCGTAATTGTCGAATCCCTTAACTCTATTGACTCCATCGATTGTGTATATGGTATGGAAAATGGAATTGAAGGCTTTTTAAAAGGTAATGTTCTTAACATAACAAATACAATAACCACCAAGGAATTAGAACTAATTAAAACTACACCTGGTGCATATCTTGGGTCTTGCCGCTATAAACTTCCCGAAGACTTAAGTGATGATGTATATCCAACATTATTTTCTAAATTTGAAGAACTTAATATTGGTTATTTTCTTTACATTGGTGGAAATGATTCTATGGACACCGTTAGCAAACTTTCACAATATGCTGCTTCTGTTAACAGTACTATTTGTATTATGGGTATTCCTAAGACCATTGATAATGACTTAGTTCATACAGATCATACTCCTGGCTTTGGCAGTGCTGCTAAATTTGTTGCTACTAGCGTTAGAGAAATTACAATGGATGCTTCCATTTATGATACAAAATCTGTAACAATTATTGAAATAATGGGACGTCATGCTGGATGGCTTACTGCTGCTAGTGTACTAGCACGAAAGTTTGAAAATGATAATCCCGTATTAATCTATCTGCCTGAATCCAATTTTGATGAAGATGATTTTATAAAACAATTAGAAATCAACCTAGAAACCAAACAAAACCTAGTTGTATGTGTATCAGAGGGATTACATGATTCGAACAATAATTTTATATGTGAGAATGTCAGCTGTGTTTCCGTTGATACCTTTGGTCACAAGATACTAACTGGATGTGGAAAATATTTAGAAAATCTTGTAAAAGAAAAGCTCAAAGTTAAAGTGCGTTCTGTTGAGCTTAATGTTGCGCAACGCTGTTCTTCTACCTTACTATCACTAACTGACCTAACAGAAGCTTCTATGGCAGGCTCTACTGGTGTAAAAGCTGCTTTAAAAGGTGAAACTGGTAAGATGGTCGCTTTTAATCGTTTATCTGATTCACCTTATGAACTAGCTTATGATTTAGTAGATGTTACTATTGTGTGTAATCAGGAAAAAACCGTTCCGCTTGAATGGATTACTAAAAATGGTACTAATATTGGTAGTCAATTCCTCAATTATGTGCTTCCGTTAATTAAAGGTACTGCAATCATTTCAGAACAAGATGGACTTCCACTATTTTCATATAGAAAATAACAAGACATAAAAAGATGTGCATATAGCACATCTTTTTATGTCTTTATCACTACTATTTCTATCTGCCTAATATAACTACAAGTTATTTAAGGAATCCATTTACTATTTGCGCTTCTGCTTCACTTTCCGTAAGCCCCAAAGTCATAAGCTTAATAATCTGCTCACCAGCAATCTTACCAATTGCAGCTTCGTGGATTAAGCATGCATCTACATGATTTGCTGTTATTTCTGGAATAGCACTCACCACACCGTTGTCCATTATAATTGCATCACATTCCGTATGTCCCATACATTTTGCATTACCATTAATTTTAGATAAAAATATTTGCTTTGAATTGTCTTTCGCTACAGATCTAGAAATAACGTTGGCACTTGAATTCTCCCCATCCAAATTCACTTCAAAATCAGTCTTAGCATACTGATTACCGTGAGTAAGAATCTTTTCTTTAATTACTAATGTTGCATCTTTTCCCAGGGTTGCAGTAGTTTTGCGAACGGTTGAATCTACACCTTTAATTTGCACGGTATCCATTTCCATGTATCCACCCTGTGCAATTTCAACAACCGTAACTGGATTAAGTACTCTTTCTCCCTTGCCATCACCTGATCCATAATGCTTTTCTACATATTTAATTTTAGCATTCTTGCCAATATAAAACGTATGAACACCATCATGCTGCGACTTTTCATCACCGCTATTATGTATTCCACAACCTGCAATAATTGTTACATCTGCATTTTCACCAATATAGAAGTCATTATACACAACCTCTTCTAAACCGCTCTGACTTAATACGACTGGAATATGAACACTCTCATTTTTAGTGTTTGGTCTAATAATGATATCAATTCCTGACTTATCTTCTTTTGTTACAATATTTATATTTTCTGTTGTATTTCTTTCTGACGTTTTTCCGTTCGTTCTAATGTTATATGCACCTACTGGGATTTCATGAAGATTTGCAACCTCTGCTAATAAAGTTTTTTGAATTTCATCCATATTAGTTATCTCCTTTATAAAATTTACAGCTTCCCGTAGTGTTTAATAATTCTGGTAAAATTTCATCCTTCTTACCAGTCTTAGTAATTTCTCCAGCAGCTATTACGACAATCTCATCTGCTATATTTAAAATTCTCTCTTGATGAGAAATAATTACAATTGAGCCATTTGTTTCTTTATGAAGCTTCTCAAATACACGAATCAAATTATTAAAACTCCATAAATCAATACCCGCTTCTGGTTCATCAAATACTGAAATCTTAGTACCTCTTGCTATAATCATTGCGATCTCAATTCTTTTTAATTCTCCACCAGAAAGACTGGAATTAACTTCTCGATTAATATAATCTCTCGCACAAAGCCCCACTTCTGATAAATAATCACAAGCACTTGATGTACTTATCTTCTTGCCCGCTGAAAGTTTGATTAAATCCTTCACTGTTACACCTTTAAATCTAACTGGTTGCTGGAAAGCAAAACTAATTCCCGCTTTGGCCCTTTCCGTTATACTCATATTCGTAATATCTTGACCATCCAATAAAATTTGTCCGCTTGTTGGTTTTTCTATACCAACAATCATTTTAGCAAGCGTAGACTTACCACCGCCATTTGGTCCTGTAATTGCAATAAATTTAGATTCATCTATTGTTAAATTAATATTTTTTAATATTCCTTTTGTAGCCAGTTCTCCTTCTACTTCAAAGGATATATTTTTAAGTTCTAACATATCTTACCTCCATGTCATTGGTATTTATCATAATTAGCTATACTAGCCTTGCAAACACTATGAAAGAAGTATATCAACATATGTATTTACATGTCAATCTTTCTCGTGTATTTGTCTATGAACATTCATATATGATTTACCATTCACAGTAACATATATGGTCTCATCTCATACTCATTTTATGCAAAAATATAAACTAGTAGAATCAACAAATAGACTCTACTAGTTTATATTTCTTAAAAGTAAGTATTCTTAACATTTATAATTACTCTTAAAATATCTTAAATATTAACTTGAATTTCGTCTTAATTGAGATTTCTTTTCATTATACCCTCAATTAGCTTTATATTCAATAATAAGTATTACACAATAATTTTAAATCGTATTTCGATAATTTGTTATTTTTTTTTAGTTTCGTGTCTACGTTTGTTAATAATCCCACCAATACGACCTGTTTCTTTTGCCGAAAGACTTTTCCATCCATCATTTACCACTCTGTCAATTAAGCCTAGTTCTTCTGCAATTTCATATTTCATTTTGTCCTCTGGTGCTATATTATTTAAATCAATTTTCTTTTCCTTGTTACTACTCATAAAAATACTCCTTTCACTTCTGCTACTAGGAGTATCGCCCTTTTTATATTATTTATTCATAAATTCAAATAAATAAATTATAACTATTCAGTACCTTCATAGTTACCGCTACGCGTCGCACATAAACTGCAAGAAACTTGCAGTTTAGCACAATAAAACTCGGGATTTTGCTTTGCAAAACATCTCGCGTTAATGGGTTCTGAATCGTTACAATAAATCAATACTTTATCTAGTTTTCCATATAGTAACATTACATGAATATAATGATTCAAAATCTTGAAAAAACTCTAGTTCTATAGTAAAACATTAATATTCTAACTTTAATACAATATTTTGCGGATAATCTCCAAACGAATCTCCGAATATATTAACTCCACCGATATTATTAGCATCTTCCTTAATACCAATTTTTACGGATATAAATGGGTTATCCGCAAGATTATACTCACTTACAGTGCACTCATTCATCAATTGATTATCAATAAACGTTCCCTTTTCAGTAATTTTCCAAGTCTTTAAATTGCCATATTGTGTATTTTTATCAGGCCACCAGGATGGATTAAGCTTGCCTCTTCTTCCTCCAAAATCACTTGGTGAGCACCACGTTCCAGCGTCCGTTCCATTAATCCACACTGTAATATCCGACTTACAATTCAAATCATAATCTGCCGTCTCTGAGCAAAGTTCTACTGAAAGCTCTGCTTTTTTTACTTTTCTATTCTGTATCGTAGCGTTGGAAAATCGATATTCGACATAACCTTCCCCAAACCAGATTAGTTTTGCTGTTATCCTTAACGGATTATAAAAGCATCTTGGTTCATCTTCGTCATCAATATGACCTTTTTCATTTACAATTCCACACGTTGGCGTTACTTTATAGTCTACATAATTTCCTATCGGCATGCTAATTATTTCCGTGCAATTTTTATCTTTACCCTCATCAAAATCCAACATAATTGTAAGCTGTTCAACTTGTTTATAGCATACCTTCATAGAGCCTCTAATCCCAGGTTGTAAATCACATTTGATTAGTCCGGCCTCCTCTAGAACCTTTACATTCAGCGCTGCGGTAGACGCGGGAATATTCAATCGTTGTGCAATCTCATTTACCTTTAGCGTTTCTTTACATAATAATTTCAAAATATCAATTCTAACTTCTGAAGCCAAGGCTCTTGCTGTTAAGACCAAATTCTCTTCATTCAAATCTAATATTTTTTTCTCCATCCCCGTCTCCATATCTGCATAATCCTATTATTAGCTATTCAGTACCTTCGTAGTTACCGCTACGCAATGCACATAAAATGCTAGAAACTCGCATTTTAGCGCTATAAAACTCGGGATTTTGCTTTGCAAAACACCTCGACTTAGTGGGTACTGAATCGTTACTCCTATTACAACTAATTAATTTGTATCAAATATTACCACTCATTCATTTAACCGAGGTATGCTTTTAGGAGTTCAAATGTATTTTTAACTCCGTCCTTATGGCTTCTCTCGTAGCCATGTGATGCATACACACCAGGACCAATCAAACCATGTTTCACATCGTATCCTGCTACTAATGCCACATCTGCATCAGAACCATAATGTGGATACACATCAACGGAATAATTTAAATCATTGTCTTTAGCCGCTTTAATAAGCCCGTTTACTACGTCATAATTGTATGGCCCCCTACTATCCTTGGCACAAATTGAAACTTGCAGTTCATCACACTGCAATCCCTCTCCAATACAACCCATATCAACTGAGATGACTTCTGTAACACCACTAGGAATTGAAGCAGCACCTCCATGCCCCACTTCTTCATAAACCGTAATATGTTGAAATATTTTTCTATCAGACTCAATACCTTCTTCTTTTAAATATTTTGCATACCCAAGTAAGATTCCTACACTTAATTTATCATCTAAGAATCTGCTCTTAATATATCCAGTCTTAGTAACTGTAGTTCTAGGATCAAAACATACAAAATCTCCTGGCATAATTCCAAGTTTTTGTGTATCTTCTTTTGATTTTACTTTTTCGTCAATCACAACTTCCATGACTTTAAATCCTCTACTCGTAGCATTATAATCACTATTCACATGAATGGAGGCATCTTCAAGCTGAAACGTTCCTTCAAATTTTCCATTAAATCTGGTAATAATACGGCAATTTTCAGCTTCTGCATTATTTGCATTCATCCCACCAATCGGTGTTAATTTTAATCTTCCATTGCTTTTAATCTCTGTTACCATCGCGCCCAATGTATCAATATGTGCTTCTAATAGTACAGCATTTTCTAGATTTTTTCCCCCTAATTCAATGATAACGCCGCCTTTTACCGTCATTTGTGGCTGATATCCCAAAGCCTTGTACTCTTCCATTACATAATTTGCAACTTCCGTTGTATAACCAGACGGACTGTCAATGGCTAATATTTTCTTTGTTTCTTCTATAATATAATCCATGTATTCCATTTTTGTATCCTCATTTTTCGTATATTTTCATTGTTATATGTTCTATTTTGCTATATTTTCCACTTTCATATTGTTTCTAAATAAATCGATCATTTCACTTGTCAAACTAATCTTGGATGGATTTTCTGGTATTTCATCCTGTTTAAACCAAGTGGCTTCCGAAAGTTCACTCTCTTGAAGTGTTACTGTATCATCTCCATCAACTTCTGCGAAATAGCCAATTAGTAATGTATCAGAAAATGGCCATGGTTGTGTTTTATAGTATGTAATGTTCTTTACTTTAAGGCCTACCTCCTCCATAACTTCTCTTTCTACCGTTTGTTCTAGGCTTTCTCCAACCTCTGTATACCCTGCTACTAAAGCATATCTTTTATAAGCACCAAACGCATATTTCGTCAATAATATTTCATCGCCTTTTGTAATTGCTACAATAACAGAAGGTGATATCGTTGGATAGATTACCACTCCACACGTTGGGCATATAAGTGCACGTTCTGTATTACTTAGATCAAATTCTGATCCACATTTACCACAGAATTTATGATTCTTGTACCATCTATTTAGCTGACCACCTAATGTAGCCGCAAAAACTTTCCACATTGGGTTTGCATCTCTTAACATTAATATAGTTTCGTACTTCCATTTTTCTTCCTCTTCCACATTTATATTAATTAACAAGAAAAAGTTAACTCCATCTATTTCAAATAGATATATACTATTATTATCAATATCAAAATACTTTTTATTCATATCCTCTAATTTTGGAAAGTAAATTTCATCATCTTTTTGTCCAATTAAAATTTCACTTTCATTTACTATAAGTAGACAATCCTTTTCCATTATTTTCTTTGGTAAATATTCGTTATTAAGCTTAAGTGGTTCTATATCATGAATCATTGTTTTATCTCCCTATCTTTCTTTAATTTGTTTATAAGCGGTGCATTTTTTAATTTTTTCATAATGAACCTTTATATTATACCATAAAATATTTACAAACTCATAAAGAATGGTATACTAGAATAATAAAACAAGTTTATGAGGTGATAAAATGGCAGATGATACAAATGTTTCAGAAAAACTACTTTCAATGGCAGACTTAGAAGCTGAACTTGAGAGCTCATTTAAAAAATTAAAAGAAGGGGATATTGTAACTGGTTTAGTTATCGGTGTTTCTGAATCTGAAGTTATAGTGGATCTTGATAGTTACTCAGAAGGAGTAATTAAGCTAGAAGAACTAAGTAATGATCCACGTTTTTCAATAAAAGCAGATATTTTAGTTGGTGACGAAGTTACTGCACAAGTGCTTTATGAAAATGCAGAGGGTCGCATCTTCTTATCCAGAAAGAATGCTTATGATGCGCTTTCATGGGACGTATTACAGGAAATGCGTCAAAACAAAACCGTATGCATAGTGAAAATAGCGGAAGCAGTAAATGCTGGCGTTATTACTTATCTAAATGGTATTCGTGCATTTATTCCAGCTTCACAGTTATCCTTATCCTATGTAGAAAATTTAGATCGTTTTATCGGGGAGAATCTTGAAGTACAAGTGATTGAAGTAAATCAAGATGATAATAAACTGATATTGTCTGCAAAGGGTCTTGCGAAAGAAAAAGCACTTGCTGACAAGAACAGTCGAATCTCTAAACTACAGCCCGGTCTTATTGTAACTGGTAAAGTTGAAACGATTATGCCATATGGCGCTTTTGTTAATATTGGCGAAGATTTATCTGGTTTAGTTCATATTTCTCAAATATGTGGACGACGTATCAAGTCCCCTAGAGAAATTATAAAAGAAGGCGATACTATAACCGTTAAAATAATTGATATCAAAGAAGGCAAAATCAGCCTTAGTATGAAGGCTGTTGAGGAAAACTCTCAAGCACTTGATGACGTTAATGAAGTTGCATTTGAATATACTTCTGGTGAAGATGCATCAACCAGTTTAGGCTCACTACTCAGTAAATTTAAGCTTTAATCAATAAAACCAAAACCGTTAGAGATGGCAAGATGCTGATTCTCTAACGGTTTATTTTTATTGATTAAAACTTATTATCTAACTGTTTGCTTTCTTCCTAGTTACTTTATCCTTTCATTTTAGGATTAAAAATTAAAGATGCTAAATAGCTAAGAATAAGTGCCCCTGATATTCCAACTGCACTAGCTGTAAATCCACCCATGAAAATCCCAATAAATCCATCCTTATCAATTGCTTCCTTTACACCTTTCCATAACACATTACCAAATCCTAATAATGGTACACTTGCCCCTGCCCCCGCAAATTCTTGAAATGGCTCATATATTCCTGTCGCTCCTAATACAGCACCTGTACACACTAAAAGTACCATAATTCTACCTGGCATTAATTTTGTCTTATCCATTAAAATTTGAACAATCGCACATATCAGTCCACCAACCCAAAACGCATTTACATAATCCATTTTTAGCTCCTTTATTTATCAAATTACTAGTATATTTCCCCGAATTCTATATTATATACGCAAGCCTAATGATTGTTACTATTTATAGACTTGCAATGAGCAACCGTTCGTTACTGTTCACACAGTAGCTTAACACTAGCTGTTAAGCTACGTAAGAAAATGATTCAACAACTGATTTCTGCTTCGCGTAACGAATTTGCATGCAGAAATCATATGTTACTGTGAACGGAGTGAACAGTAACAACCGTTCTACGAGATATACAAAAAACGAAAAAGACGCGTTGTAGTGCAATTAAATTTATGCTATATTAATAATATGTATTTAAAATTGGTTACACAAAAACGTTACTAATATGAAATGAGGTATAGATTATGAAAAAAAAGAAACTAGTAGTTGCACTAGGTCGAGAAGCCTTTGGTGCACTTATTCCTGAACAAAAAAAAGCGGTTAAACGTGCCGCTGTTGCGATTGCCGATTTAGTAGAAGCAAAATATCAAGTTATTATTACACATAGTAATGGACCTCAAATAGGTATGCTTCATACTGCCATGACGGAATTCAGTCGCATTGACAATAACTACACAGTTGCCCCTATGTCTGTATGTGGTGCTCTTAGTCAGGGTTATATTGGATATGATCTGCAGAGTGCAATTCGCAGCGAATTATTACAACGTGGCATTTTCAAGCCCGTTTCTACCATAATTACGCAGGTTCGCGTAGACCCATTTGATGAGGCTTTCAATCATCCAACAAAAGTAATCGGACGTTTCATGACAAAAGAAGAAGCAGACGAAGAAATTAAAAAAGGAAATTATGTTGTAGAAGAAGAAAAGGGATTTAGAAGAGTTGTTGCTACTCCTAAGCCAATCTACATTTATGAAATTGATGCAATCAAAGCATTAAGTAATGCCGATCAGTTAGTAATTGCCTGTGGTGGCGGTGGAATTCCTGTATTAGAGCAAGGAACTCAGCTTAGAGGTGCTAGCGCCGTTATTGAAAAAGATAGTGCAACCGCTAAGCTTGCTGATATGGTAGATGCCGATACTATTTTATTCCTAACTGGCGTAGAAAAAGTTGCATTAAATTATAATACACCTAATGAAATTCCACTCAATACTATAACGGTTGAAGATGCTAAAAAGTATATTGACGAGGGACAATTTCCTACTACCTCTATGCTACCTAAAATTGAATCTTCCATTGAATTTATTTCCAAAAAGCAAGGTCGTAAGGCAATCATTACGCACTTAGATACAGCTAAAAATGGCATGTTAGAAAAAACTGGGACTATTATAATTAATTAGTTTTATTTTGTCATATGCTATCATATACTGATTTCTCAACATATGATAGCTATGATACAAGCAAAACCAATTCACATCTGGTGTAACAATAGAAATGTATTTACCTATCTCTTTATCTTACTCCATTGTAAAATGAATTTTATCTTCTGCATAAACTATTGTCATTTTGTTATCGGCGAAAAACTGTTCTATCATTTGGTGCATCTCTTCTTTTCGATTGTCTCCGTCACTTTGCCCTAATTGCTCAATATAGAAACTTTGACCTCCACATGCATCTTTGATATGAATCTTAAATTGTAAATCTTTTATTCTCAATAATTTATTTAATTCAATAATTTGGTTAAACGAAACAATTTTCATAAATTTCTCCATCAAATACAACTGTTGCTGATCCGGTCATAAACACGTTACCTGATTCTCTCTCCCATTCAATTAGCAAGTCGCCACCTAATAAATGTATCGTAACTTGATTTTCAGTGAAGTCATTCAGAATTGATGCTACCGCTGTTGCACAGGCCCCGGTTCCACAGGCAAGTGTTTCTCCTGCTCCTCTTTCCCATACTCGCATTTCAATTGTTCCTCGGTTAATAATTTTTGCAAATTCAGTATTTGTTCTCTTTGGAAACCTCTCATGGTTTTCAAATTTAGGTCCTATTTTTTCAATTTCTAAATTCTTAACATCATCAACATAAATAACTGCATGGGGATTTCCCATTGATACACATGTCATTTTATAATCACGATTATTTATTTCTATCGGTTGACTTACGACCTGCTCTCCCTCTGCAATTACTGGAATATTGGCTGGGATTAGTTCTGGAACTCCCATATTAACCTTAACTAAGGCAACTTTATCCTTTACAATTGTTAGCTCTAAATATTTAATACCTGCTAGCGTTTCTATGCTAATACTTGTCTTGTCTGTCAAATGATAATCATATACATATTTGGCAACACATCGAATTCCATTCCCACACATCTCACTTTGTGACCCATCCGAATTATACATTTCCATTTTAAAATCCGCTACAGTTGAAGGTTTTATCAAAATCAAACCATCCGATCCAATTCCAAAGTGTCTATCACTGACAAATTTCGATACTTCGATTGGATTCTCAATTTTTTCTTTAAAGCAATTCACATATACATAATCATTTCCAATTCCATGCATTTTAGTAAATTTCATTATATACATTCCCTCTTTTCCATTTTAAAATAACCGAGCTTTATCATTTCATTATTCGGCATCTTTTTAACATTATAACCCATATTACAAATTAAAACAGGGCATTATTTGCCTTGTGATATGCAAATAATGCTCTGTTTTTCATTTAAGGATGCAATATCCTTGTTTTATTATAACGAAGGTTATTTTAATTTTTCATAATACTGAGAACCATCTGAGCAGTTTCAACCATATTAGTTGCACTATCCATACTACACTTTTGTATATATCGATGTGCCTCTTCCTCGCTCATATTATTACGGTCCATTAACAGTTTCTTAGCCTGCTTAATTAGCTCTTTTTGCTCATCATTACGCTCTCTTGGCTTTTGTTTCTCTCTCTTACGCTTTCTTGTCAACGATTGAACCATCATATCAACCGTATTCACTAAATCGTTTGTCTTAATTGGCATTGATAAACAAACAATATCCGTATTACTACATGTACTTAATACATGTTGTGATGCCACTAGGAGCATCTCGAAGTTTGGTGGCAAGCATTCATGCAAATTTGAGTACATCATATCTGTAAACTTATATCCGCATATTACAATTCCACCGTTTAGACTATCTGCACTGTTCAAGACCTGCGCACCTGATGTACAAACTGATGCTACTGAGTAGCCATTTCTAACTAATAAATTTCTTATGTTCTTTCCATCTTCTATTTTAGGAAAGACAACAATTAGACTCGCCACAATTACACCTCCTTCGATTATTTTGTACGTGGTATAATTGTATTAAATCTTATACAAATATTCGTCAATCTCCCAGTCTGTCACTTGTGCACAGTAAGTTTCCCATTCTAACTTCTTCGCATTTAGATAGCATTCACTCACATGTTTTCCTAGTACATCTAAAACAAATTGATCTGCTTCAAGTTCCTCTAGTGCTTCACATAAATCACCTGGAAGATATTCAATATGTTTTGCTTTTCTCTCTTCTAACGTCATTGCAAATATATTCTGATCTACACTTTCTGGTGGCATAATTTTATTTTTAATACCATCTAAACCGGCTGCTAAACATACCGCTAAAGTTAAGTATGGATTCGTTGCAGGATCCGGACATCTTAGTTCTACTCTTGTCCCTTCTCCTCTTGAAGCTGGAATTCTAATTAATGGACTTCTATTCGTTGATGACCATGCAATGTTAACAGGTGCTTCAAAGCCTGGTACTAATCTTTTATAGGAGTTCACTATTGGGTTGGTTATTGCAGTCATTCCCTTTATATGCTTCATAATTCCGCCAATGAAGTAATATGCATCTTTGCTTAATCCCAACTTATCGGTTGGATCAGCAAACACATTTACGCCATCTTTTGACAGAGACATATTTGTATGCATACCAGATCCATTGATACCAAACTTTGGCTTTGGCATAAATGTAGCATGAAGACCATGGCGCTTTGCTATTGTTTTAACTGCCAATTTAAATGTCATAATATTATCGGCAGTTGTTAACGCTTCGCCATATTTAAAATCAATTTCATGCTGTGCTGGAGCTACTTCATGATAAGAAGCCTCGATTTCAAATCCCATATCTTCTAATGTTAATACCATATCACGTCTTGCATTTTCTCCTAAATCAACCGGTCCTAAATCAAAATAACCTGCCTTTTCATGCGTTAGCGTGGTTGGTTGTCCATTGTCATCCGTGTGAAATAAGAAAAACTCACATTCAGGACCTACATTAAAGGTATATCCCATATCCTCTGCATCCTTGATTGCCCTTTTAAGGACAAAACGTGGATCACCTTCAAATGGCTTACCATCTGGTCTATACACATCACATATCAAACGCGCAACCTTTCCTTGTTGTGGTCTCCATGGAAATATCTCTAATGTGTTAAGGTCTGGATACAAGTACATATCCGACTCCTCAATTCTTACAAATCCGTCTATCGATGAACCATCAAACATACACTTATTATTTAAAGCTTTCTCTAATTGGCTTGCTGTAATTGCTACATTTTTAAGCATTCCAAATATATCAGTAAATTGTAATCTGATAAATTCAACATCTTCCTCTTCTACTAATCTTATTACATCTTGTTTCGTATATTTACTCATTGTTATCTCTCCTATTCTTATTGTTTACCAAAACACATACCATATAATGGCACTGCCGGTTATCCTCATAATATTAACAAAAATGCTCCCTCTCCTTGAAGTGCCTTTTATTATAGAACAGAGTGTCTGCTTGCAGACACTCTCGCGCCCGAGTGGATTGCGTAGCAATAAACTTCCTATCCACGAGGTGCGCTTTTGGCACGTAGTGCCTTTTTATATAATAGGGAAGTTGTTAGAACTTTCCTATTATATAACAGAGTGTCTGCTTGCAGACACTCTCGCGTCCACGCGGGTTGCGTAGCAACACACTTCATATCGGTGTGGTGTGCATTTTGGCGCGTAGTGCCTTTTTTATATAAAAAAGGACGTTATTCTATAGAAAACGCCCTTGTTCTAAGTAAAATAATAACAGTGGCTTTGTATTTTGTCAATATATTTAAAGCGCATTTGTTTCTGTTACCGAATGAAATTATTATTCCTCTTGTAAATTCAAAGCAATGTTTTCACACATTTCACCTGATTTAAAATTGATATGTTCAAATTCTAATGTTGGTTCTGGGCTAAAAGAAACCCAATAAGCGGGAACTTGGTGAACAAACCCACACACAGGGCATTTATAAATATATGTTTCCATATTCTTCTCCTTTCCCTACATTATTTATGAATATTTTCTTCTGCTATTTAATACATTGTATAAAGCAAAACAATAGGAGGGCTTTCCATGAGTTCCAAAACAAAAATCGTAGTAATACAGCTTAAAGAGTTAATTTATACGGGTCTCTTCGTAGTGCTTGGAATTCTCCTTGTATTACTACTGATTTTTATGTTTCTACCTAAAAGTTCCAAAGATAATCAAGCAGCTCCTACAATGAAATATATTGCCGGTGTATATTCATCTTCACTTGTTATAAACGACAATACAATCGATGTAGAAGTCGTAGTTGATGAGGATAACATTAACTCTATCCGATTAGTTAATTTAAGTGAGGCCGTCACTACAATGTATCCATTAATGCAGCCAGCTCTTGATGACTTAACAGAGCAAATTTACTCTAGTCAGTCGCTGGAAGGTGTTACATATTCTGAGGATAATAAATACACCTCTATGGTGCTTCTTGATGCAGTAGCTCAAGCTTTAGAAAAAGCTACCCCTACCGCTGATGCTGAATAATTCTTCCACCTTGCTATAGGAAGGCCTTACATAAGGTCTTTCTATAGACTATCCAAATCCTCCATCCATATTCTTACACATGCATCACTAGGCATTCTCAAATCACCTCTTGGCGATACTGCAATGGAGCCTACTTTCGGACCATCCGGAAGACATGAACGTTTGAATTGTTGGCTAAAAAATCTCCAATAAAATTTCTTTAGCCACTTTAATATCAGTTCCTCCTCATAAATACCCCTAAAAGCTTCTTTTGCCACGCGATAGATTTTCGACGGCTGATAACCAAATCTTAATACATAGTATAAATAAAAATCATGTAATTCATACGGTCCAACAATATCTTCTGTCTTTTGAGAAATCAAACCATTTTCTGGTGGAAGAAGTTCCGGACTTACTGGTGTATCAAGTATATCATTTAGAACTTCGGATAACTCATCATCTTTACATGTAGTCGAATAATAATCAACCAAATATCTTACCAATGTCTTTGGAACAGAGGCATTCACTCCATACATTGACATATGATCGCCATTATAAGTCGCCCAACCAAGTGCAAGCTCTGACATATCTCCCGTCCCTATAACCATTCCATTTATCTTATTCGCCATATCCATAAGAATCTGAGTACGCTCTCTCGCCTGACCATTTTCATAAGTAACATTGTGAATCGAACTATCATGTCCAATATCATTGAAATGATGATTCACTGCCTCTTTAATATTTATTTCCATAAAAGATGCATTTAATTTCTTGATTAAATCAACCGCATTTTTGTACGTTCTGTCTGTCGTGCCAAAACAAGGCATTGTAATTGCCATAATATTTTCTCTTGGTAAATCAAGGCTATCAAACGCTCTCACCGCCACTAAAAGAGCAAGTGTAGAGTCAAGCCCCCCAGAAATTCCCACTACAACATTGTGACAGCCTGTATGCTGCAAACGCTTCTTAAGTCCCAGACTTTGCATCGAAAGAATCTCTTCACAACGTCTGTCCTTATCGTGTTTACTCTTAGGTACAAAGGGTGCATTGTCAAATATACGTTCTAGCTTCGTATCCACTATTTCCATAGAGAATCCTACTATCACATAATCATCGGCATCTATAACCTCAAATGTGGTCATCCTCCTTCTCTCACTTCTGAGTCGATAAATATCCAAGTCTGCATATATTGTTTCATTTTTAAATCGCTTTGACTCTACTAATGCCACACCATTTTCAGAAATAATATTATGTCCACCAAATATAAGATCGGTTGTTGATTCACCTTCCCCTGCATTTGCATACACATAACCACATAAAAGGCGTGCTGACTGTCCATTTATCAAGTTCCTTCGGTATATGTCCTTGCCAGTTGTCTCATCACTTGCGGAGGAATTCACAATCACCGTTGCGCCTGCCATGGCATGCCTAATGCTTGGTGGATTAGGTACCCACACATCTTCACATATCTCACCTGCAATCACAAATCCTTCCATGTCACGACATTCCAATAAAATATTTGTTCCAAAGGGTATATCCTTCCCCTGAAACGGTAGCATTACAGGCTTTTCATTTCCTCTAGTAAAATGTCTCGCTTCGTAAAATTCAGAATAATTCGGTAGATTTCTTTTTGGAATAAAACCAAGAATTTCCCCCTTGTTTACTGCAGCTGTCACATTATACAATTTGCCTCTCATTTCAATAGGAAGCCCCACAAAAATAAGAATGTCTTTATCTTTTGAATACTCAGTAAGCTTAATAAGTTGTCGTTTTGCTTCATTTAATAACTGCTCTTGTAAAAACAAATCACTACAGGTATATCCAGTCAACACAAGCTCAGGAAATACAATTAATTTTGTTTTTCGCAAAATAGCTTCATCTATAATTTCTTCAATAGCAATTCTATTATATTCGCAGTCAGCAACCTTAATATCAGGTGTTGCAGCTGCAACCTTCACAAATCCATGCTTCATATGTTCCTCCTAATATTAAAATAATCTTATTTGCTTTTCTTAAGAATTTCTTCCAATTCATCAACACTAAATTTATAATTTGTATTGCAGAAATGGCAGTTTACTTCAATCTCTTCTCCATCATCTATCATTTCTTGAATTTCTTTTTTCCCTATGCTGATAATTACCTTTTCAATACGCTCCTTACAGCAGTTACAGTGAAATTGTGTTGGAATCTTCTCCAAGATCTCAAGATCATCAAAATTCCCTAATATTTTCTCAAGAATTAACTCAGGTGTTAATCCTTCATCTAGCAGTTTCGTAACTGATGTAATTTCACTTAGATTGCTTTCCAACTTGCTTATTACATCCTCGTCAGCAAATGGCATAAGTTGAATAATAAATCCCCCCGCCTGTTTTACCGTGTTATCATACTCCATCAAAACGCCAAGCCCAACCGAGGAAGGTACTTGTTCTGAAGTTGCAAAATAGTACGTTAAATCTTCTGCAATTTCACTTGTTTGTAAAACAGTCTGTCCCACATACGGCTCTTTCAAGCCCATATCTTTAATCACATTCATAAATCCTACACCAACCGCTGTGGCAACATCTAATTTCCCTTTCGCATTAGCCGGTATCATTACCTCTGGATTCTTAACATAACCTTTCACATTACCTTTCGAATCTGTTGTAACCGTAATCCCACCAAGTGGTCCTCCTGCTTTTACCTGAAGGGTTAAAACATCCTTATCTCCCTTCATCATAATTCCCATCATACTTCCTGCTGAAAGCAAACGTCCAAGGGCGGCTGTTGCTACTGGACTTGTATTATGTGCTTGTCTTGCTTTTTCCACTAAATCTCTACTTGTCACCGCAAATGCTCTAATCTGGCTATTTGCTGCAGTTGCTCTTACTATATAATCACTCATATCTTATTTCCCTTTCTCTCTTGCTATTACATAAATTCTTTCGCTATCTAATTTAGGCAAATTCTGAGTAAAGGCATCATATGCTTCTACGAATTCCATCCCTGATTTTTCAATAAGCTGTTTAATTTTGTCTAACTCATACGCTTTTTGATAATGAATTTCTTCATATTTTCGATATAAATCATTCTCTTCTTTTATAAATAGAGACAAATCATATTCGTTGACACATTCCTCTTGATCATAATAATTATCCCATATAAAACTACATTCATCCCTGTTTTCCGCAATGACTCTTTCGCCTAAAATCTGCTCATATTTATATATCGTGTTTAAATCAAAAATAAATACTCCACCAGGATCTAAATAGTTGTTCACTAGCTTAAATACTTCTAGTAATTCTTCTTCCTCCAAAATATAGTTCATCGAATCACAGATTCCGATTACCGCACGAACCGTTCCATAAAGTTCAAACTCTCTCATATCTTGTAATAAATATAAAATATCAAGTTCTGAATCTATTTTCTTTCCTAACGCTATTTCAAGCATATCCTCTGAATTGTCAATGCCTATCATATCATATCCAGCTCCCGCCATAATCTGTGTTAGGCTTCCTGTTCCACAACCCAGATCCAAAACGAGTCCGTTATCCACATTATAATCTTTTAGTAGTCCAATTATATAGTTTGACCATTCCTCATATGGTATATTATCCATAAATGTATCATATACCTTCGCAAAACTTGTATAAGCTTCCATTTTATCCTCTTTCTCTTATTCATAGTTACCCTTTAATACTCTGCAAAAATCCGAAGTTCTGCGATTTATAACTATTCATTCATCTTTACTTTAATATTATAAACGTAAGTTTGATTTAAGTCAAAAAATCTTGTATACTAGACAAATGGAAAGGAAATATTAATATGAAAAAACAGCTTATAGCCAAGACAATAAGAAAAATTTACTTGGCCAAATTACTACCTGCTTTATTATTTATTGCTTTTACCATTATTATATTTATAAAGTATCCTATAAGCGAGATTTTGCTACCGAACCAACTTGATAATGTAAACAACTTAGTTGATTCTTATCAATCTGGTCAGAAATTTGTTAATATCAACGTACCCAGTTTATATTATACTGGATATGACTGTAAAAAGAATTCCATTAAAATAGGTTCTTATTATTATTCCATTATTAATGATAAATGTGTATTTTTTCTACTAACAAATAAAACTTCCAATAATGCTGCCTTGGAACTCACTGACGTAACCATCAAATCTAAATTAGTACCTGATGTGAAGCATTTAGACTTTTTAAGTAGCAATTTTGCCTCAGATTTATCTTGGACTAGTCATGATTTTAATAAGATAACCTGTGATTTTATTGTCAGTGATTTGGATTCTTTTGTTCCTATTTCATATGCTTTGTTAATTTTTATGAGTGTAATTGATTTATACTCCATTGTATCCATGATTTTTTGTCTTACTTTTATCATAGCTCCTCAATTTTCACCTATTTGTAAGCATTTAGGCAATGGTAAGTCTACAAAGAAAGCACTTCATGAAGTTGATTTAGAATTGAAAGGTGATCGCTATTTTTATGTTTCAGATATGTCTATTACTTCCAATTACTTTATTGAGATTGGTAAATATCATGCTGAAATCATCCCTTTAAATAATATTATATGGGCTTATAAACATAGCAACATGAGTAAGTTTTTTGGAATTTCCTATACACTAATTATTTATTCCAATCATAATGTTTCCAGATTTAAACACAAACAAAAATACGATGTAGATTTCATACTTGAGTATTTAGAAGAGAATTGTCCAAATATCATAATTGGTAATACAAAAGAGCACAAAATTCTTGCCATGGAACAATTTAAAATGAAATAATGTAGTGACTCATTGCCTTACTAGTTACGAAATAACACAAAATAAAGTGTCTGCTTGCAGACACTTTCGCGCCCGAATGGGTTGCGTAGCAATAAAATTCTGCTCCATGAGGTGCGCATTTTGGCACGTAGTGCCGTTTAATTCAGAGGGAAGTTCGTAGAATTTCCCTCTGAATTAAAAAAACCAGTTCAAAGTATACAATCTTTGAGCTGGTTTTTTATTCTAATCTATTATCTTATGCTTCTTGTTTACCTAAGAAAAATGTTAATGCTATGCCAGCAAAGCAAAGAATTACTCCAAGTATTAAATTCGAAGTACTAACCTCACCTAATTGTTTATATAATCCAGTATTATAGAAAATAGCAATTGGTGATGCTAAGACTAATCCAAATATTGCACTGTAGGTCATAACACTATGTTTAGCAAATAAATATTCAATTACTTTAGCAACGCCTACAATTCCAATTATTACTCCAATACCAAAAGGTGCAAGCACTAATACGCCATTTACCAAAGCACCAAAATCCATTGCTTTCAGCGATTCTATAAAGTTCTTAATCGTGTTAATTATTCCATAGTAATAACCTAAAACCATAAGTACTAAGGAACCACTAACTCCGGGAATAACCATGGTTGCTGCTGCAATTATCCCAACAAAAAATAAAACAACAATATTAAGAGGTGTTCCTTGTAGTATATCCGAGGTTTCAGAACCTACACCCAACATCGGAATTCCTACAACTACTGCAAACAATAAAACAAAAGCAACTACATTACTAATTCCAATCTTAGCATGTGTTTCTTTCATTTTAGATTTCATAGAAGAATATAAGATTGGAATTCCTCCAAATATCAATCCTACAAAAGTCATACAAGTCACAAAAGTCTGTTCCCTCAACAAGTACTCAATAATGAAAGTGAATCCCAATATTCCAATTCCAACTCCAATAAGCAAAGGTAACAATACTTTCAAACTCTTCTTCCAATCCTTCGTAAATCCTGAAATCGAAGAAATAAACTTATCGTATATTCCTAAAGATACAGCCATTGTTCCTCCACTTACTCCTGGAATAATGTTTGCTATTCCCATGAATATACCTTTTATAACATCAATAACAAATGCCATTTTATTAACCCTTTCTTTATTACATATTTAAATATTTTTTCAAAGCATCCATTAATCGTTCCATTTCTTCGTCTGTTCCAATTGAAATTCTAAGATGATTATTAATACGCTTTGAATCAAAATATCTTACATAAATATTTTCTCGTTTTAATGCTTCAAATATTTCTTTGGCCGCCACATCCTTATGAGTTGCAAAAATAAAATTAGCTTTAGAGTCTGTAAATGAAAATCCAAGTTTACTCAGTTCCTCTTTGGCGCGTTCTCTTGTTCCAATTACTTTATTAAGCATTGAATTAAAGTATTCTCTATCTTCCAAGGACGCTACTCCTGCTATAATCGCTGTTTGATTCATTGTATAAGAATTATATGAATTCTTAACCGCATTTAGACATTGAATCAATTCTTTGTTTCCTATTGCATATCCAATGCGCATACCAGCCATAGAACGTGATTTAGAATATGTCTGCACCACAAGTAAATTCTTATACTTTGATATAAGTTCTAGTGCTGATTTACCGCCAAAATCTATGTACGCTTCATCAATAATTACAACTACATCTTGATTATTGCAAATAATATCTTTAATCACAGTTAAATCTTCATAAATTGCCGTTGGAGCATTCGGATTTGGTATAATCACTCCACCATTTTCTTTGTAATAATCTTCTTTCACAATTTTAAAAGCATCATCAAGAATAGGTCTTTCATATGGTATATGGTACAAATCTGCCCAGACATTATAAAAAGAATAGGTGATATCTGGAAATAAAATTGGCTTCTTAGAATTAAAAAAAGTTAAAAATGACATTGCTATCACATCATCTGAACCAACTCCAACAAATACATTTTCTTCCTCAACTTCATGATGTAATGCCAATGCCTTTACTAAATCTGCTGCTTCAGGATTTGGATACAATCTCAACATATCTGTATCAAATTCTTTCATTGCTTTTTTCACCAGTGGAGAAGGTGGATATGGGTTCTCATTCGTATTTAATTTAATAATATTTTTAACTTTAGGCTGTTCACCTGGTACATACGGTACCACACTTCTAACATTGTCCTGCCAAGCCATAATATTCTCCATTCTCAAGTTCATGCCTACACATTTTCGAAATACTATTATTCCAATCGTATTATATGCATTATTACAGTATCATTTAGTATATTATCAAATCTGCTTTGATAAATCAATCATTTTAAGCATGAATTTTAGTAACAATTCCCGCTTCTACCATAAATACTGGTTTGTAGGATAATTTAGCTTTACGAAGTCCTTCTGCACCAGTATCTTCTTCACGATTCACGTACATATAATCCGCTGCATGATGTGCTAAAAATTCTTGATTTATAATGGTATAAGCACCTGGAACATCTGAAAATGCCTTTTCAATATGAACCACAAATGTATCTTTTGTCAAAGGTTCTCCAATTGTAATTGCGACAATTTTCTCATTTGCTCGTATTAATCCACCAATTAATTCAAGAGGCTTAATTTTTTTAAGAGCATTGAGAGTTACGCAAAATTCAGCTGATTTTAATTCATCATCATCACATAAATTTATTTTTCTCCACTCTAATGCCATCTCAATGCACTCTGCTACATTTTCATCGGTAATATCTTCATACTTCCAATCCGCATACAATGATTTAAACTTATTTACATGATTTTTCTTTCCATGATATTTCTTTCCTGACAAATTAATAAGTTTTTCTGTTTCATATACGTAATTAGCATCATCTCTAATATATTCAACTTGAAATTCTCCAGGATATAATTTTTCTATTATAGCGAACTCTTCTTCTGACAATCCATACATTTTAAATTCTATATTGTTTTCCTTACAATATTCCATCACTGCATTCAGTGCTTTTTTTATATCACTTCCACCAATTGGATAAGAAAAGTACGGATTACTATCTATCGATTTAAATAATAGCATATCCTCTACAATGGTGTATTCCACTTTATAATGTTTTTGCCACAAATACATATTCGCAAAACAAATAGAACAATTTCTTGAACTTTGTTGTTTAATAAATGAATCAATAAATTCTTTTTCTTCCAATTCCACTTTTTTAAAATTTAAATTCATAATTACCTCTAATCTTTTCAGTGCTATCATTTCTTTAGTTTCTTAAATCCTTTTGTTTAACGTATGTTTGCAGCCGCAGACATCGGATTTTATAATGTGCCCACGAAAATTGCGTCCCTGCAAACTTCCTACCCTGCTATTTCACCATTTACATTCGTTTTTACTTTCATTTTATCTACTCGTTTTCGCTCATTCTTTGTTTTTTAAACTGCATGTTATAAAGGCTTTCATAAATACCTTCCAACGCAATCAATTGATCATGATTACCCTGTTCTTCAATTCCATTTTCTGTTAAAACAATTATTTTTTTAGCATTTCTTATCGTTGAAAGTCTATGTGCAATTACAAACGTTGTTCTATTTTTCGCTAATTTTTCAAGAGATTCTTGCACTACTCTTTCGCTTTCATTATCAAGCGCCGATGTTGCCTCATCAAAAATCAAGACTGGAGGATTCTTAAGAAATACCCTTGCAATTGATAGTCGTTGTTTTTGCCCACCTGATAATTTAATACCTCTTTGCCCAATATCTGTGTGATAGCCATTTGGACAATTCATGATAAAATCATGCGCATTGGCATTTTTAGCAGCTTCTATAATCTGCTCATCGCTAGCTTCTGGATCACCATACCGAATATTATCCATAATGGTTCCTGCAAATAAATATACATCTTGTTGTACTATTCCTATATTATCTCGTAGATTCTTTAGTTGAATTTTCTTAACATCAATTCCATCGATTAATATTCTTCCTGCTGATACATCATAAAATCTTGGAATAAGACTGCATAGAGTTGTTTTACCGGCACCAGATGTACCTACAAGCGCTACGTACTCTCCTTCTTCCACCTTAAGGTTGATTTTATTTAGTACTTTATCATTTGATTCCTCATAGCGGAATTCAACATTTTCAAATTCTATTTTCCCCTTGACACCATTTATTGTAATTGCATTTTTACTATCTTTAATGTCTGGTTGAATATCCATAATTTCAAGGAAACGCTCATATCCACTCCATCCATTTTGAAACTGTTCCGTGAAGTTAATTAGCTTTTTAACTGGTTCCGTAAAATTATTAATATATAGTAGAAACGTAATCAAATCAGTTATATTCAATGCATTTCTAGTAATCAATAAAGAACCAATTGATACTACTGCAATCGTAATCATTGTTGTCATTGCACCAAGACCGGAGTGATATCCACCCATATAAAAATAGCTCTTTTTCTTAGAAATTACAAATCGCGAATTTCCTTCATTAAATTTTTCTAATTCAATTTCTTCATTGGCAAATGATTTTACCACTCTGATTCCCGAGAGATTATCCTCTATTTGACTATTAATATCAGCTATTTTTGCTCTATTTTCTTTGAACGCCTTTTTCATTCTTCTATTAAAGTAAAATGCATAGATAATCATAAGCGGCAAGAATGCAAATGCAATGAACGTAAGCTTCTCATTTATGCTTACTAGAATGATAAATGAACCAACAAATTTAATGATTGAAATAATAATATCTTCGGGTCCATGGTGTAATAGCTCGGATATTTCAAACAAATCATTGGTAACACGAGACATCAATTGTCCTACTTTGTGATTATCATAAAACGTAAAAGAAAGTTTCTGATAATGTGCAAAAATTTCATTTCTCATATTATATTCAATTTTAGCACCCATGATATGCCCATAATAAGCAATAAAGAAATTACAAAATGCTTCTAGTATAACAAGTCCAAACATACCTATGGTAAGTTTCATAATAATCTTAAACGATTCATCCACTTGCATAAGTACTACGCTATTTGTTATATATCTTACAATAAGTGGAATAATCAATGTAATTCCTGCTCCCAAAATCGCAAAAAACAAATCTGAAAGCAACCATTTTTTATAAGGTTTATAGTATGTAATTAATTTTTTCCATTTATTCTCCATCTTAATCTCCTAGCCAACAATTTTATAACTATAATATATAGGCTTTCCCATCCTAACTGCCAAATTCTTCATACCAGGCAAACAAAACCCCTTGCATCTTTGATGATTTGCTCAACTCATCTTTTTCACTTAGCCTGTGCCAATCCACCTATCGTACCACAATATGCATTACTAGGAAAGTTATTTCTTCAATTTTACTGTAGATTGGTAACCGTTCAGCCATGCAGAAATGATTATTCATATCGACCGTGAGTGCTTGCACTCTAAGGACAATTTGAATCATCATTACTATAGGGCGCACGCCCTACATGAATAATGTGCCCGTCTATTAACAAACTGATCGGCATATCTATATATTCTGGCACATTATGAATGGTATGGCTGAACTGTTACGTAAATTGGCTTAATTCATCGTAAAAAATATTGTAATAATTCTTTTGTATGAAAATTCATAATAAATAAAACTCTTTAAAATATTTTCATTCTATTATAAAGAAACATTAGATAAATAGCAAATGTTTTATTTCTATTTCTTTTATAAGAACGGAGAACACGTTACTGTTCACTCCATTCACAGTAACATATGATTAGCTTCCTATTAAAATTTAAATTGTTATTACTAATTATTTCAATGACTATCAATTATACCATTTTTATCTCTGCAACTTTACTTTCAAACTCCTTAAAACTGCCACATGCAATTGCTTTATTCTCTTCTATTACTAGAACACATCGTGAATAATTGAACTACTAAATTTATTATTTGTTAGAACCCTCTTTTATTAATATCCTCAAAATTCAAAACAACATCACTTATTTCAACGATTTTCTCATCATGTGAAACTATGATAATGGTCATATTATATTTTTCATGAGTCATTTGTAGTAATTGTAATACATCACGCACATTTTCTTTATCCAAAGCACTGGTTGGTTCATCTGCTAATAATAATTGTGGTTTTTTGATTAGTGCTCTTGCTAAAGCAACCCTCTGCCTTTCTCCACCTCCTGATTTTCCGATTATAGATGTAATTTTTTCCGTTTCAAATGAATAGGAAATACTGTGCAAAATGTTAACTTTGTGCTTATCCTCTATAAATGACTTTTGAATATTTTTCACTTCCACTTTCATCTATGTTCTCCCTTTCATCTCACGAAAAGACTTTTTCAAAATAAAATATAAATATATCATTTGTATCAAGCCAGCCAGTATAATATAGATGACAATAAGAAAAATATTTCCATATATTATATTATTGTCTCCAAGATTATGAATGTTAAAATTTTCATTTGATACTTGCAAGATCATAAATAATAATACAGAAATTATAATATCAACAAAATAAATTCCCACTAATATTTGCAAAATATCTTTTAAACTAGCACCACAAACTTTGCATATTAAAATAAAATCCATGCACATTTTATATTTAAATCCGATAAATTACCAGTATCCTGATTCATAAGGCAAATATCATCATAATAGGAATTCAGAATCTGCTCATAGGATAAACATTCTGTTTGTTCATACTGAGCGTAATTCAAATGCATCAAATAAGCAGGATTTTTTAATTTGCCAATTACCCTACCTTTATAATTCCTACCATTTTCATCTGACACATTGACCCAGTCTCCTATATTATATTTCTGTGCAATATTTCCACCTAAAATCAACTGACCAATCACTTTCACCTGTAAACCAGCTTCCATCAGATAATTGGTATTTGATTTTTTGCATAACAGAATTAAGTTCATAGATTTTACTGTTATTATTATCTAATTGTCCGTCCTGCAATTCATAGTTTCCAATAGTTTCTACTTCATCTGTATTTAAAACATCATTTATAAGTTCTTGGTTTGAGTTTATATTATCTAATATAGACTCTGAAATAGATAAATAATAATAATCATTGGGAAAATCTGTAATCTGTGTTTCATAAGAATAAGCCCTAACAAGATGAGAAAATTCTATATTAACAGCTACTATCATTGCTGTGAATAAAAGAATCATTAATCCCAAAGATGCACAATGAAAATATTGGATACAATAGCCAAAATAGGTATTCCAGATAAATATAATATTTGAACAGAAGTATGTATTTTTTGTGCTATAAAAATGTAGCACAATAAATACATAAGAAGGCATATAAAAACAAACATATAGTTAAAAACAAAATCCATTGTCGTAACATCCTTCCATGTAAAATTATAATATGTTATAACATAAATATTCATCACTATTCCCATTCCCAATAATAAACGCTGCAATACCAAACAGGTTTTGTCTGTCATTAGTAACATACATTTTATTTTTGTCATAATAATATCCCCTTTTAGTCATTAATACCTAGTATATCGAATAGCTTTATCCCAGTCAATAATTTTGCTTTATTTTGATTCTAAATTCACCCATAGTTTTTTGTCTATTCCTTATATTTTTCATTTGTTAAAAGCCACTTTATCTGCTGCATATGTTTTAACCGTGAATAGACAAATAGACTAAATTCAGATATTAAAATGTGAATTTAGCCCATTTGTTCTATTAATGATTTCTATAATAAAGAAAAATAAAATCTACTTATACATGTTCATTCTGAATTTCCATGTTCAGTAAAAATTTCTGAATTTTCACAATAATCCAATATAGTTTAACTTCAACTATGTTGCAAAAAATAATTCCTAATATCCCACCAAATACATTCAAAATCACATCATTCACATCTGTTAAATGAGAAGGATATTGTGTTATTTTATTAATACAAAATTGTATTATTTCTATTGCAAGACTCCACACTATTATTATTCCAATTATCTTTGAATATAATATTTTTTTTCTTGATAACCATCTTAGAATTGGAACAATTGGCATTAATAAAATTATATTTCCTAATAATTAAATTATACCATATATTGAGTAAAAATATTGTGAAAACCCTGAAAAAGGGACAATTCTATAGAATATAGCACCCTCACCTATTTGGGATTTAAACATACTTAATGATTCCGGATATAATATACAAATTGGTAATATTGTCACTTTTATTAACAATAACAAATAACATTCTATCAACATGTAATACCAAAAATTATGATAACAATTCTTTCTAAAATGAAAGATTATTCTTGTTATTATTAGTATAATTGCGTATGTTAACAAAAAGGTCGTAATATGAAAGTCAATAATTTTCATCTAAGTCACCAGATTTCCTATTAATCCCATGAAAAACTAACACCGCCAATCTATTGAACACCTGCAAAGTCTCTTAACCATACCTTTCTTTTTTCGGAAGAATCGAAAGAAACACTTCCTGCAGCTACCGAAGATGTATACTTTAAGGGACCATCCCAGCCAAGTGCAGTCTTTTTAGCCCATATAACTCCCATTTTAACATCAGGTGATCCCTGCGTTGGGTTAATACTAACAGTTACTTTTGACTTTGGCTGTATATAACGTGAAAAAACTCCTCCCGTCATATCATATGTTGAAGTATAAGAGCCCGAAGCAGCAAATACCGTCAAAGTAGATGCCATTATCAAAGTGATAGATAAAATTGTGCCTAATATTGTTCTTTGTTTTATTTTTTTCCTCTTACTTATATTTGGTCTGCTTGTCTGCATAAATAGAATACTATATTTCATTATATTCGTCAACCTTCTCAGACGTATTGTTTTATTACGTTACTGTTCGCACCGTATCTTAACACTAGCTGTTAAGTTACGTAAGAAATACCTCTCACTACAAGGTACACACCAAATGCATAGCTATTGCAATTAGTGTACATCTTGTAATATCGATACTGAATCTTTATGACACTCCATTACACTAATACTTTATTATTTTCTGCAACCGCCTTACGAAATAAAGCAAAACCAACAACAAACATTAAGGAAATAACCCCAACACCTGCTTTTGATGTACCAAATATCTGAGTGGATATACCCATTAACAACGTACCTAGAAATGCTGCACCTTTACCAAAAATATCGTAAATCCCAAAATACTCACTTGATTTTTCAATTGGAATAATTTTTGCAAAAAAAGATCGTGACAATGCTTGAATTGCTCCTTGAAAAACGGCTACACATACAGCTAAGAACCAAAATTCCCACGCCCTATCTAACTGTAATGCAAACAAAGATATTCCCAAATACCCTAAAATACTAGTACTAATTAGTTTCTCTGATTTGAATTTCTTTGAAAGCCTTCCAAATAAAATGGAACATGGGAATGCAACTACTTGTGTCAACAAAAGTGCCAACAATAGATTATTATCACTAATTCCAACATCTTTTCCATAAGAAGTAGCCATGTCAATTATAGTATATACTCCATCAATATAAAAGAAAAAAGCAATTACGAACCACATAATATTTTTTTGCTCTTTTAGTTCTGTAAATATTTTACTCAACCGCACGAACGCATCTTTCACTGGATGCTCGTCGGTTTCTACATAATGAAGTTGCTTATAATTCTTTAACAGTGGAATGGTAATTACCGTCCACCATACAGCAACTAGAATAAAAGAAAATAAGGTCACACTCGTACTACTTACGCCAAGTTTATCCGAAGATAAAATTAAAACCAGAGAAATGGAAAAAGGGATACAACTCCCAATGTATCCCCACGCATATCCAAGAGAAGATACATGATCTATTCTTTCTGGAGTAGTAATATCATTTAACATTGCATCATAAAAAATCAAACTTCCTGAAAATCCTATTTTGGCTATAATAAACACAATTAGGAAAGGTAACCATCCGTATGGTATTGCAAGACAACTACAACCAATAATTCCTAAACCAGCACTTATAACAAATAGTCTCTTTTTATAATCTTTCGTATCTGCTAATGTTCCAAGAATTGGCCCCAATAAGGCTACCACAATCGTCGATAATGAGATTCCATAACTTATGTATGCTGTTGAATTTGAGGCCGAAACCCCTGCTAAAGATGCAAGGTTTTTGAAATAGATTGGTATAATCGTTGATATCATTAAAACAAATGCTGAATTTCCTACATCATACAAAATCCAAGATTTTTCTTGCTTGGTAAGTTTATTCATTGCATATCCCCCTGATTATCTAATTAGTCTAATATATAGTTATCACTTTGCTTTTGTTTCTCTATATTCTAATTATGTGGGTTTTTATAAGTTTACACAAGTGTAACCTTGTTAATCTTTCGTAAATTTAATGTAAATATTACTTTTTCTATTTTTCAAAATCAGACTATTTTAAAAGCTTCTCATTAATCATAATACAAAAAATATCGATTCAGTACATTGATAGTTATGACAAAAGAACATATATTAGTCTCTAACACTAATATATGTTCTTTTATATCTACTTTTCAAATTAAATATCTACGCGCCAAGATATGCTTTCCTTACATTTTCATCATTTAGAAGATCTGATGCTTTTCCACTAATGGATATCCCACCTGTTTCCAATACATATGCTCGATCGGCAATCGATAATGCCATTTTGGCATTTTGTTCCACTAATAGAACCGTAATTCCATTGTCATGTAAGATTTTAATAATCTTAAATATTTCTTTTACCAACAATGGCGAAAGACCCATGGAGGGTTCATCCATAAGAACCATCTTGGGATTACTCATCAATGCACGTCCTGTAGCAAGCATCTGCTGTTCTCCACCTGAAAGGGTTCCAGCTAGCTGTTTGCGGCGTTCCTGTAGTCTTGGGAAATACTTATAAACCATATCCATATTTTTTCGAATCATCTGATTATCTTTTAGGATAAAAGCACCCATCTCCAAATTTTCTTGTACCGTCATTTTAGTAAAAACATGTCGACCTTCTGGAACATGTGCCATGCCAAGTGTTATAATTTCATTTGCTCTCGTTTTTCGCAAATCTTTTCCATTATATTCTATGATTCCTGTTGTAGCTACGTTAAGTCCCGTAATCGTGCGCAATGTTGTCGTTTTTCCTGCACCATTAGCACCAATCAAAGAAACAACTTCTCCTTCATTTACAGTAAGGCTAATGTCATGCAAAGCATGTATTGCGCCATAAAATACATTGAGGTTTTCAACTCTTAACATCTTACACCCCCTCCTTATTCACGGCTTCTTCTTCTAAATCTTCCATTTCATCATCTGCACCTAAGTATGCTGTAATAACTTTCGGATTTGCTGCTATTTCATGTGGAAGTCCTTGGGCAATTGTAACACCATAATCGATTACAACAATTCTCTCACATATTTTCATAACAAGACTCATATCATGCTCAATCAAAAGGATTGCAATACCAAAACGCTTACGAATTACATTAATACATTCCAAAAGCTCTGCTGTTTCTGTCGGATTCATTCCTGCTGCCGGCTCATCTAAAAGAAGTAATTTCATTCCTGTAGCGAGTGCTCTTGCAATTTCCAATTTACGTTGCTGACCATATGGAAGATTACTTGCAATATAATCTGCCTTATCCTCAAGTCCAAATATTTTTAATAAATCAAGTGCTTGTTCTTTTATTTCATCTTCTTCTTTCCAATATTCTGGCAAACGAAACAATGCATCTGGAAGCTTATATTTAAATTTCATTCCAAACGCCACCTGAACATTTTCCAATACAGTCATGGTTTTAAAAAGGCGAATATTTTGAAATGTTCTAGCAATACCTGCCTGAACCACTTGATGCATTTTTTTACCATTCATTTTATTACCACAAAGGAAAAATGCTCCTTCGGTTGGTTGATAAACCCCAGTAAGGAGATTAAATACAGTTGTCTTTCCTGCGCCATTTGGTCCAATCAATCCAACTAGTTCTCCCTCATTTATCGAAATATTAAAATCATCAACCGCCTTTAGTCCCCCAAAGGCTATTCCTAGATGCTTTGCTTCAAGTACAGGAGTTTCCATCACAATTCCTCCTTTTTATCTACATTTTCTTTATGATTTTTCAATTTCTTCTTATCTTTATCCGTTAACTTAGCCAATATTTTGCTTAAAGAAAATTCATACGTTCCGAATAATCCTGTTGGTCTGTAAATCATTACTAATATAAGCGCTACTGAATATACAAGCATACGATAATCCGAAAACTCTCTTAATATTTCTGGTAGTGCTGTTAACATAATAGCTGCAATGATAGAACCTGTTAAAGAGCCCATTCCTCCAAATACTACCATTATGACATACTCTGTAGATTTTAGCCATCCAAAGGTTGCTGCATTTAATGAGCCAATATAATGAGCAAAAATACCTCCCGCAATACCTGCAAAAAAAGCAGAAACACTAAATGCGAGTACTTTGTAAAATGTTATATTTAAACCTGAAGCACTTGCTGCTATATCATCATTGCGAATAGCTGTGATAGCGCGACCATATTTTGAGCGTATAAACGTATACAAAATTGATACAGATAGAACCATAACCCAAAATACAACGTACAAATTGGATATACGGTTGATTCCAATCAATGCCTGACCCGCCTGACCTTCTGAAAAACCTTTTCCTCCAGTAAATTTTAAGTTCTGTATCACGACACGAATGATTTCACCAAAGCCCAACGTAATAATTGCAAGATAATCTCCTCTAAGTCGTAGAGCAGGAATACCTACCAAAACACCAAATACCGCTGCTACTATTCCACCAGCTATAATAGCCACTAAAAACCGCAAAATATTAGGAGCTCCTGCACCAACTAAAATATTTCCAGCTTCCATTGCTTTTGTTATCATTGCCGCTGTATAAGCACCTATTGCCATAAAACCACAATCACCAAGAGCAATCTGCCCAAGATACCCAACTGTAATATTAAGCGAACAAGCCATAATGATAGAAATGCAACATACCATCAATATTCCTTTTATATAATTGGATAGCGCACCTGATTCACACAATCCTACTAATATTCCAAACACAATAATTATACTTACAAAATTTAATAATACTCTCTTGATTCTTTCTCTTTTCATGTTGTCCACCTACACTTTCTCGCCAATATTTTTTCCGAGAATTCCAGAAGGTTTTACGATTAATACAATAATTAATATTCCAAACACAATAGCATCCGAAAATGCTGAAGTAATAATTCCGCCTGTTAAGGTTCCAATATAGGCTTTCGTAAGGCTTTCTGCCAAACCTACTACAATACCTCCGATCATAGCACCAGGAATAATTCCAATTCCTCCCAATACAGCCGCTACAAAGGCTTTTAGTCCAAGCATAGATCCTATTGTTGGAGTTGCTTGGGGATATGCCGCACTATACATAAGTGATGCAATCGCTGCCAAACTCGAACCAATTGCAAACGTTATGGTTATAGTTCGATTCTTATTAATTCCCATCAAAATAGCTGCTTCTCCATCTTCTGAGACAGCTCTCATTGCTTTACCCATTCTTGTTTTCTTTACAAAAATCTGTAATCCAATCATTACTGTGATACCAAGAATGATTGTTAACATTGTATTTCCGTTAAATTTAATTGTACCAAATTTCAAATCTGGAATCGAGAAAATTGTTCCAATCGGCTTTGGTGCAGCACCGAATACAGTTTGAGCCAAATTCTCTAGAAAAAGACTCATGGCAATTGCTGTAATTAAGGCAGACATATTGTTTCCCTTCTTACGTACTGGCTTATATGCAACCTTTTCTACAGTAATTCCAACAATTGTACAAGCCGCTATGGCGAAAACGACTGCCATCCATGCTGGTAATCCTAATGCTACCATCAGAGGAATTGTATACAAAAGCGTATAGCTTCCTACCATTATAAAATCACCATGCGCAAAATTGATCAACCGAATAATGCCATATACCATTGTATACCCCAGTGCCACCAAAGCATACACACTGCCTATTTTTAGTCCATTTATAACCTGTTGAATAAAGATGACTAACTGTGTTGACATGACAATACTCTCCTTTCTCACTCATTCTATTATTTTTGTAAATATTTAAATTCCAAAAATGTCAAATATTTCATAACGCAAGATCCCGAGTTATATACTACTGCAATACAAAATTGTGTATTGTATATTTATCACGTAGCACCGACTGTAAAAGTACTAACTGTTTTTCATTTATTTTGATACGGCTTACCAAATGGTAAGCCGCCAAAATTGAAAAGTCTAATTAATTTCCTATTGTGCTATTCCATACTGCTACACCATCTTTAAATTCGATGATAGCTACTGATTTTTCAGGAGTACCTGTTGAATCAAGTGTGAAATCTCCAGTTACACCAGAAAATGTCATTTTGCTCATTGCATCGCGGATTTCTGTTCTATCTGTTGATCCTGCTTTTTCAATCGATTGTGCCAACATGTAAACAGAATCATATGCCAATGCTCCAAGTGCATTTAAGCTATCTGCACTATATTTTGTTGTATATGCAGATACGAAACTCTGTACTGCTTCTGAAGTATCATCTGGTGAATAATGGTTTGTAAAGTAACAATTATTGTAAAGACTCTTATCTTCTACCATTGTTCCGATTGTACCATCAAAACCGTCAGCTCCCATAATTACGCCTTCAAATCCAGCTGATCTTGCTTGTGGAACAATGTATGGTCCTATTGAACTATAATAGTAAGGAGCAAATAAGAATTCTGCACCACTATTAGCAATATTAGTTAACTGTGATGAATACTCTGTGTCATCAACAGATGATGAACTTTCTTCCGATACAATTTCAAGACCAAACTCTTTTGCTGCTGCAACAAACGCTTCACGTAATCCAGCTGAGTAAGCATCTCCTGATGCATAAAGTACTGCTACTTTTTTAACTCCTAATGTTTCAGATGCAAATTTAGCTGCCATCTTACCTTGGTAAGAATCTTTAAAACATGCTCTAAATACATAATCATCAGAATCTGTAACTGTATCAGCTGTTGCTGTTGGAGTTAAAAGTACAATTTTAGATTCATCTGCCAAAGGAGCCAGACCAGTTGTAACACCACTAGTAACTGAACCAATTACAGCACAAACATTGGATTCATCTGCAAGTTTATTAAATGCATTTGCACCTTCTGTTGAGTCACCTTTATCATCTAAAGATTCTAACTCTACTTGCTGTCCTAAAATTCCACCTGCTGTATTAATTTCTTCTACAGCTAAATTCATCGCATTAACTACGGCTTCTCCATATGCTGCAAGTGCTCCTGTGTTAGGTGAGATCGTACCAATTTTAATTGTACCTGAAGCAGAATCTGTTGAAGAAGTGCTATCTGATGCTGTTGCATCACTAGTTGTTGTTGAATCAGTTCCTTGCGTATCTGAAGCTACATCGTTGCTTGATCCACATCCTGTTAGGGTCGATGCCACCATTGTTGCAGTCAATAAGGCTGCTAATAACTTGTTTTTCATAATGTTTCCTCCTACAATAGTTTTTATGATAAAAATACTAAGAAAGCGCTAGCTATTTAATATTCTTATTTTGATTCTATATAACCTACAAACAGCTGAATCAGCTTTACACATTCCTCATACGAATAAAGTCCTGTATCAAGTGATAAGTCATAATTTTTAACATTATGCCAGTCCTGTCCTGTATGATGCCTATAATAAGAGTCTCTATAAGCGTCTGTTTTTGCTATCATTTTTTCTGCTTCTTTTCTGCTAAAGCTCATATAATCCATTTCATGCTGTACACACTTTTCATACGGCGCATGAATGAATACTCTAATCAAGTGATGATAATCTTTTAATACAAAATCTGCTCCTCTCCCTATTACTACATAAGATTCACTTTTCGTAAGTTCTTTTAATACTTTTGCTTGATAGGCAAATAGATTATCATTTGATGTAAAATCGTCTTCTTCTGGAGAAATAATTTCACCATTATAAACGTTTTTAGAAGCCATATAAAGCGTACTTCTTTTTTGATCCTCATCTGCAGCAGCAAAAATCTTTTCACTTATTCCACTATCATCGGATGCAAGCCTCATTAATTTTTTATCATAAAGATTGATGTGATAATTTTGAGCCAACATCTTCCCGATTGTAGTACCTCCACTGCCACAGGTTCTTGTAATCGCAATAACAAAGTGATTCATTTGCTCCTCCTTTTACATAACCATTCATCTTATTAATTACCCAAATTTACGAATAATCAGTAAAAGCGCGCATAAAAAATATTATGCACGCCTTCGTCTTTGTTCGTTACTTTGTTTGATATTTGTTGTTATAATTCTAATATATAAAAAATGCAATCATTTTTTGATTAAATTGTTAAATTTTTCGAAAATATGTATAAATTTTAACTATTAAGTATTTATTACGACATTTTTCCTCTTTATTTATTATAATAAAAATATTAGTTATTTCATCTCTAGTATTCAAGCATTTAATTTTGTAATTTTTCAATCAACTTGTTCGGATTCATCATTTTAGCAGAATACTTTTGATTATCTTTTAATATTTCTTTCAATTCTCCGATTTCCAACGCTGTCTTCCAAAATAAATCTGGGGTAACATCTGGATTCACTTGGCAAGCCAATGCGTATAAACCAGCTAAATATGGTTCCATTGCACTCCACCCACCATCAGAATAAAAACAATACTCATTTTGACCAGTTGGAGAAGCCGTTGTTCTCGAACCAATAGGAACTAAGAGCATTTCACCTTGAAAATTATTAGCAAACGCTTCCTCATAATATGGTATAAAACCATCTATATTTGATTGCATCTCAATCCATTTGTCCCAACTATAAGGTTTAAACGAATTTGCATCATCTGGATTAGAATAGGAATCTTTTTCTAAACTATATGTCCAGAATCCATATGTTTCAAAAAGATTGCAAGATATTACAAAAATTCCTTCCTTCTTGGCTTGTTCAACAGCTTCATTCATTTCTTTATAGCCTTTATTGTCAGGACACCATGCTGCTGAAATAGATATGGCTCGAATCTTTTCCTCTTTTGGTAAACTGTTATTTATTTCAACGATTTTATTAATTGAAGCAGCATAATCAGTAAAATCTAATACTCTTTCATTATTAACTGTTGTAACATTGCTAGCTCCTATAAAATATAATCCTGCATCTGGAGCAACACCTGATGATTTTCCAACACTTAGTGATGCTACGAAAGAACCATGCATCTCTGCTAGTCCTGAGTTATTCACTTCATCATAAAGCTTAATTTGATTACAATATTCCTCATGATCCACTAGCAACGTATAATCTAGTATTGCAATGTTTATTCCTTTTCCTGTAATGCCTTTTTCGTGAAGGTCTCTGATTCCCAGACCTGGATTCTTTCCTATCTCCATAATTAATGTGGGGTCAAAATCTTCAGGCAATTTATCCGGCCATATAGTAGCTGTATCAAAGACCAAATTACTCAAATTATCTATTTCATTTGAAAGATCCATATCACTTAAATCGGCTTGCCTTAAATCATAAGCGTCTCCCCACGTTCTAGCCTTTTCTAAAGACAACATCTTCGTTTTCATAAAAGAATAATCCGCGACATTTGGTAATCTTACTGCGTAATAAGGATTTGAGCTAGTAGCAATCAGCTCGCTACCACTATCCAAATCAACAGAACTATTACTCGTTTTTGTTTCATCTTGCATTTCTTTTGTATCTAATTCTTTTGTATCTACCTTCCCACTACACCCCACTTGAATTATCACTACTACTAAAATTAAAATATACCGCCATTTCATTGGTCTTTACCCCCATTGTTCTCTACAACGCCGTAAATGTTAAAAATAAGCATTTTTTAGTTTGATTATAGTTACAACAATAGGATACATTTATTTATAATAAAAGTAAATTAATTTTAATAAAAGTTATATTAGAATCCAAAAATTTTATTGACTTAAAAAAACGATATTGAGGGAAATAAAAATCGATTCACTTTTTAATTAAGTGAACCGATTTTTATACTTTTACTATAACTTTATATGAATACAAAAGCTGATAAATGTAGTGAATTCAAGGCTTTTACACCTGTTCATTTAACTTGCTTAAACGTGCCGCCTGATCGGCTGCGATACAACTATCTATGACTTCATATAAGTCCCCATCCATAATGGAATCAAGCTTATGTAGCGTAAGCTTAATTCGATGGTCTGTTAATCTTCCTTGAGGAAAATTATAGGTTCTGATCTTCTCGGAACGATCACCTGTTCCAACTTGACTTCTACGTTCCTCTGCTTCTGCATCGTTCTTCTTTTGAAGTTCCATCTCATAAAGTCTTGAACGAAGAACTCTTAACGCTTTATCTTTATTCTTAAGCTGTGATTTCTCATCCTGACACGAGATAACAATACCGGATGGAATATGTGTAAGACGAACTGCTGAATCTGTTGTATTAACACATTGTCCTCCATTTCCAGAGGCTCTAAACACATCAAATTTACAATCATTCATGTTTAATTCAAAATCAAGTTCTTCTGCTTCAGGCATAATAGCTACTGTAATCGTAGAGGTATGAATACGTCCTCCTGACTCCGTAGCCGGAATACGTTGCACTCTATGAACACCACTTTCATACTTTAACTTTGAGTAAGCTCCCTGACCATATATCATGAAAATCACTTCTTTAAATCCACCAATTCCATTTTCATTCAAACTCATCATCTCTGTCTTCCAACGATTTCTTTCTGCAAATCTTGCATACAATCGATATACTTCCGAAGCAAACAATGCCGCTTCATCGCCACCTGCACCTGCACGAATTTCAACAATTACGTTTTTATCATCGTTAGGGTCTTTGGGTAATAATAATATCTTAAGTACCTGTTCTAGCTCTTCAATACGTGCTTTGGAATCATTCAATTCTTCCTTAGCAAGTTCTTTCATTTCTTCATCACTTTCTTCTGCCAGCATTACCAAGCTGTCTTCCACACTCTGTTTTGATGCTTTATACTCTTTAAATGCATCAACAATCGGAGTCAAATCGCTTTGCTCTTTCATAAGCTTTCTAAAACGATTTTGATCATTGGCAACCGTAGGTTCATTTAATTCGCTCAGTATTTCTTCGAAACGAATTAGTAAATCTTCTAATCTATCAAACATTTTTTTCCTCCATAACTATAACAATCAAATTCATTACTATAATTTCCACTATGCATAGATTTTCATCTTAGGGTTAAATAGTAACGAAGCATCACTTTATATCAATTCGTAATTATATATGAGCGTAGCTAAGTATTTCCAATTACCACTCGATCTAATCCAGCTAAATCTTTTATTACTTGAATAGCTTTAAACCCTGCTTCTTTCATCAAAATAGAAACTGCTTCTCCTTGATCATAACCAATCTCAAAACATAAAATACCAGATGGGTTTAGATATGTCAAAGAATTTTTAATAATCGATTTGTAAAAATATAATCCATCTGCCATGCCATCTAATGCAATCATCGGTTCATGTATCCTTACTTCCTCCATCAGCCCATTGATTACCTCAGTAGGTATATATGGTGGATTAGACACTATTATATCAAATTTTTTATTCACATTTTCAAATAAATCACTTTGTATAAACTCTACTTCTAACTTATTTCTTTTTGCGTTTATTCTTGCTACATCTAAGGCTTTCGAAGATATATCAACCGCATATGCGTTAATATATTCTTTCCCATTTTTAAGACTAATTATAATGCAACCTGATCCTGTACACATATCAAGTATGCTCATATTATCTTTTAATCTAGATGCCACTTCTTCAACAAGAATTTCTGTATCTTGCCTTGGTATCAATACACTTTCATTTACCCAAAAGGTGAGACCCATAAATTCCTGTTCTTGGGTTATATGTTGTAATGGTATATGTTTTCCACGAATTTCAATATATTCTTTATATAAACGTTCTTGTTCTTTTGTCAATTCATCTTGTTGATGCATAAGATAAAAACTTCTATTTTGTTTTATTATATATTCTAACAGAAACCAAGCATCAATCTGGCTATCTAGAATTCTGTTATTTTCCAAATAATTTCTTCCATATTGTAACGCTTCCTGTAAGGTCATATTGCAGGCTCCTATCTATTCAACCATTGCTTTTGAAATATCTTCTACATTTTCTTGCTCAAGGTAAGACTTCCAATCAAAAACTGCTTCTACTGATGCAATTGCTACTTCTATCATGGAATCATCAGGCTCTCTTGTTGTAAGGCCTTGAAGCAATAATCCTGGTTTACTTAAAGCTGTTACAATTGGATTCTCACTTCTACCTGCAAGTCTTATAAATTCATAAGCAACTCCTGCAATCAATGGAACCAATAATATTCTAACCACTACCCTTAGCACGGGTGAATCCACTCTAATAAACATGAAAAAAATAATACTTATTACTATTACAATAAGCATAAAGCTTGTTCCGCAACGTTTATGTTCCTTCGAACTTTTTCTAACATTTCCAACTGTAAGTTCCATTCCATGTTCAATACAATTTATGCACTTGTGCTCTGCCCCATGGTACATAAATACACGTTGGATATCCTTCATTAACGAAATCAACGCTATGTATCCAATAAATAATAAAAATCGAATAACGCCTTCTATAGCAGCAATCGCCATATCAGATAAAATAATCCCTCTAAATAAATTCGATATAAAATAAGGTAGCACCATAAATAGAGCCACTGCAATGACAATTGAAAAGCAAATGGTAGCTCCCATAATTAATTTCTCTGCCTTATCTTTAAATATCTTTTCAATAAACTGATCTGTTTTACTTGGTTCATCACTTTCATCTTCAAAAAAACTAGCTGAAAAAGTAAGTGATTTCATTCCCAAAACCATAGAATCTATAAAATTAAACATACCTCTAACAATAGGTATTGTAGTAAGTTTTTTATTATTAATAACACTTTCAAAATCATTCGTCTGAATTTCTATTGTATTATCCGACTTTCTAACAGCAATTGCATATTTATCAGCGTTTTTCATCATAACGCCTTCCATTACTGCCTGCCCACCAATTCCCGATGACTTCATACAAAATCCTCCTTACCTATCAATCTGTTAATTTAGTACAAAGTGCCTTATATATGAATAAAGTTCAATGAATGATACAAAAATCCAAAGAATCATATAAAAAAGGTTGAGATTATTCAACCCCAACCTTACACCTACACTAGAACTAATTGCTTTCACTCACGCCATACTTACGATTAAACTTATCGATACGACCACGTGCTGAAGCAGCTTTCTGTTGGCCAGTATAGAATGGATGACATTTTGAACAGATTTCAACATGAATTTCTTCTTTAGTTGAACCAGTTACGAATGTGTTTCCACAGTTACATGTAACTGTTGCTTGATAATATTCAGGATGTATTCCTTCTCTCATTACTTTCACCTCTTCATAAACTAATAATATAAAAATCGACATTGCCGATCTCATTTTTCATAAACAGCTTCTTAATTGTATCATAGGTCAATATGCAATGCAAGTATTTTTATTAAAATTTCTATAGGGCGCACGCCCTACATGAATAATGTGCCAGTCTATTACCAAACTCATTATACATTGGTATCTTCTGGCATATTATTCATGGTATGCCTGAACGGTTACAACAATTTGTCCCATAAATTTATAAAAATTATATTAGACTTTGACACAGTAACTTTGTTTTCGTGAAAACTTAATTAAGCTTTGATTTCTTAACCATTTGAACAAACTCTTCATTGTTCTTTGTTCTTACAAATAAGTCTAGTATCTTTTCAACTGCATCATCAGAACGCATACCATTGACAGCTCGTCTCATTATATAAACCGCTTCTTGCTCTTCTTGAGTGAGAAGTAGGTCTTCTCGTCTGGTTCCCGACTTTGGAATATCAATGGCTGGGAATACTCTCTTCTCCGAAAGTTTTCTGTCCAATACTAGTTCCATGTTACCAGTACCCTTGAACTCTTCATAAACGACATCATCCATCTTACTTCCTGTATCGACTAATGCAGTTGCAAGAATTGTTAAGCTTCCGCCCTCTCTCATGTTTCTAGCAGCACCAAAAAAACGTTTTGGCATATGTAATGCCGCAGGGTCCAAACCACCAGACAGTGTTCTACCACTTGGTGGAACGGTTAAATTATAAGCTCTTGCTAATCTTGTTATACTATCCAATAAGATAGTAACATCTTTTTTATGTTCTACTAATCTTTTTGCTCTTTCTAAAACCATTTCTGAAACTCGTTTATGATGCTCTGGCAATTCATCAAATGTAGAATAAATCACTTCAACATTATCGCCTTCAATTGATTCTTTGATATCAGTTACTTCTTCTGGTCTTTCATCAATCAGTAAGATGATCATGTGCATATTTTTATTATTTGCTAAAATCGATTTGGCAATTTGTTTCAATAAAGTTGTTTTTCCAGCTTTAGGTGGAGAAACGATCATCCCTCTTTGGCCTTTTCCAACTGGAGAAATCAAATCTACAATTCTCATAGCAGTACCATTACCTGTAGTCTCAAGTGGTAGTCTTACATTTGGGAAAATAGGCGTCATATCTTCAAAATTTCTTCTCTTAGCAGCATCCGAAGGATAAAAACCATTAATAGACTTCACGAATAGTAACGCACTGAATTTCTCGGTTTGTGTTTTAACTCTCGTGTTTCCCTCTATAATATCACCTGTCTTTAAAGAAAAACGTCTTATCTGTGACGGAGAAACATACACGTCATTCTCTCCTGGTAGATAATTCGCACATCGAATAAATCCATATCCATCTGGCAACACCTCTAAAATACCCTTTGCCATCACCCCACTATCTAGCTTCTCCATATCTGTTTCTGCTAACCTAGTTTCTGGTTTATTCGGTTCCATCTTTTTATTTTCTGTTTTATTCATTTCTGTTTTTTTCATTTCTGTTTTATTCGTTTCCATTTTTTTATTTTCCATTTTTTTTCTTTGTGTATTATTCTCTATTTTTACAGCATTCGCTTTATCAACACTGCCATCTGATTTAGTGTTATCGCTGTCTGTTTCATTAGATTTCGTATCTTCGTTAACCATAGCATCAACTAGATCTTTTTTTTTCATAGTTGAAATGTTTTTGATTCCTCTTGCCTTCGCTACATCTTTCAAGGCAGTTAGTGACAATGATTCATATTTTTCTCTCATAGAATCTCCTTCTTTTGAGTTAATAAGCATATTTTACCCCCAATATATTCAATTCGTTATATCATAAAACGCTTAAGTTGGAATTTAGTATCAGAATTGATGATGATTTAGCTTCAATGTATTTATTATACACCAAACCAATAGAAATACAAACTATTTTATTATAATTTAATAATTCATTTATTTAAATTAGAGAATACTTTATCAATTTACTGGTTATTGCGATATTTATCAAACGAATATATAAAACATACTAGCTTGATAAATGTTCGCTAAATAACACTCCTACAATAAATACTTAATTAAAAATCATCTAAGTATTTATTTAAGTTTTATAATGATTCAATACTTTCATAACTAATTACTAGTTTTTTACATATTCCAATTTACTTACTGATATCTCATAAGCCACTCTTTTTTCTGAATTAATATCATCTATTTTTTTCGTATATTCCCGGCTTTGAATTCTTCCCCATACTTGAGCATGACCTCCTATGTCAAAAGATGATGCAAATCTTGCATTTCTCCCCCAACATATGCATGGAATATAATCTGATTTACCATATGGTCTATTTACAGCAATTAAAAGGTCTGCAATTTCTCTTCCTAATGGTGTTTTTCTGTAAACTGGTGGTTTACAAATATATCCATCTAAGAATATTTGATTGGTCTTTACATTATCATCTACATACTCAAAGAATTCGATTTCTCGTGCAAATACCGACAATACCAATCTGTTCTTTTTCACTTCGTGCCTATTATAGGATCTAAACTGTCCTAGCACACTTACGCTCTGTCCTTGATAATCCTTATTAATGTCAAGTAACCTTTCAGAAATCATAAGAGGTATAATATCCGCAGAATCGCTTAACCTCTTAACCTGAATATCAATCATATAGAAGCCCTCACCAAAGACCTCATGACTAAATGTAAAACCTGACGTAATTTCCCCAATTATCGAAACCTGATTGTTTTCAATTACCTTATCCACCATTTTAAATTTCTCCCTTCTGTTTAACGAAGTATCTCTTCTCGTATATTGTCCATAAGTATATTTATTCCCATTATTTCCAATTTAGAACATAATATTAATAATTTTTTGGGGAAAATGAAAAACTAAAATAAAAATGCTTGTATTATTGCAAATATGTGATAAACTGTTTAAAGTTGACAATTGTGCGAGTATAGAAAGAAGGATTAATTATTTATGAAACAAAAAAGAGAAGACATAAGAAATATAGCCATTATTGCCCATGTTGATCATGGTAAGACTACCTTAGTTGATGAACTATTAAAACAAAGTGGTACTTTCCGAGTAAATCAAACGGTTGCAGAGCGTGTAATGGATTCAAATGATATTGAACGTGAACGTGGTATTACTATATTATCAAAAAATACTGCTATTTATTACAAAAATACTAAAATCAATATTATCGATACACCTGGACATGCTGATTTCGGTGGTGAAGTTGAACGTGTATTAAAAATGGTAAATGGTGTTGTACTAGTAGTTGATGCTTATGAAGGCGCTATGCCTCAGACAAAGTTTGTTCTTAGAAAAGCATTAGAATTAGATTTACATGTTATTGTATGTATCAATAAAATTGATAGAGCTGAAGGTAGACCTACAGAAGTTATCGACGAAATTCTTGAGTTATTTATGGATTTGGATGCTTCCGATGAACAGCTTGACTGTCCTTTCGTATTTGCATCAGCTAGATCAGGATTTGCTATTAAAAATTTAGAAGATGAACAAAAGGATATGATTCCATTGTTTGAAACTATTCTTGATTATATACCAGCTCCTGAAGGTGACCCTGAAGCGGACGCTCAAGTACTTATTAGTACAATAGATTATAATGAATATGTAGGACGAATTGGTGTAGGTAAAGTGGATAACGGAACAATTAAAGTTAACCAAGAAGCTATGCTTGTTAATCACCATGATCCTGACAAACAGAAAAAAGTTAAAATTAGCAAATTATATGAATTTGATGGTTTAGGAAAAGTTGAAGTTCAAGAAGCTACTATCGGATCTATTGTAGCAATTTCAGGTATTGCTGACATTCATATTGGTGATACAATTTGTTCTGTTGATAATCCAGTTTCTATTCCTTTCCAGAAGATATCAGAGCCTACTATTGCAATGCAATTTATTGTTAATGATAGTCCTCTTGCTGGTAGAGAAGGTAAGTTTGTTACATCAAGACACCTTCGTGACCGATTATTCAAAGAGCTAAATACTGATGTAAGTTTAAGAGTTGAAGAAAACGAAACTGCTGATAGTTTTAAAGTATCAGGACGTGGAGAACTTCATTTATCCGTATTAATCGAAAACATGCGTCGTGAAGGTTATGAATTTGCAGTTAGTAAAGCTGAAGTTCTTTATCACCTAGATGAACAAGGTAAAAAACTTGAACCACTAGAAATCGCATTCGTTGATGTTCCCGAAGAATTTTCAGGAACAGTTATTGATAAATTAAGCCAACGTAAAGGTGAACTACGTGCTATGGGAACTGGTAATGGTGGTTACACCAGACTTGAATTCTTAATCCCTTCTCGTGGATTAATTGGTTACCGTGGTGAATTTATGACTGATACAAAAGGAAATGGTATTATTAATACTGTTTTTGATAGCTATGGTGCTTATCGTGGAGAAATTCAATACAGAAAGCTTGGTTCTTTAATTGCTTATGAAGCTGGTGAATCAATTACTTATGGTTTATACAGTGCACAGGAACGTGGTACTCTATTTATCAGTGCTGGTGAAAAAGTATACTCAGGTATGGTTATTGGACAAAATGGTAAGACAGAAGATATTGAACTTAATGTATGTAAGACTAAGAAATTGACCAACACTCGTTCTTCTGGAGCTGACGATTCATTACGTTTAACAACACCAAAAATATTAAGTCTTGAAGAAGCACTTGATTTTATTGATGTAGATGAACTTCTTGAAATCACACCAGCGAGCCTTCGTATTCGTAAGAAATACCTAGACCCAACCATGAGAAAACGTATGGGACGCAAATAAATTTTATCAAAGAAATAAAAGAAATATCAAAAGAATATAATGGATACGGTTTCAATTCTTGAGAATCACAACAATTTCTCAACTTTTAAATCTAAGCCATTCTATTCTTTTTTGTGTTATAATTTGTATTATTACTAGAATTTTTCTTCTTATAATATTTAAATGAATTGACATTTCATCTTTTTAATATTTAATACTGCTATTTGATTTCCCTCTTGAACATATCTTTGAAAACTATTACAATATAATAAATATATAATTTAAAACTATTCAGACCCCACTACCGCAAGGTGTTTTGCAAAGCAAAATCCCGAGTAATATAACGCTAAATGCAAGTTTCTTGCATTTTATGTGCATCTCGTAGCGTTAACTATGAAGGTACTAAATAGTTACTAATTTTATGAAAGTAGGAACCTGATGGAATTTTTAATATTTTTAGCTCAATGTAGAACACCTTTTCTCACTCAAATCTTTCGTGTATTTACCTTTTTAGGTGAAGAAGTATTTGCTATTTCCATTATCTGTTTCTTATATTGGTGTTATAACAAAAAGCTTGCACGGATGATTGGTCTTGTATTTTTTACAAGTGGTCTTATTGTGCAATCTCTAAAACTTACTTTTTGTATTCCAAGACCTTGGATATTATATCCAACATTTAAGCCTGTGCTCTCTTCTATTGATACTGCAACTGGATATTCTTTTCCTAGTGGCCATACGCAAAGTAGTTCTTCCTTATTTGGTGCATTGGGAATTCATTCTAAAAAAGCAGGACCACGAATGATATCTGTTATCTTAATAATTGGCGTTGGTTTTTCAAGAATGTATCTGGGATATCATACTCCTTGGGATGTTTTAGCCTCTATGAGTATTTCTCTTTTTATTGTATATTTGTTTAATAAAGTAATTCCTCTTAAAACCTATAAAGTATCAACGGTTGCTATTTCATTAGCTGCATTTACAACAATGACATTAATTTATGTTATCTTATTTTCAAAAAATCCCAACACTGATTTATCACAGTTTCACGATTGTTTTAAAGCGATTGGAGCTGGAATGGGATTTGCTTTAGGATGGTATATTGAACCTTTATATATTAATTTTGACGAGAAAAATGGCAATTTCCAAATGCAAATAGTAAAACTTCTACTTGGACTCCTTGTTGCTGTTATTATAAAATCTGGTTTAAAGCTTATACTTGGCACAAGCTTAACTGCCGATACACTCAGATATTTTATTCTTGTATGCTGGATTATGATTTTGTATCCTATCATTATTGTTAAAATGATTTATCGAAAAAATTAGTCTTCTTGAAAACAAATAATTTCACTTCCTACTTGTGCAAAATAGATTTGCTCCAATTCTATTATTTCTGCTTGAGCGCTAGTAGCTTCTATAACAGCATTTTCAAGCTCTTCCATTGCTCCAAAAGGTACTAACACATTAATTGCCACAATATCCGTGTAGTCTGACGATATTGTTGTAACTCCTTTTTGACTTAACAAATATTGAATCTTGCCTATCCCATTATAGTCAGTGATAATCGAGAGTTTTATTCCATACTTCTTCTCGATAATGACACTATTACCAATGCCTTCTTTTGCCGCCTTAGAATAGGCTCTAACCAAACCTCCTGTTCCAAGAAGCGTTCCACCAAAATACCTCGTTACTACAATCGCAGTATTATGTAATCCTTCACCTATAAGTATGTCTAGTATAGGCTTCCCTGCCGTTTGACTTGGTTCTCCATCATCACTGCATCGTTGTATTTCATTATTTGCGCCAACCACAAATGCAAAGCAATTATGTTTCGCATTCCAATGTTTTTTCTTCACTTCTTCTATAAATAAAGCAGCTTCTTCCTGTGTTTTGATAGGAATAACGGTAGCAATAAATCTTGATTTTTTCTCTACTATTTCTGCTTCTCCACCAACATATACCGCTTTATAATACTCAACCATTTAATACCTCCATGTTTATTCACATTATATTTCTATTTCATTTTATCTTAAATTTATGTATAAATCAAATTCAACCTATTGTATAAATTTTTTAAATATGACAATCCTATAAATACGATAAATATTTTGTTTCTCTCTTAAATGAGTCTAATAAATTTACATAGTTTTTAACAATTATCGGAATACAAATTTTCCTTTATTTAGCATGGGTTATTTGTTATAATAGGAAGGATAAAGGAGGCATATGAATGAATTACGGAAAAAAAGGAGCTTCTGATAAACAAAAAGCCTTAACTTCTAAGACTAGTAGAGTTGGTAAGAAGATATCTGTTACAATTTTTAAGGCTTTTGTTGTTTTCTTTTTAGCAGTAGCTGTTATTGGCACCTGTGCAGGAATCGGAGTAATTAAAGGTGTTATTGAAAGTGCCCCTGAAATATCTACTTACGATGTAACTCCTAAAAAATATTCAACTTCTGTTTATGATCAAGAGGGTAATGAGATTACTAAACTAGTTGCTACTGGTTCTAATAGAGTTTCCAAAACAATTGATGAAATTCCCAAGAATATGCAAAACGCATTTGTCGCAATTGAAGATGAACGTTTTTGGGAACATAATGGCATCGATATAAAAGGAATTATAAGAGCTGGTGTTAAGGGTATTACAAGTGGAACTTTTTCAGAAGGTGCCAGTACAATAACGCAACAATTACTTAAGAATAATGTTTTTGATGGTTGGACTGACGAAAAATCATTTCCTGATAAGTTAAAACGAAAAATTCAGGAACAGTACCTCGCTGTTAAGCTTGAGAAAACAATGTCCAAAGAAGCAATTTTGGAAAATTATTTAAATGCAATTAATCTTGGACAAAATACGCTTGGAGTACAGTCAGCTTCACTTCGATATTTTAATAAAGATGTTTCAGATCTAACACTATCCGAATGCGCTGTTATTGCTGGAATAACACAGAATCCATATCGCTATAATCCTATTAGTTATCCAGATAATAATGCAGAACGTAGAAAAAAAGTACTTGATAATATGCTAGATCAAGGATATATTACACAAGATGAATATGACGAAGCTATTGCTGATGATGTTTATTCAAGAATTCAGACTGTAAATGCTGAAATTGCTTCTTCCTCTGTTTATACATACTTTGTTGATGAACTTACAGAACAAGTTATGCAAGATTTACAGGAACAGAAGGGATATACACAAACACAAGCATATAATGCACTTTATAGTGGTGGATTAAGTATTTATACAACACAAGACCAATCTATTCAAGATATTTGCGATGAAGAGTTTTCTGATTCAAGTAATTATCCTGATGGAACTGAAGTGGCTTTGACCTATCGGTTAACTGTTACTTCTTCGGATGGAACAATTACCAATTATAACGAAGAATCCCTTGAAAGTTATTTTCAAGAAATAGATGGCATAAGTTATAATCTTATCTTTGATAGTGAAGACGACGCTAATGCACAGGTTGAACGCTATAAAGAGGCTATTTTAAAAGAAGGCGATGAAATCGTTGAGTCGATTACACTTACGCCTCAGCCGCAAGCCTCTTGTGTCATTATGGATCAAGCAACTGGTTACGTCAAAGCAATCATAGGCGGACGTGGTCCCAAGGAAGCGAGCCTAACATTGAACCGTGCTACAAACACCAAACGTCAGCCAGGTTCAACCTTTAAGGTTCTTTCCACCTATGCACCTGCACTTGATACCGCTGGGATGACTTTAGCCACGGTTCAAGATGATGCACCATTCAATTACGCAAGTGGACGACCTGTTAGTAATTGGTATTCAACAGGATATCGAGGTTTATCGACAATCAGAGATGCAATTACTAATTCGATGAATATAGTAACGGTTAAAACTTTGACTGCTATCACACCGCAGCTAGGTTATGACTATTTGTTAAACTTTGGATTTACTACCTTGGTTAGTTCACGTAAAGAATCGAATGGTACGGTTCTTACGGATATTACACAGTCTCTTGCCTTAGGGGGAATTACCGATGGTGTTACTAATTTAGAACTAACCGCCGCCTATGCAACGATTGCGAATGGTGGCACCTATACCAAACCAATATTTTACACTAAAATTCTAGATCATGACGGAAATGTGTTAATTGATAATACACCAAGAACATCAACGGTTCTTAAAGTATCAACTGCATTTTTATTAACTAGTGCTATGGAAGATGTTGTAACGGTTGGTACCGGTAAGGCTGTAAACTTTGGCACTATGCCTATCGCGGGTAAAACTGGTACTACATCAGATTATCGTGATGTTTGGTTTTCTGGATACACACCATATTATACTTGTACTGTATGGGGTGGATATGATACAAATGATAAGATGAGCAGTAGTACTTCCTACCAAAAAATATTGTGGAAAAAGATTATGTCTCGTGTTCATGAAGGCTTAGAGCGAAAAGAATTTACTATTCCAGATAATATTGAAACTGCTGTTATATGTAAAAAATCAGGCAAATTAGCGGTTTCTGGATTGTGTGACAATGACCCACGTGGAAGTATGGTAATTACTGAATATTTTGCTAAAGGTACCGCCCCAACGGAAGTATGTGATACACATATTAGACTTGCTACCTGTGCATTAACTAATTTACCAGCAACTCCATACTGTCCAGAAGTAAATTATAATTCTGATCAAGTATATATTTTAAGGCCAACTGGAGCCGAAGGTGTAACAGATGATACTGCTTATGAATTGCCTGCTGACTATACCTTAAATATGTGTCCAGTTCATACTTCACCCGCGGTAGAAGCGGATGAAAACTATTACTACAACAGCCTTCCTGAATATACGCCAAGCACAAGCACTACAACGGATTCTAATGAAAATAAAGAAACTAAAGAAAATAAAGGAAAGAACGCAGATAAAGGAAAGAAAGAAACTACCGATACCACCGGCACCACGGATAGCGAATCTACTACTTCTGACATAGGTACTCCTTCTCCAGAAGCTGGAGTGAATTCCATTATAGATTCCAACACCCCATCTGAGAATTCAACAAACACAGATCCTGTTATACCATAGTGTCACAATAAATAGAGAAAAGTAACTGGAGTTAGAAAACAATATGTTTTCTAACTCCAGTTACTTTTCTGCTATATTAAATATAAATATGACTACTACTTTCTTACTGCACTTTAATATTCCCGATACTTTCCTATGTATTATTGTTCCATACTAATAGGTGTTATTACAATATTTTCTGCTGATACGCCCGTTTTTCTTTTCATAATGTCTTCTATTTGTGCTCTTTTAGCATCTGTTACTTCCGACATATTTACTACAACATCGGCGGTATCATCCGTGATACTTACTACTACGTCTTCAAAACCTTTTGATTCTAATAATGTTTCTGCTGCCGCTTCTCTTTCTGCTATATCAGTCATTGCAATTAATGCATCAATTGAAGATTGTTTTTGTTCATCTGCGATTTCAGTATTATTAATAATTTCATATAATGCTTCTTTGTTCTTTGCTCTTACTTGTTCTCTTGATAGCTTTGCTTCTGCAATAAATCCAACATTTGTTGTAGCACTTGTAAGTACAGCTTCACCCGGCGTCTCTTCATCTGTTACGGGTGCTGTCGTTTCTGTCACTGCTGCAGTTGTACTATCACTTGTTGTTGCATCGGCTGTAAGATCTAAATCATTGCTCTCAATATCTTCTTCACTATTTGAAGATAACGCATCTAATACCTCTTCGGAATTAGCTTCAACATTGGCTGCGGAATAAACATCTTCATCTGAAATGTCACTTACATCAACTTCCCCATTATCTACTTGTGCACTTGTTTCGGTTGCCGGCTCAGTTGTATCTATTTTATCTGCATAGTTTAAATAAAATGCCGCTACAATCATGATTGCTAACGCTGTTATAACTATTTGATTTCTTTTAAATACATTTTTCAATTAATTGGTCCTCCCTACTAATTCATTTTCATTACCTTAATTTTATGCGCTTCCACTTGAAATAATGCTAAAATTGCATCTGATATATTTTTAATAATTACAGGGTCATCTCCTCCCTTTGCAATAACAATGATTCCTTCAATTTCAGGTTCTAATTCCTTCACTACATACGGTGTACTGCCACCATCATTATCTTGATCATAAACAGTTACTTCGCTAGCTGTCTTATCCGCCGTATTTCTTTTTCCGCCTTCTGCATCTTCTTCTAGTGCTGTTGATGATGTGGTTGGTGTATCTTTTTCTACAATAAGTTCTTTTGATGATTTAAGTGTAATCATTACTTTTACTTCTCCCACCCCTTGAACCTTACTTAATACTTCCTCTAACCGTTTTTCCTGTTCCTCAATATAGCTTAGCGTTTCTGTTTTTTCTTGAACTGTTGTTGAATCATCGGAAGTATCTGGTACTTTTTTACCACTTTTGTTATTTGTTGTTGGGAATGCAACTACAATTAGCAATATTCCTGCTAACAGTACAATAAGAAGATTATCCTTTTTTATATTTTTAAAATCAAATTTACGTAACTTATTTTTCCACTCCATACGCTACCTCTGTATACTAACATTTATATTATCTAATCCTATATTATAGAAGTCTTCTATTGCATTTTTTACACTAATTTCTTCTGGATTTTCAATTTTATTTTTACCAACTTCAATTTTATCAATTATAATTTCTTGATCATCTTTTTCTTCATTTGAAATCACTACATCAATACTCTCTAAACTACCATATTGTTCGCTTTCTCTATCGTCATTCATTTCAACCTCTACTTTTACCATGTAATAACCCTCCTCATTTATTATTTTCTCAATTTGAAGTCCAATATTGTTTTCATACTCTTCAAATATTTTTGAAGTACTGTCTTCTGTAATATCATAAGTATCCAATTTCATACTACTTAACTCTTCACTGTACATATTTTTAATAAAATTTGTATCAAATCTTGTATTCACACCAAGCCAGCTACTTATTGGTGCTAGCACTAAGATAATCATTACCATACCTGTAAATAAATTAATGTATTTTTTATAGTTATTATTTGGTATTACATTCATAACTGCAGTGATTAGAATCATATAAAATGCAATATTTTTAATCCATTCATAAATTCCTGTAATCATAGCTTCCTCCATTGGTACAATGAAAACCACACTAATTTGTATCGTAACAGTTCAGCCATGCAGAAATAATTATGAATGGTATGGCTAAACTGTTACTTTGTATCTATAGTAATAGATTTTTCTTAAACTGTAGTTGTTGTTGTAGCCGTAACGATTGCGATTGTAATGATAAATAAGATTAATGAAGTTGTTACCACTTTAATTAAAAGCCTCACACCATCTCCCACACTTCCTATGCATCCAATCATTCTGGCATCTGACACAGGCTGTATAATTGCTGCTGATACTTTGTACATAATTGAAAAAGTCCATAATTGTATCAATGGTGTCAAACTTAATATAATAAGAATTACTAAAGAGGCTACACCAACTCCATTTTTAATAATAACAGCTGAACCGATTACCATATCCGTTACAGCATTTATGGCATTTCCAACTCCTGGTATTGCACTTACTGTTTTATTTAACATGGTAGTTCGAAAAGAATCAATTGCTGGTGCCATCAGACTTTGAATTACATTAAATCCAATTACTACAGTAAGCATAGCTTTTAAAAGCCACTCTATTACATTTTTTAGAAGTTGCGCCAGTCTTGATAAAAAATCTTCTTTTGATAAATTATTTACTAACATTAAAACTACATAAATATTTATTAAAGGCAGGACTAAATTTGAAAATAACAAATTAACACCTGTAATTATCATTAATATAACTTGATAAAATATGGTTGCTGTTGTTGTCTTTCCAGCAATATTTAATGCTAAGTAATATGCCGGCACTAAGGACTGCATAAATTCAATTAATGCATTAATTGCATTTTGTGCGATTGCTGTCACTGCAACAAATGACTTCATTAATACCGTAAGCATAAGCATATAGACAACATAAAAGCTTATATCTGAAATCTGACTATTATTAAATACATTGCTAAAATTACTAAGTATTGCTGCCGCAATTGTGATAATCATTATATGTATAATTGTTTTTTTTACATAAGTTATTTGGCTGAACGCTTGGTCAACTATAGTTTGAAGTAATTTACCAACATCAAGAGGTTCTTTGCCTTTCATGATATTAATGATCATATCTTTAAAATCTACATCGTCTACCTCAAGTAATTTATCAATACTCGCGTTGACATCACTAAACTCACTGCTATCCGTAATTGATAAATCTGTATCCGCCGCATATACTTTCCCCCCCATTAACATTAGAGTAGAAATAAACAAAATAAGTAATTTCTTCTTCATACTCACTCCTACCTTGTGATTTTCCAACAATTAGTTTAAGAAACTGTTTATTGTTTCTAGTAGCGCAATTAATACTGGCATACTAAGTGCCATTACCGCAATTTTAGCAAACACTTCAATTTGACCTGCAATTGCACTGTACCCGGCATCTTTACATATTCCTGCTGCAAACTCCGCAATATAGGTGATACCAATAATTTTAACCAATGTGGTTAAATATATTGTATTTAAATTAATATAGCTTTGAATTTTATTAATCGCATCAATTACTACGGATAATTTATCCGCCACACAATATAAAATAATTATGCTAGTCGCCAAACTTATGTATATTCCATATTCCGATTTGTTCCCCTTGAACTGAATGGCCAGTATGACGCCTATCAATCCAATAAACGCAATTTTTAACATGTCCACTCTAATCACCTACAATGCAAATAATTTCTTAATTGTTTCAAACAAATCATATATGTAAGGTATAATCCAAAACAGTACGACAATTAAACCTGCAAGACTTGTTAAAAAAGCATGTTCTTCGCGTCCGCTATGTTTGAGTACCTGACTTAAAACTGATACCAGAATTCCTACTGCTGCAATTTTAAAAATAATATTAACGCTCATGTTTTCCTCCATTTAGCACGGTTTTCGCACGTACAAATTGGCAGATGTGAAAGCTTGCTTTCACTCTTTATTTCCAGGTTCACAGCATAATTAGCACCGCAAATATTCCTACTGCTACCCCAAGACAATTGTACACTCTGATTTTTTCATCAATACTTTCTTTGGATATCTTAATTTCTTCTTCTAACTGTTCGACATATAAATCTATCATGCCCAACTGCATTTCTTTGTCCATATACCCCAAATGCTCTCCTACCCTTTTAAACGTAATGCAATCCCTTTTGTTCAATTTGATTTTACTCAGTTCCTCATCAATGTGTTTGCTCCATATTTCATAAAAGCTTTCACATTCTAAACTTTCAATATCGCTTGCAATTTGATTAAAAAATGAGTTGAATGGTTCTTTTGCCCTCTTTCCTACATTAAAAAAAGCTTCACCTAAGGGTGCTTTCAAATATTTAATTTCACCTTTGAGCATAAGCATTAGTTTTTTAATATATCTTAAGTTATCCAATCGTATTTTCAAATCTCTTCCTGCTGTTAAACCAATTCCCGTAGTTGCTACTACAATTAAGATAGAGCCGATAATTTTAAGCAAGATTTATCCCTCCCTCTCTGTATATTACGGTTCCACGTTCATCATATATTTCTTTAATATTTCCAACTCTTTTGCTATTATCTAATATAATATATCTCTGAAAAACCTTTTCTTTTAACATTTTTTGTAGCAGTGGTTTATTGCTAATATCTTCTATCGAACTTCCGTGTACTGTTGCTAGAAGTTTGCAACCACAATTAATAACTGCTTCTATCGCTTTTACATCTTCATAATCACCGATTTCGTCCACTGCTATTACACTTGGTGACATCGATCGAATCAGCATAAGCATTCCCTTCGCCTTAGGACAACAATCCAAAATATCGGTTCTTATTCCCAAATCATTTACGGCTGTCCCCATATAGCAGCCTCCAATTTCACTCCTTTCATCTACAACACCAACTGTTTTACCTACACTTCCATTTATTCCGTTTGAAATTTGTCTTATCATATCTCTCAGCAAAGTTGTTTTCCCACATCTTGGCGGTGATATAATTAAACAATGATGTACCTCTTTGTCATCTGCTACAAATGGCATCACCTGATTGGCACATCCCTTAATTTCATGAGATATTCTAACATTTATGTATGAAATATATTTAAGTCCTGTAATTTTTTCTCCCTCAAGCACTGCTTTACCAGCTAACCCAATTCTATGACCACCTTGAATCGTAATAAATCCTTGCTTTATTTCATCTTCAAACGCATAAAGCGAGTAACTACTAATATAATCCATCATTTCTTTGATTTCACTTTTATCAACATGATAAGCTTTTAAAGCCGCACTGATAAGTTCACCATTTTCATTCAGAAAATATTCCGTCCCTTTATATATCACTATTAAAGGACCATTGACTCTTAACCTTACTTCCTGTAACAGTTGAAAATCTAAATTACTTTTTAATAATATCTTTTTTATATTATTAGAAAATATTTTGATTAGCTCGTCTTTTTTTATCATTCACTCACCTCTTAAAATAGTATATGAGGCTATTAATAATTTATGTTAATTATTTTGTAACTATGAAGGTGCTGAATAGTTACATTATTTTGTATGTAAAAAAGAGCAGAATTTATTATATTTTCATGGACATAAATCAAATAATATGATATATTTATTATAGTAATAGTAATTATTACTATAATTTAATTATTCTTAGTTCTAATAACTTAAGGAGGGATTTTATGGCAAGTCAATCACAAGTAGACAACTTAGTGGCTTTATTAGACGGGTATACCAAAAAAGGTGGTCATCATCTTAATATAAATGTTTTTACAAGAGAAACTCTTCTAGATGCACAACAACATCCAGAACAATATCCTCAACTTACAATACGTATTTCTGGATATGCAGTTAACTTTGTCAAACTTACGAAGGAACAACAAGATGATGTGATTTCTCGTACGTTTCATACTTCTATATAAAAGGAGATGATGAGTGAATAGAAAAAAATAAATGGAATACAAATAAATCCCACTATCTAATCATATATTAATATCAAATATACCATTTGAGGTTATTTGTAATGATAATTCATGTTGTACAAAAAGAAGAAACAGTAGCATCCATAGCCAAATTATATGATGTTACCGTTGATAGCATCATTTTAGCTAATGAGCTAATTCCTACCCTTAGCTTAGTAATAGGGCAAACAATAGTAATTACATTTCCCGAGCAAACTTATACCGTTTTGCTAGGTGATACATTACTAAGTATTGCAAATTCTCACGGAGTTTCATCACTACAACTTCTTAGAAATAATCCTTATCTGGCTAATAGAAAATATCTTTATCCTGGTGAGACTATAGTAATTAGTTATAATAATAGTAACGGGAAAATTGCAATAAACGGTTATTCAAATGTATTTATTAATAACGATGTCTTTATAAAGACGTTGCCCTTTTTGACTTACCTTTCAATATTAGGGAATAGAATAATTGCTGGTGGCAAAATAGTAGAAATTGAAGATACCACTCTAATTCAAACTGCAAAGAATTTTGGTGTGACTCCACTTATGATACTTTCAACCTTATCAGTGGGTGGAGAAGAAAATGTTGAAGCCGTATATAATGTGCTAAATAATGAAGATTTAATGGATCAACTTATTGATACTCTTATCCTTATTTTAAAAAAGAAAGGATATTATGGGGTAAATCTCACATATCAATTATTAAATAATGCAACGTTATCTGCATATGAAACATTTAATTCAAAAGCCTATAATAAACTAAAGAAAGAGGGTCTAGCTTTTTTTATTACAATATCCCCGAATACTATTTTTACAGCTGATAGAATTTCATTTGAAAGAATTGATTATCGTAAGATTTTACTAGAATCAGATGGTGTAGTTGTCTTAAATTATCTTTGGGGCACCTATTTGGGACCTCCCGCACCATTATCATCAATATCAAAAATAAACGAATTTTTAGATTATTTAATACCACAAACACAACCTGACAAATTAATAATAGGGATGCCTTTGATTGCTTATGATTGGGAGCTTCCGTATAGCATTGGGTTATCAAAAGCCAATTCTCTTACGATTGATAATGCTTTAACTCTTGCTAGGCAGTTCGGTTCCATAATTCAATTCGATGAAGTATCCCAAACACCCTTTTTTACATATGATGAAAGTATGAATAACATTGCCAAAAATCATATTGTATGGTTTGTTGATGCACGAAGTATTGATGCACTATTAAATTTAATAACAAAAAGAAACTTAAATGGAAGTGGTATCTGGAATATTATGAGTTATAATCCTCAATTGTGGCTTGTTACCAATACTCAATATGAAATACAAAAAACATAGATACTTTATAGGAAAGATAAATGATAGATTTGTTTCTGTCAAAGCTATTTTATTACAACATATTCTTGCTTTAAAACACCCAACAAATTTATTTGTTGGGTGTTTGTAGTAATACCGATCATACTAAGTTATTTATAACTTGTTATCTGTTATAATTTGCGAATCCATTATATCCTCTTTTTTTTCTTATAAACGCATAATAGAATAATTATAAAAGAGATTATCTGCGCAATACATTCAAATCTATAACAAAACCGCCACTACCATGAAGTGACGGTTTTATTATTGATGCTTTTAGGAACTGAATATTATTTAAGCACTTTGAGGAACTTTTTCTACTAATTTCCTAATGCCCTCAATTGCTACAATCACGCCAAGTACAAGTAATAAAATAGCAAATACTAGCTGAAGTACATTTCCTGTAACAAATTGTGAAGATAATCCTTTTATTAAATCAATTATTTTAAGAGTCAATGCTGTAAAGGTTACTCCTAGCATAAACACCATTGGTCCCCATAACATAAATCCTTGACGTTTTGTCTTTTTCAAAAAAACGGCACAGGCGATTAATGCTAATGCTGAAAGTAATTGATTAGCTGAGCCAAATAGTGGCCAAATATTTGCATATCCTGCTCTTGACAAGGAATAGGCAAGGAGCAACGTTATTATCGTAGCAAAATATTTATTAATAACTAATTTACGGAATGGACTCATTTTATTTACATCTACTGAATCATCTATAAAAAATTCCTGAAAAGCAATACGTCCCACACGTGCTACTGAATCCAAACTCGTTAAAGCAAATGCTGAAATTGCTAATGTGATTAGCGTAAATGTAACTGACTCTGGCAAACCTATTTTACTTAAAAAAGTTGCTATTGCACTTGCAAACAGCTGTGGTGGAGTTCCAGCTGGAAGTCCATCTTTTGTTGCAACAAATCCTGCTGCTATTAGTGCTGTAATCGCTAAAAACGATTCTAACAACATAGCTCCAAACGATACTGGCAACATATTCTTTTCATTTTTAATCTGTTTTGAAGCCGTTCCAGATGATACTAATGCATGAAATCCTGATACAGCACCACATGCTATGGTTACAAATAATGCTGGGAATAAATAGGATATTGTCCCGTTTGCTGCTGTAAGCTTAAATCCTGTAAACACCGGAAGATTCATGGATGGATTATAAATAACGATTCCACAAAATGCTGCTATCATCATTGCAATTAGTAAGAAACTGTTTAAGTAATCACGTGGTTGTAATAATGCCCATACTGGTGTAACACAAGCCACGATAATATAAGCAAATACAAGTACTAACCACGTACTTTGTTTAATATACATTGGACAGGCAATACCAACTGTAATGGATAGAACTAAAAGCACAATTGCCACTACCGTATTAACCCATGTTTTTTGTTTTGCATATTTCAAGAAAAATCCCAATCCTACAGCTACTAAAATAAATATTACTGAAGTTGTTGCTACTGCACCATTTGCCCTAATTGATTCACCGGTTTCTGCATTAAATCCGTTAAATGTACCTGCAACAATATCTGCAAAAGCGGCTACTACTAATATGGAAAATAACCACGTAAATAGCAAAAATAACTGCTTTCCTAAATTACCGATGTACACTTCTATTATGTAACCAATGGAGCGACCCTTGTTCTTAACTGACGCATACATAGATGCAAAATCTTGAACTGCACCAAAGAATACACCTCCCAAAAGAATCCATAATAATACTGGAAGCCATCCAAACATTGCCGCTACGATGGGTCCATTGATTGGACCCGCTCCTGCGATGGAAGCAAATTGATGCCCAAATACAACCCCCGTGTCTGCTGGAACATAATCGACACCATCTTCTAAAGCGACTGCCGGTGTTTTAGCATCTGGATCGATTCCCCATTTCTTCGCAAGATATCGACCATAGAAAAGGTACGCTCCCCCAAGAAAAACAACAGCTATTAAAATCATTATTAAACCATTCATTCTTTCATTCCTCCAATTATATTTAAAGATGACAATATGCACTCATTGTTCGCATCTGTATAAAGATGCTTCGCCTCTTTATACAGCTTTCGCGACATTCGTCCGCTAAATATGCAATAGCACTTTTGTTGCACTCATTGTTCGCAGCTGTATAAAGATGCTTCGCCTCTTTATACAGCTTTCGCGACATTCGTCCGCTAAATATG
>JBGUEQ010000003.1:0-4058 GCA_041821265.1 Lachnotalea sp. | reverse complement strand
ACTCATTGTTCGCAGCTGTATAAAGATGCTTCGCCTCTTTATACAGCTTTCGCGACATTCATCCGCTAAATATGCAAGCATATTTGACGGACTCATTGTTCGCGAAAAAAAACGCCCCTATAGCTTATGCTATAGAGACGAAATGAATTCCGCGATACCACTCTAATTGCTATGTAAAATAATACATAACCTCTTTGTCCTATCTATTATTTGCATTAATATGTAATACTAGTTTACAACTTATTGTATCTACTTTAATTGCGTTGTAATAGCTTTGTAATTTCATATCATCACACAAATCATTAATAAGCTCTCTGTTAACGGAGAGAAACCGAATATGTTTACTTAGTTATACCTGTTCAACATAACTGCTCCTGGGTGAGGTTATCATACTATTCATATCGTTTTCCACCAATCAACGACTCTCTGTAATGAAGAAGGGTATCACAATAGTTCCCAATCAATGCATTTTACATGTCTTTCTTTGTTATTTACTTTAGCACTATGATGTAATAATGTCAATATCCATTAACAAACTAAATTGTTTTTTATCCATTAACAAACTAAATTGTTTTTATTAATGAACTATATTATTTGTAGTCTAGCTACCAATGTAACGGAAACAACATTATTAAATTAAATTTTATGAACGCATATTATTATTAAAAAGTTCTAACTACCCTCATATATTTTAGTTCTGTTCTTTCCTTCTGATTTAGAAGTATACATTGCCTTATCAGCTGCTTCAAAAATCTGTTCTGCTGTCCAACCTTGCCGCCAACTCGCAAAACCAATACTAATGGTAATTGTATCCTCCATAAAATTGTATTTTTGAGCCTCAAACATTATTCTTAAATTTTCTAACAACTCCCAAACCTGACCCAACTCATCATTTGAAAATATAACTGCAAATTCTTCTCCACCATATCTTGCAATAAAATGATTATGATTAAAACATTTTCTCATTAAATCAGCCAACATAATTATTACTTGATCTCCTTTTAGGTGACCATATGTATCATTCACTTTTTTGAAATCATCAATATCAATCACTGCAACAGTAAATAATTCAAGTGTTTTATTTGATTTTAACACCATAAGTTCTAATGTATTCATAAAACTCGTATGTCCATAAAGATTTGTTTTTTGATCTCTGTTAAGCTGTTCTTGCATTTCTATTCGCTGAAGATATCCATGATGGATAATGTCATTTTTTTCATTTGAAAACCGTATTAGTACAGTACACAAAATATAAGTTCCACAAAAAAAAGCAAGTGCAACTATGGCTTCCGCAAAAAAATATTTATCATTGCTTAGTCTATAGACAGAAAATCTTCTATTAAGCAAATCAAATACCATAAAAACTAAACTTACCAATCCAATTGTTTTGGTCATATGCTTATCTCCAAACAATATTGTTGTAAACATAGGAAAGCACAAAAGACATAAGGTCAAAGAAAAAACAAAATGTGTCCCTGCAATCACCATGCATATAGCAGACATCTGAAGAATAGGAAAATAATTAATATATTTGGAATTTGGTAATAAATTTTTTATCACATAATTGCCCACCAGCAAAATTGCTGTATTGATAACTGTTGGATAAATCAAAAAATATTTAAAATACATCACTTTAGGTTGCGTAATTAAATTCAACTTTTTTAGTACAAAATACATTAAAATCTCTACAAAAAAAACAAATATAGTCAATCGTAAATTTGTTTGTAGAATCTTTTTTCTCCATTTTGCATATATGTGTTCAAATTCTGCCATTGCTCACCTGACCCTCATTGATTTTTAGCTACATTTAAACTTCATTATTTATTATTGTAGCTAACTTATTTAAGTACTTTGTCGAATGCATAAATTTCCTGTATGAAAATTATACAAAATATTACTTAATTATACACTATATACCTTGAAACATCAAAGCTTTATCCATTTTTGGACGCCAAATATGTAACAGTTGTTACTTTTCACACAGTAGCTTATCACTAGCTGTTAAGCTACGTAAGAAAATGATTCAACAAATGATTTCTGCTTCGCGTAGCGAATTTGCATGCAGAAATCATACGTTACTGTGAACGCAGTGAACAATAAACCATACCATTTAGGATACCGCTAAAGAAAATAAAAAGGATGCCAAACACGAAATGTATTAGACTTCAAAGCTTAGTAATATTTTACTTGACATTTGGAGTTCAATTCAAAAGTGTATGACATCCTTTTTTTCTATTTATTATTTCTTAAAATAATTTTAATCTTTTTTTATTACAATTTCTCCTGCTTTTTCCAATGCAAATTTAGCCGCAATTGGTCCAATAATAGAGTAAATAAAGGTTGAACATAATATTATAACTCTAATTTGTGCTTCATATTCAGGTACAATTTTACCGGCAACAACAATTAAACCTAATGCTACTCCTGCTTGTGGCATAAGTGTAGGTCCTAAATATTTGCATATCTTGTCCTCTTGCTTTGTGATTTTACCACCAAACCAAGCTCCCGCTACTTTTCCAACTACACGTAAGACAACATATAATATTCCTATAATTCCAATTGCTGGAAGCGCTGCTATTTCAAAGCCTGCTCCTGAAATCACGAAGAAAATCATAAATATAGCAGGCGTAAAGTTATCTACTACCTTAATAACACTTTCTGTTTCTGAATAGATATTGACAAGCATTGCACCTAATGCCATACATGCAAGTAATGACGAACCATGGAAGTATTCCGACAACCAGTATGTCATCAATACTATTGATATAACTATGCATGCTCGATTCGAAGATTTCTTGAACCATCGAAATATTAATTTCATTAATAAGCTCATGGTAACACCAATGATAAACGAAACCAATATTTCAGTAATTGGACTTAGTATAGATAAAATAATATTAGTCTGAACATTCGATGACATCATATTAACTATAGTTGTTGCAAATCCAAATCCAATCAATGCCACTGCATCATCAATTGCTACTACGCTTAGCAATAGCGATGTTAGCGATCCTTTAGCTCTATATTGATTGATAACCATAATTGTCTGTGCTGGAGCCGTAGCAGCTGCAATAGCGCCTAGCATAATCGAAAGTTTGATATCAAACCCACTTACAATCAATACAAAAGTCACTACAATAATCGCTCCACATGCTTCGCATATCGCTATTACAATTGGAGCAGTTCCTACTTTTTTGAAATATGATAGATTAAATTCAGTTCCAATTGAAAAAGCAATAAATGCTAATGCAATATCAGAGATAACACCAAATCCAGTAACCATACTGGTGGGAATTAGATTAAACAAAGATGGACCTAATAAAAGTCCTGCAATTAAGTAACCTGTAACATTTGGAAATTTTAGAAATTTAGCTAGTCTACCGCAAAATAAACCAGCTAATAACATTATGGCTGTTTCTATAATAATTTTACTTTCCACTTTTGTATAGTCCTTTCACAAAATCAATTGGTACACTAAACACTATGCCCGTATCTTTTTTTGAAAGGTCTCCGACGATAGATTCAATTGCTTCAATTGCTCCTTTAAGTTGGTCATCTTCAAGTACTGTTAAAATAATATTGCTTTTTTCTCTTTCCGGATGTAGATACGCTCTAATTGACCCCAAAAAAGGAATTTCACAATTATCATGCTTATCACACAATATTCTCGCCATCCCTGCACTATCAATGACTGTTGCACCATTAATATTTCTGTTTACGAACTCTACTAAAACATCATCCAAACACTCGGTTTTGTTTAGTACAAAAAATAATAACTTCATAATTTCCTCCATTCTGGTATTTTAAGCACAAAAATACTGATGTGAAATTTAATTCCACACCTTACTACATTTCATTCTATTCTACCACTGTTATTCCTATTTTGCAAATTGATGATTTGTATTGTTAATAATTAATCGTTAATAATTAATCGTTACTACTGTTACTGCTTACTCCGTTTACAGTAACATATGATTTCTACATGCAAATTCGCTACGCGAAGCAGAAATCATTTGTTGAATCATTTTCTTACGTAGCTTAACAGCTAGTGTTAAGCT
>JBGUEQ010000002.1:0-179704 GCA_041821265.1 Lachnotalea sp. | reverse complement strand
GAAGCAGAAATCATTTGTTGAATCATTTTCTTACGTAGCTTAACAGCTAGTGTTAAGCTACTGTGTGAACAGTAACCTAATTAACCATAAATATTGATTTATAAACTAAATATTGATTTTTCTTGGATGCGCATCTCTCATAGCATTTAAAATATCACTATTTGGCTCAAATAATACTTTGTTATATCCATTATTGCCATGTAATATCAATGCATACGCCTTATGATCTGGTTCTAATGAAGTAAAATCATATACCTTTGTACTATTTTTAAAAGAATCCAATAAGTAGGAATCTGTAGGTGCAACAATTTCTAGCTGTGATAAATCAAAATTTGCTGCCTTTTTACGTCTTTCCTTTCCCATGATTTTATCAACACTAAGTTCACCTTTTACATATGTATATTCAAACTCTAAATCAAACATCTTGAATATATAAATATCCATGATTACAAATATAATTCCCACTACGAATGCAAATGGAATAATCAGTGTTACTGCAAAAACTAATATGGTAAGTAATATCAACGCAACTTTGGCTACTATACTTTTAGATGTAGTCTTTCTTTTAATTAATTGTTCTATAAATACTTCGTTCATTTTTGTATCCTCCTATATTTCTATTCTATTACTATATAGATACATTGTATCCAAATCACTCCTTTCTATTATAGCCGACTTTTATGTTTTTTTAAAGAAAAATAATAAATTTCACAAATTTCCTACAATTATGTGATACAATATCTTTTATTGGATTTTAAAATAAGTGTATTAAAATAACTTTGTAGCAATTCAGTACTTATAAACGTGAGGTGTTTTGTAAGCAACCCCTCCACGTTTTGTAGCACCAACATGGAGGAAAATATGAGTTTCAAAGAACAATACTTTATTGAAAAAGAAAAATTAAGTACCATGAACAAAAAAGAAAAATTTGAATATATCTGGGAATATTATAAGTTGTGGTTTATCGGTTTTGTCATTATCGTTGCCTTACTTTACGGAATTATTGATGCTCAAATTCAAAATTCAAAAGATGATTTTATTTACGTAACAATGATAAATTCTCAATTAGTAAGCAATAATGAAACTACCCTTATTGATGATTTTTCCATCTATGCCGGCATAGATGTTTCGAAAGAATCAGCTAACCTTGATGTTTCTATACAAATGGATCCAGAACTCTCTGACGAATACAGTATGAATTGTTCCGCTAAATTATTCGCACAATTTGCAGCTCAAACAATTGATATGACGGTAATGGACAAAGACATGATTGATTTCTTTATGGATAAGGATGCTTTTTCTAAATTAGATGAAGTACTTCCATCTGATTTTTATAATGCGCATAAAGATAATTTTATTACTGGAACTGATTCTGAAGGAAATGAATACATCTGTGCAATGGATGTCAGCGATAGTGTCATACTTCAAGATGCAAACGCGTATACTGAGCCCCCTTATATTAGCATCATCTCTAACACCAAAAATCTTGACAATTGTATTCTATTTCTGGAATATTTATACTCTAAAAATTAAAAAAATATTGAACCTCCACCAAGCATAGTTCTTATGAATCTTGATGGAGGTTCAATATTTTTTTATGCACTTTTATTTCACTTAGCTACTTATACTTATACTGATTTTAAAGCGTACATAATTCTTTTGCCTCTTGTACTATCTCATTGGGAAATCCGATTGACAAAAGTAATTGAATTGCATTTCTAGAATTACTAATCCCCTCTCGCAATATATAATCAAACACAACATCACTTCCCCTTAATTCTTCACAGAAATACAACATATGATATATACCTTTTAATTGCATTGCTAACTCCAAATCATGAGATGCTACTAATACCAAGCAATTTTTCTGATTTAAATATTTTAATACTGCAATCGAAGCAGCTACTCTCTCGCTCGTATTTGTCCCCCTTAGTATCTCATCAATGGTACAAATCACCATGCGTTTCTCTGCACTTGCTTCAATAATTCTTTGTAAGTATTTAATTTCCTTAATATAATAGCTTTCCCCTGCTATAATATCATCTCGCACAGCCATTGATGTAATCACTCTTGCATCTGGTAGGCGCATTCTACTTGCCATACATGTATCTATGCTTTGCGCAAGAATTACATTAATCGCTACTGCTTTGATAAATGTGGATTTTCCTGATGCATTCGACCCTGTCAACAAAATGTTTTCAGTCATTTCAAACGAATTTTTAACCGGTTCCTTAACCAGTGGATGATATAGTTCTTGTATTTCTAATTTACCTTCTTCTATAAATTCTGGAATGCAATATCCTTTCGAGCTTTGACGAAATGATGCTATGGAAATGCAAACGTCTATCTCTCCGATAAAGCAATATAACTCCATAAACTCTTTTGTTCTACTATTTAAATAACGCATTACATTATCATACTGAGTAAAATCCCATAGCATAGACCCAATCAAATAATCCGAAATAATTGCATTTATGTCGCCCGTAGCAATGGCTTGTTTTTTCCTTTGCAAAGAAGTAATCATGTTAGAAATGCGTTTAAAAAGCTTTACATTATTCTTAACACACTGTGGAACACAAATATCTAAGATTTCTTCTTCCTTTACTATCTTTCTAGATATCTTAATAATTTTTATAATACCAGATAATGATTCGAAAAAAACTTCATATTTTGATTTCATAATCGCATAAATTGAAACATTGACTAAAAAGGTACAACCAACAACTGAAAATATTATTGGGTTTTGCGTAAATAATGCTGCAACTATCAGTAGGATAACCAAATATCTTAGTAACCTATACAACCAAATATGTGGAATTCTTTGCATCTTAAGATTATGCATAAACATAGGTAAGTAGAAATCAATCTTTTCTTTTCCCAAATTACATAAGAGATACTGCATGTCTTCTCGCTCTTTATTATGATTACTATAAAACGATATCCTTTTTTCTCGTTCTTTTAAAAACACTTTATCCTTAGATAATTGATGCAATTGACTATAAAGTAACTGTTCTCCCGCAAATGTCGTGGTATTATTAATACGGTCAAATACCCTGTCCATCTCTAAATCATTCCATGTAATGTCATCAATTTTTTCGTCCTCCGGAATATTATTTATGATTTCATGAAAGTAAATCGAAATATCTTTATAATTATATTCTCTACTGACTGGTTCTTTTCCATATACTTTCTTTAACCAATTTCGCGTTTTCTTTTCTAGTTTTTTTTTTCATAAACATATGCCATAGCTATAACTACTATAATAACTACTATTACAATAAATATTGTTATTTGCATTTTTTAATCCTATGTAACTATAACGTTACTAAATAGTTACAATCCTTTCGAATCACACAAAAATCCTATGTGTTATTAACAGATACTTTTCTTGTTTTGAAGATAAACAATCAATACGTATGCAAGACTCATTACTATTTCGATGCAGACAGCCTTGTAAAAATCCACTATCACGCCTCCTGTGAATAAAATTATATTCATTTGATATGTAAAAATTATAATCGCAATACAAATACAAAAATATCCCACAATATAATCTACAAAAATCAAAAATTGTGGCATATTCCTATAAAGAAAATTAGAAATCAATGCTTTAGCAAATACTGTTGTTATAATCATTACAATTGGAACTAGAAAAATTACGATTTTATTTGCTTCTTTGATAGCACTTATACCACTCCAATCCGTTGCGATTGTTGCTGGTAACAGATTCCTTTCCACTTTGTATATTCCTGATGTCATGAATCGGTATTTCTAAATTTCTTAGAAAAATAATTTTCTTTAAACACTCCACATTTTCCTCTGAATAATCTCGATATCCATTCAGTGGATTTCTTCTAGTAAGCAGTAACCCTTCTTTCTCATAATACCTAATATTAGCTCTATCCACATGTAATAAGTTTTCTACATCTTTAATCGTCATTTTGTGCCTCCTTATACCCATTTAACACTATAAAGTAACTTTATAGTCAAGCAAAAATTTAATATTTCATTATTTTTTAATTTTATTATTGCTGCCCCTCACGAACCTGTAGATTTATAATGTCTTACTCCTAATCTCCATAATAAATAACATGGAACAATAAATAAGCATCCAACTACTGGCAAAAAAGCGAACGAGATATTTTCACTTTTTCCACTTAAATAGAGGAATGGGTAATATTGAAATAGGGCAAAGGGAACAATATAGGTGCATATTTTCATTACATTTTTGCCGTAAATATTGACAGGATATTTTCCATATTCTCTCGCTCCATCTGTAAATATATTCATAAACTCAAGTCCTTCTAACGTAAAAAAGCAAAGAGATGCATAGAGCAAAAACAAACTGGTAAAAACTACTGTCCCTCCAAATACCATGATGATCACTGTAATTATTTTACTAAGGTTCCATTCAATGTTACTTCTAGGCACTGCATATGCAAACATTACAATGGCTTGCACGATTCTTCCAATTCTGGTTAGTTCTATCTTACTGCTAATCACTTGAAATATGAGTCCTCTTGGTCTTACTAATATACGATCAAATTCTCCATTTCCTATCATAGAACCAAAGGTATCAAATCCTCGAAAAAATGCTTCCGCAAGGGAAAATGCTAAAAGCACAATGGAAAAACACATAAGACATTCACTATAACTAAAGCCTTCTACATTGGAAAAGCGTTGAAACATAAACATTACTCCAAGAAACACATTAAAGGATACTAAGAATTGCCCTATTGTTGTGAGTATAAACGATGTCTTGTACTGCATCATACTTCTAACATGGATACCTAAATACTTTGTATATAAATTCATCGGTCCCTCCTGTCATCCACCTTGAATTACTAGTTGTTTCAATGATTTATTCATAATAATTTTACCAAATCCCGCGAAAACAACTAACCAAATTATCTGAAGTAAAACTGCATTATAAATGCTATTCCCGCTAATATCTCCGCTATAAATTCGAAAAGGAACATTTTGCATTGCTGCAAATGGAAGTAATTCCACAATTTGTCTAATATTATCTGGCAAAAAAGGTAACGGAATAATTCCACCTGCCAAAAATTCCGCAAGCGACTGGCTTACCATTCGGACTCCCATTGGATTCACGGTATAAAAGGTCATTCCATATATAAGCATTCCAAATGCTACTACAACTAAAAAACCAAGTGTCATAGAAATTATAAACCAAGCTATAATAATTAAATTCGATGGTAACTCTAGCCCATATTGCTTTGGAACAAATAATGCAACTAGAATAATTGGCATACACCTTAGTACCGCCTTAGATATTCTATTAGCCATTCCTCTTACAAACCACATATTATAAATATCCGTTGGTCTGCAAAGCTCATACGCTATATTACCACTTTGAATCGCTTCAAATAATTCTTTTTCCCAAAACCATGTCATAAATAATGCTAAAAATGCTTGTTGTAACCAAATATACGAAGAAAGTGCTGAAAGTTCCATTGGAAATGCACTTGCATCTGCTTTATAAAAAGCACGAAACATTAATACTTCCATTGTTCCCCATATAAACTGAGTTACAATTCCTGCTATTGCTGCTGTACGATATTGAATTCCATTCATAAAGCGCATACGAAAAAAAGAAAGATATTTTTTCATCAATACACCTCCTATATCTCATACTGCTTATATAATTGTGCAACAATTTCATCCAATGAAGCATTCTCATTGATTGAATTGCGTTTTAACTCTTCAAGACTTCCATCTAATAAAATTTTACCTTTACCAATGAGAAGAATTCTTGAAGTAAGTGCTTCAATATCCTGCATATCATGGGTAGTTAATATCACTGTTGTGTTATATTTCTTATTCATATTTAAAATAAATTCTCTTACCGCAAGCTTCGATACTGCATCTAAGCCTATTGTTGGTTCATCTAGAAATATGATTTTGGGGCTATGTAATAATGCTGCCGCTATTTCACAACGCATTCGTTGCCCAAGCGACAATTGTCTGACTGGGGTTTTAATAATTTGGCGAAGGGACAATAATTCTACCAACTCTTCTAAATTCCTCTTATACATATCCTTGGGAATACCATAAATATCCCGAATAAGTTCAAAGGAATCAATCACTGGCACATCCCACCATAATTGTGAACGTTGTCCAAAAACAACGCCGATATCGCGGACATGGGCTTTTCGTTCTTTCCAGGGTATTCTCCCATCAATCACGCATTTCCCAGAATCCGGAGTTAGAATTCCACTTAATACTTTAATTGTACTACTTTTACCTGCTCCGTTTGGACCAATATAACCCACCATTTCTCCATCTGAAATAGTAAAAGAAATATTATCTAGAGCTTTAATTTCTTCATACTCTCTGCTATAGAGTGACTTGACAGCCTCTCTAAATCCCGAATTTCTTCTTGCGACCTTATAGGTCTTACTTAGATGTTCTACACTAATCATCTTAACCTCCTGGTAGTAATATTTTTAAATAATCCTTCTTATCAGCGGACATCTAATACCTGTCTTAAATAATATTGATTATCTAGGTTGAAAAACTAGTTTTTCTCCCTAACACTATAATTTCTCTCTTGCAAGCAAGTAAAATCATGCGTGTTAAAATATCTTGCCAAGCGACAGAATATCTGCTAGATATCCCTTTCCCCTTGAAATTGACAAAGGAACCCGTGTGGTAGGTATTTCTCTTTTTATGGATTTTCCCATAAAAAGGAATTTTATTTTACCACCTTGAGGTTCCTTTTTCAAGTAAATTTTATTACTTTATTGTATTTTATTTTTCTTTCTTATTTTCTTCAATTGGTACTTCATAATTGTAAATTTCTTTATAAGATTCTTTTTCAGCTTTTGAGCTAGGTTTAGAAGGTATTAATCCTGTGCAATCATTACTTGATGCAGCGTTAACATATTCATCGCTTAAATATTTATCTATGCTATCGGTTGAAGTTGAAGGTTTGTTTTTCATATAGGCTCCTTTTCTTTTTTAATAGCATGTGTAGATTTTTTTATTATATGCATAAGAAGTTTTGAAAACAACATCGCATTGACACTTACTATAATTAGTAATGTATCAATGCGATTTTCTAATACTTGTTATTTAAACTTTATTTAGTTTACATCATACCCATTCCAGGTCCACCTGCTGGCATAGCTGGCATATCTTCTTTAATTGCAGCAACTACTGCCTCTGTTGTAAGTAATGATGAGGCAACGCTAGTAGCATTCTGCAATGCAGTTCTTGTAACCTTAGCTGGATCAAGAATACCTGCTTCAACCATATCTACATATTCTTCTTTTAATGCATCAAAACCAATACCTGGTTTTTGTTCTTTTACTTTACTAATGATAACTGAACCTTCAAGACCTGCATTCGCTGCAATATGGAATAATGGAGAATCAAGCGCTTTAAGAATTACATTAGCGCCAGTTTTCTCGTCGCCTTCAAGTGTCTCAACTAATTTAGCTACATCTTTTGATGCATGGATATAAGCGGAACCACCACCTGCGATAATTCCTTCTTCAACAGCTGCCTTAGTAGCTGCTAAAGCATCTTCCATACGAAGTTTATTTTCTTTCATTTCAGTTTCAGTAGCTGCACCTACACGAATAACAGCTACACCGCCTGATAATTTAGCAAGTCTTTCCTGCAATTTTTCTTTATCAAATTCTGAAGTAGTTTCTTCAAGTTGAGCTTTAATCTGATTGATTCTAAATGAAATTGCTTCTTTTTCGCCTTCGCCATCAACGATAACTGTATTTTCTTTTTGAACTTTAACTGATTGAGCACGTCCAAGCTGTTCCAAAGTCGTTTCTTTTAAATCAAGTCCCATATCGTCTGAAATCACTGTACCGCCTGTCAAAATAGCAATATCTTCTAACATAGCTTTTCTTCTATCGCCATATCCTGGAGCTTTCACTGCTACTACCTGGAATGTTCCTCTTAATTTATTAACAATTAATGTAGTTAATGCTTCACCTTCTACATCCTCTGCAATAATTAATAATTTAGAACCTGACTGAACAATTTGTTCCAGAATTGGTAAAATTTCCTGAATACTAGTAATTTTCTTCTCAGTAATTAAAATATATGGATTATCAAGTACTGCTTCCATCTTCTCCATGTCAGTTGACATGTAAGCTGAAATATATCCTCTATCAAACTGCATACCTTCTACTAAGTCTAATTCAGTAAGCATTGTCTTTGATTCTTCAATTGTGATAACTCCATTATTTGATACTTTTTCCATTGCATCTGCAACCATGTTACCAACTTCTGGATCTCCAGCTGATATAGCCGCTACTTTAGCAATATGATCTTTACCATTTACTTTTTGACTCATTCCAGCAATTGCTTTAACAGCTACTTCTGTTGCTTTCTTCATACCTTTTCTTAAGATAATTGGATTTGCTCCTGCTGCTAAATTCTTAATTCCTTCATTCACCATAGCCTGTGCTAATACTGTAGCTGTTGTAGTACCATCACCAGCTACATCGTTTGTCTTTGTAGCAACTTCTTTTACTAACTGTGCTCCCATATTTTCAAAAGCATCTTCTAATTCAATTTCTTTTGCAATTGTAACACCATCATTTGTAATTAATGGTGTACCATATGATTTATCTAAAACAACATTTCTTCCCTTAGGTCCTAATGTTACTCTTACTGTATTTGCTAATTGGTTTACGCCTGATTCTAATGCAGCTCTGGCATCTGCACCATATTTAATCTCTTTTGCCATGTTTCATTTCCTCCTAGAATAATTTATTTATGTTTCGAATGTTTGAATCACTAGATATTAATTTACTGAAACCTAGTTATTACAGCGAAAATTTGATTATTAGATTTATCAACTCACTCTAACTATTCAATAACAGCTAAAATATCACTCTGTTTTACAATAATGAATTGTTCATCTTCCACTTCAACTTCTGTTCCTGAATATTTTGAATAAATAATTTTATCGCCTGCCTTTACTTGCATTGTTACTTCTTTACCATCTACAACTCCGCCAGGTCCTACTGATATAACTTCTGCTTGCTGTGGTTTCTCTTTATTTTGTCCAGGTAAAACAATACCTGATTTTGTAGTCTCTTCTGCTACTAACTGTTTAATTACAACTCTGTCTCCTAATGGTACTAATTTCATTTTGACTCCTTTCCCGACGTTCCTTCACGTCAATGAGATATTAAGTAAATCTTAATCCTTAATTCTCTTCTTTTTACTTACTAGCACTCACTTAACTCGAGTGCTAACTGATAGACATATATTAGTTAATTTACTACTTTTATGCAACTGGATTAAGATAACGTTTTCATTGCATTTTCTCAATATACCTCGCTTTTACTTGCGTTTTCTTTCATTCTCTCACTTTTCAATATTTTTATTACTATTTTTAATAATAATACTCAAATATTATGCTCTTTATTCCATTTTGAAGTTATTTTCCCTTCCATAATAAAATAAATATTGCTGTGCATATCCACCATATTCACCATATAGTTTATCAGCAAATACTGCAATTTCATTCTTAGACGTTTCCTTCTTGAAATAAATTTTCTCCATAATTCTCTTTACCCATACATCAATTGGAAATGAATTTCTCTTGGAAAGTGCAAATAATGCTACACAGCTAGCAACCTTAATTCCCACTCCCTTGATTTTCATTAATTCTTCAATTGCTTGATTGGAATCTGCCTCTAAAAGTTTTTGCTCACTTATCGTTTTATCCAACAATTTCTCACAAGCATTTAAAATATATGGTGCACGAAAACCAGTTTTGCAGAGTCTTATTTCATAATCAGTTACCTTACTCAACTGCTCTAGTGTAGGAAAACAATAATATTCTTTTCCATTTACTACCCCTGCAAGCTTACCATATTTTATTGAAAGCGTGTTAACAATTTGTTTTATATGCGGTATTTGCTTGTTCTGAGAAATAATAAATGAAATCAGTGTCTCAAAAAAATCCTGGTTTAATAGTCTTATACCACCTTTATCCATGATGGCCTGTTGAAGAACACCATTTTGTTTAGTGACTGCTTGCTCGTTTTCAATAAGCCATTTCTTAATTTGACTATAATCTCGTTCTAAATCAAAATATGGTTCCCAAATAGTATCAAAAATAACTTTACTCGTATTAAAAAAAGTAATCTTATCGCTATCTTGCCTAATATGAAGTAACCGCTCCTTGGCTACTATTACGTATTCCCTCTTCCCTAACTTCTCAAAATGAAAACATTGTCCACATTCTAATATTTGTTCTATATCAAATGAGTCTACATTTTTTAATATTATATTATCTTTCTCAACTAAAATATTCATATATCTCCTACCAAAACACACTATATATCTAATGTATTTATCCCTTTACTTATTTCGATAAAATTTTAAATGTAGCACAATATTTTATCAGATAAAATACATTATAGTATAGTGTGTCATTAATTGCACGTATTCATTTTTTGCAATCTTTCAAGATGCGATTGGTACCTCTTTTTTAATTCTTGTTATTCAACTTATTTTAATATTCACGAAACTACTATTGCAATAATCATTATACTTTCTATTATTAAATTTATTAATCTAATTTTCCTTTTCCTCGTTTGTTTCTCCTTTTTCCTTTTCCTCGTTTGTTGCTTCTTTTTCATTTTCTTTACGCAACTTTTTAGTATACTTTTTATAAACTTTCTTTCCCACTATAACAAGCATAACTATAACAACAGCCCAAATTACAAGATATGGTAAAGCCGATATGAAATCAATGGTAAAACTTCTAAAGCCTTCTCTGATTTGATATAGATTATTTCCAAACTTAATTCTAATTTCATCTCCAAAAGAAGTTGCTTGCGTATCTGTTTCTCTTTCCACCTCGGTAATATTAATTGTTACGGTGCTATAATCCACTAAATTGTCATATGTACGTATTTGTGACTCATTTGATTCAAGCTCATATCGAACTTGAGTAAGTTGACTTTGAATTGCAATAACATCCTCCATGCTTGTTGCATTTTCCAATAGACCAAGTAATGTTTCCTGCTCCGTTTTTAATGCTTTAATGTGACTTTCCATATCTACATATTGCAATGTAACGTCTGTTGTATTTTGGCTTGTTTGAACCACATTCCCGTTTTCACTGATAATGTTAATAAAACCATCTAATTTATCTGCTGGAATCCTTGCAACAATGCTACCATATCGATAACTTTCATACTGATAACTTCCTCCACTCACATCTGAGTTTTGTACATATCCTTCCAAACTTGCTATTTGATTATTAATCACAACTAGGAAAGCATCAAACTCTTTCGTTTCCACCGAAATATTCACATCTTTAATTAATTTTTGCCCAGCTATATCATTCGTGTTACTATTCACAAGTCCCTGTGTACTCTCTATTCCCTGTACACTCTCAACTTCTAATTTATCTGTTGTTGCCGCTGTTACTGAATTTGCCGTATCTGTAACTGCCATATCACTTGATTCTGTTGCAGTACCAACGGATTGCATTTTGGTAGATTGTGTTCCCGTGTTTTTACTTCCACATGCTACTAATAATAGAATATTGGCTAGAATTACAATGCTTGTAACAATTCGTTTTATTGTTTTATTTTTCATATCTAATCCTCCTACTTTCCTTGTTAATTTGTTTCAAGCTCAACAGTTACCACTTCGTCATTTATATTTCGATACAATTTATATCTTCCTGTATCTGCTATACCATAATCTGATAATTTTATGTTTTCCTTCACTGATTCATTGCCATTAAGAGTCTTATTCTCCACTGGATCCTTTGAATAAATGGTTATCCATGCATCATCTACGTACTTTTCTATTTTCAAAATATTGGTATACGTTAGCGCTTGATCTGTATTGTTTGCTAAGCTTAAAATCACACTATTTTCTCCTTTTAACTCTGCTGTCCATACCGTTTGTATCTCACTAATTGCAGTTTCATCTGATGTCGCCGTTACTTCATCTGACGCGGTCAGTGATGATGATTTGCTAGCATCTTCGATTGACTCTGTCGATGCTATATCCGCTGTATCCGAAGTTGATTCTGTTCCTATGTTATCACTCGTCCTATTTTCTTGCTTTAAATTCGGCAATAGCAATGTGCCAATATTAATACATATAATAACAAAAGCTACACCTGCCGCCAATTTATAGATTCCTTTTCTGTGTTCATACACTATTTTGAATTTTTCTTTCATTTTTTCTCGTCGAATCAGATGATTCATATATTTTATAAATTGATTTGTTGGCGTATATTGTTTCTTTAGTTCAACATCCTTAGGTACTTCTTTTATTTCACTTTCCATACATTCCTTCAATGCGTTTTTTAATTTTTGATTACTATTGAAATTGTTCATTTTTCACACCCTCCTTCGTCAAGATTTCTCGTAATTTTTTCTTACCTCGAAACAATCTTACATTAACTACTTTGGGTGTAACTCCTATTAGATTGGCAATTTCTTTATCAGAGAGTTCATGAAGATACTTGTACTCAAATACTACTCTGTATAAAGAATCAAGCTGATATATCGCATTAACAATGTGCTTATGCTGTTCTTTTTGAATCATTTCCTCCAATAAATCTTCTTGGGCTTCACCTAAAATCTCATCTGCATATTCTTGAGTATCCATACCATTCTTCTTTCTGATTATGTCAATGGCCTTACTTTTCACAATAGTAGCTATAAAATTTTTGGTCTTGGTACTGTTAATCCCCTCAATCTTATCCAAATGCCTAGTAAGCGCTAAAAACGATTCTTGCACCGCATCTTCGGCCAGATACTTATCCTGCAATGTTTGATTTGCAACATACCACATAAAATATTGATACTTTTCATATAGTTGTACAAACTTCCCCTTTTCTTCCTCTGTTTCTATCATAGATAGATATATTTGCATCATTTGTCCTCCACTCAAACTGTAACTATGTTATATTAATAGTAACGTATTTATTTAACAATTTACTACACATTTTCAAAATTATTTTATTTTCTTCTATTTATACAATAAAATTTCCTTTCGTGAGCACTCTAACTATTCAAAATCATAAGATTATACCTCGTATGGTTAAACTTTATCAATCAAATTGATTAAATTTGATACTAGAAGTATTTCACATCGTATGTTATCATATCGTCATACTAATGAAATACAGATTTCATTCTCATAAACAAAAGTTATGAAGAGGAGTATTACTTATTGCCTGAATTACAGAGAGTCACTGGTTGGTGTGAAGTGATAGACAGAATATAAGGAACTAGCCTTGGAACTGCTATTCGAAATTACATTTATTGTAAGAGTAGTTTTAGACGGACTCCACCGTTATAGGGAACAGATATAAGCCTATTGGCCGTATCTATTGAGTGCATATGCTTTATGTGAATCTAATTCACTACGGGATATGAATTAGAGTGGTACCACGAAGAATTTATCAAGTCTTTCGTCTCTATACTGAGCAATCAGTTTGAGGCGAGGGGCTTTTTTTATTTAATTGGAAAATTCTAAAGACACTCTCTCCCAATCGCAATAGCTAAATGATAACATAACAACAACTAAATTTTAAAATTAGCGCCACACAAACAAGACAATAATAAAAGAAAAGAGGAAATATATTATGGAAAAATGTAAAAAGTATCAGAAAAATTATTTTATGCCGCCACAACTTGCTTATGATTGGGTTAAAAAAGATGCAATAGACAAAGCACCTATCTGGTGTAGTGTAGATTTAAGAGATGGTAATCAAGCATTAATTGAACCTATGAGCTTAGATGAAAAACTGGAATTTTTTAAATTATTAGTTCGTATTGGCTTTAAAGAAATTGAAGTTGGATTTCCTGCTGCATCTGAAACGGAATATGCTTTCGTAAGGGCCTTAATTGAGAAGAATATGATTCCAAATGACGTATCAATACAAGTTTTAACACAAGCGAGAGAACATATCATTAAAAAGACCTTTGAAGCTGTAAAAGGTGCTCCTAACGCTATTGTACATGTATATAATTCAGTCTCTGTTGCCCAAAGAGAACAAGTTTTTAAGAAATCAAAAGAAGAAGTCAAAGAAATCGCCATAAATGGTGCTAAATTAGTGAAGAAACTTGCTGATGAAACTGAAGGTAATTTCCGATTTGAATACAGTCCTGAAAGTTTTCCAGGTTCTGAAGTGGATTATGCTCTTGAAGTTTGTAATGCGGTTTTAGATATATGGCAGCCAACCAGCACCCAAAAAGCAATTATTAATATACCTACTACTGTTGAGAATGCAATGCCACATGTATTTGCAAGCCAAGTGGAATATATCAATAACAATCTAAACTATCGTGAAAATGTTATTATATCACTTCACCCACATAACGATCGCGGTTGTGGCATTAGTGATGCTGAGTTTGGGCTGTTAGCAGGGGCTGACCGATTAGAAGGTACCTTATTTGGAAATGGCGAGCGTACTGGCAACCTTGATCTTATCACAGTTGCCATGAATATGTTTTCTCATGGTGTAGATCCAGAATTAGATTTTAGTAATTTACCTGAAATATCAAAAATTTACGAACGATTAACACGCATGAATGTTTATGAAAGACAGCCATATTCAGGTCAATTGGTTTTTACTGCTTTCTCAGGCTCACATCAAGATGCCATCGCAAAAGGAATGGCATGTCATGAAGCTCAGCCTGATGATACATGGACGGTTCCTTATCTTCCCATTGATCCAAAAGACATTGGCAGGTCTTATGATTCGGATGTCATTCGTTTTAACAGCCAATCTGGAAAAGGTGGTGTTGGCTATATTCTTAAAAATAATTTTGGAATAGTCATGCCTGATAAAATGAAGGAAGAAATGAGTTATATTGCCAAAAATGTTTCAGATAAAGAACATAAAGAATTAACTCCAGAATGGATTTATGAAATATTCAAAGATGAATACATTCATATTCCTTCCACATTTGCTGTAGATGAATGTCACTTTAAACAAAAAAATGGAATTCAATCTGAAGTAACAGTATACCATAAGGGTAAAAAAAAGATAATCAACGGAATCGGAAATGGTCGATTAGATTCTGTCAGCAACGCACTTAGGGAATATTTTGGATTTGAGTATGAACTTTCAGATTATACAGAACATTCTTTAACACGTGGTTCTTCTTCAAAGGCAATCGCATATGTTGCAATTAGTTATAAAGAAACAATGTATTGGGGTGTTGGAGTTGATGATGATATTATTAAAGCCTCCATCGAAGCTTTGATTGCTGCTATTAATCGAATGGGAGAAATTAGTGGGAATAGTGGTTTTCAAGATGAGAGAGCCCATGAAATGCACGATTATATTAAGGAACATTACAAGGACGTGACATTACAATCGATGGCCTCCTTCTTTCATCTTTCAGAACCATATTTATCCAAATTTATAAAGGCAAAAACCGGTGAAACCTTCGGCAATCTGGTGAAAGAGTGTAAGTTAAGTAAAGCCTGTCATATTTTAAAAACTAGCAATATGCTTGTGGAAGATATTTCAAATATGGTTGGATATGAAAATCCAGAACATTTCATTCGAGTTTTCAAGACAAAATATGGAATTACTCCAATTCAATATAGAAAAACGAAGTAACTTTATTTTCATAAAGCATAAAAAGTATGTTATATAACAAATTAAAATATGATAAAAGCCTCATTTTTGATGAAAGCTTTTATCTTATTTTAATTATTTATATAACTATTGAATTGATGCACTATAAACAACACATATCTGTTTTTTCCATTCGTATACATTAACGATAAAGTTAATTTATACTTTTTTAATTACGCTTCCATCAGGATAACGAGCAAATCGTCCTGATTCTCTGCCATGAACAGGTTCATCATCCGGCCATGGCCAGCCTCCAAACTGAGTTTTCTTGTAATCCTGGTATGCTTTTTGAATCTCTTCTTCTGTATTCATAACAAAGGGACCATATTGTGCCACGGACTCATTAATAGGCTCCCCTTCTAGTAGTATCAAATAACTTTTTTCATCTGCATTTACTACAGTAATTTCTTCATCTCCGACTAGTTTAATGCGACTTGACCCATTTATTATCTCACCATCAATGATAATATTTCCTTCTCCTTGATAGAAATACAAATTACGATTCAATGTTCTTGAAATAGCCGGAATCGTAATCTGTGCCTCAGGTTCAAGTTCAAAAAGAATGATACCTACATGATGGTCCTTGTTGCCTGCCCACGAATCTTTAGTTGGTTCAAGACCATCTATACCTTGATAACTGCCAGAGATTAAACGAATACTTGATTTGTTACCATTTTTGTCTTGGCTATGAATCATTGGAATTTCTTCTGCCCATAACATTTTATAATCCGGTTCAACGAATTTACTTTTTGCCGGAAGATTTAACCAAATTTGAAACAATTCCAATGGATTTTCTTTGTCTTGATGCACTAGAGGAAACATTTCTACATGTTGACACCCTGCACCAGTCGTTAACCATTGAACATCGCCTTCCCCATATCGGCCCTCTGCTCCTTTTGAATCAAAGTGATCTACCATTCCCTCTAGTACAACCGTTACTGTTTCGAAACCTCGATGTGGGTGGACTGGAAAACCAGGTACTTTTTCACCATGGTACATACTAAAACCGTCTTTACCTGAAAAATCATTACCAATCCTTCTACCATTTAAAGAAACGGACGGTCCCTGTTGCTCATTTCCCGAGGGATAACTATCTTTATGATGCATACATGCCAGAAATGGGCTATCCATTCCCCACTGAAACCCTATTTTATCTATTGAAAATATTTTTTTACTCATAATAACATACTCCTTCTTCAAATTTTTTCCACTTTTGTATTACTCTATTTCTCTATTTTTTTTAATAGTTCAACTAATATTTGCTTTTCTTCTTCTGATAATTGTTGGAAACTCATTTCTAAATCCTTTAGATGTACTGGAAATATTTCTTCCACCTTTTTTCTTCCCTTTTGTGTAATTGCAATAACACTAGACCGTTTATCCTTTGGATTTACATACCTTTCTATCATGGAATCTTTTTCAAGATTATTGATTACGACCGTCATATTTCCCGACGTGGAAAGAATGCTTTCAATAATTTCATTTATCGTCAAATCACCCTTATGATACAAAGCCTCTAATACTGCAAATTGAGAAACGGTTAAACCTCTTTTGTTAAATATACTACCTGCTCTTTTATGTAGCGCCTGTGTTGTTCTACTCAAACCAATAAACGCTTTTAAATTCGAATCATTTTCTGTTCCATAAGATTTCATATTCTTCTTCATAAATCAAATATATCACTAGTTAGTGATATTGTCAAATGCGTTCTTCTTGTTTTATCTTATAATAAACTGTAGTACCTTATATTTAATAGGGACATTCATAGAACTTTTCTCATATTAAAGAAAAAATAGCCTCAGTATTCTTCCTTAATACTAAGACTATCTCTCTTATTTATTATAACAAACGCTCAACTAGTGCAACATTAATCTTTTAGCGTAACTATTTCATAATTGTATACTATTCACAGCCCTGCTAAATACAACTGTACTGTGAATAGTAACTCACAATTAACTTAAATATAGCTTATAGATTCGTATATCCCATCAAATCACAATCCACTTCTTGTGCAACCTCACGGCCTTCATTAATTGCCCAAACAACCAAAGACTGTCCCCTGTGCATATCTCCTGTAGTAAATACATTTTCTACATTCGTCTTGTATTTTCCAGCTTCTGTAGCTACATTCGTTCTCTCATTTACTTCTACTCCAAACGCCTTTGTAACATATTCCTGGCTTCCAAGAAATCCTGCTGCGATAAGAACTAAATCTACATCAATTGTATATTCGCTACCTTCTACTTCTACCATACTCATGCGTCCAGTTGCTTCATCTTTCTTGCTTTCAAGTTTCACTATTTTAGCCTGACATACATTACCTGCTTCATCTGCAGCAAACTCTTTCACTGTAGTCTGATATACTCTTGGGTCATCTCCAAATACAGCTATCGCTTCTTCCTGACCATAATCTGTCTTGCAAATTCTTGGCCATTCTGGCCATGCATTCATTTCGGTTCTTGCATCAGGTAATTTAGGCATCATTTCTAATTGAACTACAGATGCAGCACCGTGACGTATTGATGTACCAACACAATCGTTACCTGTATCTCCACCACCAATGACTAATACTTTTTTATCCTTTGCAGTAACAAAATTATTATCTGTAAGGTCGGAATCCAAAAGACTCTTCGTTGTAGCCTTTAAGAAATCAACTGCAAAATAAATTCCTTTTGAATCTCTTCCTGGCACTTTCGTATCTCTTGGATTGGAAGCTCCACAAGCCAATATTACTCGGTCATAATCTCTTAGAATTTTATTTGCTTTATAGTTTGTTCCTACATCTGCATTAGTTACAAATTCAATTCCTTCTTCTTTCATAATATTAACCTTGCGATCGATAATATGTTTCTCAAGCTTCATATTAGGAATACCATACATAAGAAGTCCGCCTACACGGTCATTTCTCTCAAATACAGTTACCTGATGTCCTCTTCTATTTAGCTGATCTGCTGCTGCAAGTCCTGAAGGTCCTGAACCAATTACTGCAATTTTCTTGCCTGTTCTTACCCTAGGAGGATTTGCTTTTGCAAATCCCTCCTTATAAGCATTCTCAATAATTCCATATTCGTTTTCCTTAACAGAAACTGGATCTCCATTAAGTCCACATGTACAAGCCGCCTCACATAATGCTGGACACACTCTTGCCGTAAATTCCGGAAAATTATTTGTCTTCATTAAACGACTATAAGCCTGTTTCAAATTATCGTTATATACCAAATCATTCCACTCTGGTACCAGATTATGCAATGGACATCCTGTAGTCATTCCCATCAAAGTCATACCTGACTGGCAAAAAGGTACGCCACACGCCATACATCTTGCAGCCTGAAGCTGTTGCTTTTCCTTGGATAGAGGAATGTGGAATTCGTTAAAATTCTTAATTCTTACTTTAGGCTTTATTGCGCTACTTGTTTCTCTATTATATTCCATAAATCCTGTTGGTTTTCCCATCTTACTCTCCTCCTATCCTCTTGTATTTGCGTAAAAAGCTTCTATTTGTGCTTGTTCACTACTTAAGCCTTTTTCTTCCATTTGAACAATTGTCATTAACATACGATTGTAATCATATGGGATAATCTTCTTAAATTTAGGTAAATACTTACCAAAGTTATCTAAGACTAATTTGCCTTTTTCAGAGTTTGTATATGCTACATGTTCTTTTATCATACCCTTCAATTCTAATACATCATATTTAGATGTGATTTCATCAATGGAAACCATTTCTTTATTGAGGTTCATGTATAAATCGCTCTCTTCATCCAATACATATGCAATACCACCACTCATACCAGCAGCAAAGTTCTTGCCAGTTGTACCTAGAACAACTACGCGTCCACCAGTCATGTATTCACATCCATGATCACCAACGCCTTCTACTACTGCACGGGCTCCAGAATTACGTACACAGAATCGTTCTCCCGCAACACCATTAATATACGCTTTACCACTAGTAGCACCGTATAATGCAACATTACCGATTATAATATTCTCATCTGCTTTAAACTTGATACCTTTTGGTGGATACACAATAAGCTTACCACCAGATAATCCTTTACCAAAATAATCATTACTTTCACCTGTTAATTCAAGTGTAAGTCCCTTTGGAATAAATGCTCCAAAACTCTGCCCTCCGGCACCATGACATTTAATAGTATACGTATCTTCATCCAATGTATCATCATATAACTTCGTAATTTCTGATCCAAATATAGTACCAAAAGAACGATCCGTATTCTTCACATCTATTTCTATACTTCTCTTTTGTTTATTTATTAAAGCTGGCTTTAATTTCTTAAGCAATACTTTTTCATCAAGCGTTTTTTCCAACTCAAAATCAAATACTTGTTTTGGATCATATATAACGCTTTCACCTGGAGTGATAAATGGATTATTGAGTATTTTTGATAAATCTACTTTTTTTGCATTTTTACTTGTAAGTTTTTCATTAAATCTAAGTAAATCTGTTCTACCCACTAATTCATCCATAGTACGAATTCCAAGTTTTGCCATATATTCTCTTAATTCTTCTGCAATAAACTGCATAAAATTAATTACATATTCAGGCTTTCCTTTAAAACGTTTTCTAAGTTCAGGATTCTGTGTTGCAACACCTACTGGACAAGTATCAAGATTACAAACTCTCATCATTACACATCCCATAGTTACAAGTGGTGCTGTTGCAAAACCGTATTCTTCGGCTCCAAGTAATGCCGCCACTGCTACGTCACGTCCACTCATAAGCTTACCATCTGTTTCAATCGTAACTTTGTTACGAAGTCCATTTAGCATCAATGTCTGATGCGTTTCAGCTAATCCTAATTCCCAAGGAAGTCCTGCATTTTGAATAGAGTTTCGTGGTGCCGCACCTGTACCTCCATCATAGCCTGACACTAATATAACTTGAGCTCCAGCCTTTGCAACACCTGCTGCTACCGTACCTACACCTGCCTCTGAAACAAGTTTCACAGATATTCTTGCAGACTTATTGGCATTTTTACAGTCATATATCAATTGTGCTAAATCTTCAATAGAATATATATCATGATGTGGCGGTGGTGAAATCAGACCTACACCTGGTGTAGAATGTCTGGTCTTTGCAACCCAAGGATAAACCTTTGCAGATGGAAGATGTCCACCTTCACCTGGTTTTGCTCCTTGCGCCATTTTAATTTGAATTTCTTTCGCACTCACTAAGTATCTTGACGTAACACCAAATCGTCCAGATGCTACCTGTTTAATTGCTGAACATTTATTTAGGCCATCGGCTCCAATTGAAAGTCTTTCAATACTCTCTCCACCTTCACCACTATTAGATTTACCTTGTATCTTGTTCATTGCGATGGCTAACGTTTCATGCGCTTCCTGTGAGATAGAACCATAAGACATAGCTCCTGTCTTAAATCTCTTGATTATAGTGGCAACACTTTCTACTTCTTCAATTGGAATTGCTTTTTCTGGATAATTAAACTCCATCAGTCCTCTTAAATTAGCAGGCTCCATTTCTTTATTTACAAGTGATGTATATTGCTTAAACAAGCCGTAATCACCACGTTTCGTAGCTTCTTGTAACAAATGAATGGTCTGAGGATTGTATAAATGTTCCTCTCCTCCACCTCTCATCTTATGTCTACCTATACTATCTAAAGTTAAATCTACTTCAAGGCCCAATGGATCAAACGCCCTGGAATGTCTTTCATCGATATCACGCTCTATATCATCCAAGGTGATACCACCAATGCGGCTTACTGTATCGGTAAAATATTTATCAATTACTTCACTGCTAATGCCAATTGCTTCAAATATCTGAGAACCTTGGTAGGACTGAATCGTTGAAATACCCATTTTTGATGCAATCTTAACAATTCCGTGAAGAACTGCATCGTTATAATCGTTTACTGCTGCATAATAATCTTTATCCAACATTTTATTATCAATTAGTTGTTTGATGGTTTCTTGTGCAAGATATGGATTAATTGCACATGCTCCATATCCTAACAGTGTTGCAAAATGATGAACTTCTCTAGGTTCTCCACTTTCCAAAATCATAGCAACTGAAGTTCTTTTCTTCGTCTTAACTAAATGCTGTTGAAGTGCCGACACTGCTAAAAGTGAAGGAATCGCAACATGATTTTCATCTACACCTCGATCTGAAAGAATCAAGATATTAGCTCCTTCTCTATGTGCTCTGTCTACTTCTACAAATAATCTCTCAATTGCTCGTTCCAGCTTCGTATTCTTATAATAAGAAATTGAAATCACTTCCACTTTGAAGCCATCCACTTTCATATTCTTAATTTTAAGAATATCTGTGTTCGTAAGAATTGGATTGTTTACCTTCAATACCTGACAGTTAACTGCCTTTTCTTCAAGTAAATTTCCATCTTCTCCAACATATACGGTTGTTGAAGTTACTATCTCTTCACGAATTGCATCAATTGGCGGATTCGTTACCTGCGCAAATAGCTGTTTAAAGTAACCAAATAATGGTTGATGTTGAGTTGATAATACGGATAGCGGTATGTCAACTCCCATTGCCGCAATTGCTTCCGAGCCATTCTTAGCCATTGGTATAATAGAGCTCTTAAATTCTTCATACGTATAGCCAAATGCCTTCTGCAATCTAGAACGCTCATCTTTTTTAAATTCTGGAACTCTTTGGTTTGGTATCTTTAATGATTTCAAAGCAATAAGGTTGAGGTCTAACCATTCACCATAAGGCTGCTTGGAAGCGTATTTTTCTTTTAAATCATTATCATCAATTACTACACCTTTTACTGTATCAACTAATAGCATTTTACCAGGACGTAATCTTTCTTTTACAAGAATCTTCGTTGGATCGATATCAAGTACTCCGACTTCAGATGAAAGTATTAAGTAATCATCATCTGTAATAAAATATCTAGATGGTCTTAATCCATTTCTATCTAGTATTGCACCCATAATATCTCCGTCTGAATACAATATTGATGCTGGACCATCCCAAGGTTCCATCATCGTTGCATAATATTGATAGAAATCCTTCTTATACTGTGCCATATTTCTATTATTCGCCCAAGGTTCTGGAATTGTAATCATTACCGCAAGAGGTAAATCCATTCCACTCATTACAAGAAATTCTAATGCATTATCAAGCATTGCTGAATCAGAACCTGCACTGTTAATAACGGGAAGCACTTTGTGAAGTTCCCCTCTTAGGTATTCCGATTCCATCGTCTCTTCACGAGCTAGCATCTTATCTGCATTCCCTTTGATTGTATTAATCTCACCGTTATGCACAATAAATCTGTTTGGATGTGCTCTCTCCCAACTTGGATTCGTGTTGGTACTAAAACGTGAATGTACGGTCGCTATTGCTGATTCATAATCTTTATTTTGTAAATCTTCAAAGAATAATCTTAACTGACCTACTAAGAACATACCTTTGTAAACGATGGTACGACTCGATAAAGAAGGAACATACGTATTATCATTACTTTGTTCAAATACACGACGTACTACATAAAGTCTTCTATCAAAATTAATTCCTTGTTCTATATTGATTGGTCGCTTAATAAAGCCCTGCATAATACATGGCATGCACTCTACCGCTTTGTGACCTAATATCTCTTTTCTGATTGGAACTTCTCTCCAACCTAAGAACTCAAGACCTTCTTTTTCTACTATAATTTCAAACATTTTCTTAGCTTGATTTCTCTTAAGCTCATCTTGTGGAAAGAAAAACATACCAATCCCATAATCTCTTTCTGCTCCAATGTTGATACCTAATGGCTTTACTTCTTTTGAAAAAAACTTATGTGAAATTTGTAAAAGGATACCTACACCGTCACCAGTCTTACCCTCTGCATCTTTTCCCGCTCTATGTTCTAAGTTTTCTACAATCTTTAATGCATTTTCAACAGTTTCATGAGTTTTTAGTCCCTTTATATTAACCACTGCACCAATACCGCAATTATCGTGTTCAAATCTCGAATCATATAATCCAGTATTTTGGCATTTAGGACACGCTTTTTGATTATCCATTGTCATACCTCTTCTCTTTTTAAAAATAAATTGCTATTATCTGCTTCTATTCTTTTGTTTTAACTACTATACTACATTTTTTTAGGCTTGTAAATAATTTTTTTCTCTAAATTGTCAGATAATTTGACATCTACTCTTTTATGCGCATTTTATCTGTTTTTAACCCAAATTGTTTGTATTATATGGTTTATTTATTCCTGTATGATTTATAAAAAGTAGGTAAAAAGCACGATTTACGTGCCTTTGTATTTTAACACTATTTAAATATGAAATTTTTTCTATTATAAATAACATATGGCTAAAATTCCATTTTCTAGCAATTGTGTTACTAATCTAATCTATTATCTTGTGACAACTCTGCTGCAATTATTTTATCATTTGTTTCGAGATATGCTTCTTCATTAATTATTTCAGATCTAAACACTTTTTTGTAAATAATAATAATTAATAATAGTGAAGCTATTACTTCAATAGCAGTACTAATATAAAAGTTCAAATACGTACGATAAAGAAAATCAAAAATGCTTGTTTCACTTGATATAATTGAAATGAAATTAGCAAACATATGCGCAGCGATTGGAGCCAGTATCGTCTTATATCTATCATATATAAATACAAATAGCATTCCAATAGTAAATGCATATACTCCTTGAACAACATTTCCATGATAAATTCCAAAAAATAAACTTGATAGAATCATAGCCGGTATTTTTCCAGTATGCAGATTGAGCCTTTTAAATACAATTCCTCTAAATAAAATTTCTTCTATAATAGGAGCTAAAATTACAGCCGCTAATACTTCCATGATTATATTACCACCATATAATGCTTGCTGGACCTCTTGATACCCTGGAAATATCTCATCTAATCTGCTTATAGTTAAAAGCTGATTACCCGCTAAGCAAGCAACCCCTGCTACGATGATAATTAATCCGTAAAGTGTCGAATCACATTTCTCGAATTTTTTATTTTCTTTTTTATTATCGTTTCTAAATATTAAATAGGCAATTGGAATTGTGGTTGCTGCAGCTATCGCAGTTAACATCATAGAATTCTTATACAACAATGTCATTATATCTTCTTGAAATGTTACCATGTTAATCGCTTGTCCATTCGCTATTGCTTTTGTCTGCATTAGCATTCCACTTATCATTACATAGACAACACTAATAATATTGCTTATCAAGAAATATATACCAACCGGATATAATATTCTCCATATTTTCATAAAAAATTTTTCTTTTTTCAATTGTTTACCTCCAACTTATTTTACTTCTTATCTTATTATATACTGTGATTGTGAAAAAACCAAGATTTTGAATCTTATTTTTATTTATGTTTTATTGTTTCGCCCTAGATATGCATTATGTTTTGATGTATAATTTTATCGTAACTATTCAGCACCCATAGCGCGTGAGGTATTTTGCGTAGCAAAATCCGGAGTTTTATAGCTCCAAAATGCAAGTTTCTTGCATTTTATGTGTATCGCATAGCCGTAGCTAGGAAGGTACTGAAGAGTCATAATTATTTTTATAAAGAGGAGATATGCTATGTTAAAAATAGGATCACACGTTAGTATGAGTGGAAAGGATATGTTTCTAGGTTCTGCAAAGGAAGCTGTTTCCTACGGTGCTAATACATTTATGGTATATACTGGCGCACCGCAAAATACTAGACGAAAAGATATCAATGAATTAAATATAGATGCTGCGCATGCTTATATGTCAGAACATAAGATAGAAGAGTTTATTGTACATGCACCTTATATCATCAATTTAGCTAACAGTGTCAAACCTGAAACCCTTCAATTAGCAATTGATTTTTTATCTCTCGAGGTTGATCGAACCATTGCGATGGGAAGCAACGTACTTGTTCTGCATCCTGGTTCCCATGTAGGTGCTGGTGAAGACATTGGAATCAACCAAATTATTACTGGCCTAAATGAAGTGCTAGACGCTAATAAAAATTGCTATATTGCACTGGAAACTATGGCAGGAAAGGGCTCGGAGATAGGACGTTCCTTTGAAGAATTAGCAAAGATTTATGATGGGGTTAAATTGAATGATAAACTTCGTGTATGCTTTGATACCTGCCATGTACATGATGCTGGCTATGACATTATAAATAATTTTGAGGGTGTAATTGACAAATTTGATAAAATAATTGGAAAACATCAGATTGCAGTATTTCATATAAATGATAGCAAAAATGCTTTTGCAGCTTCAAAGGATCGCCATGAAAATATTGGATATGGTTATATTGGTTTTGATGCTCTTTCTACCATTATACATCACCCTGATTTTGATAAAGTACCTAAGATTTTGGAAACACCTTATATACCACTTCCTGAAGATGCCAAAAAGTCAGTAGCACCTTATAAGCTTGAGATTGAAATGCTTAAGGGTAAAGAATTTAATACTAATCTTAAAGAGGATATCTTAAATACGTATAGCAAGAAATAGTGTTATTTTATTTAGTACTTTTGCATTACTTATTGATGATTTACTAAAAATCAAAATTCCTCTCATATAAAATAAAAAATTTTTATTTTTTTCTAATTTATTGTATAAAACATTTTATTTGGCCAATACTATTATTAATCTTATTGATAGAAACATCAAAAGATTAATGCGTATGCTCTTGGTGATTACCAAATCCCCCTTTGCTAATCACCACACCAAAGAAAAAGAAATACTTATCCTCCCCTTTTGTATTCCCCCTACGGCAAAGGCGTCGTGGGGGGAATATTTGTATTGCGAAGCATTGATTTTACTGGCTTTTCAGGATTTTATGATATATATTTCACTTTATCATATTTTCTAAAATATAATTTGTACAACTTTGCCCCAACTTTATATAACCCTTATTTCTTTAATCTTATTTTCATTCAATCCAAGCATCGCATTTATAGACCTTCTTAAAATGCAAACAATGCTGCCCCAAGTGCTCCAACAATTTCTGGTTCCTCTGATATATATAACTTTTCTCCAATACGTTCTTCCACTGCTTTCACAACGCCAGGATTTTTTGCAACACCACCAGTCATCATATAACCACTTTTTAATCCAACTCGTCTCATTAGAGAATAGGATTTGGCGGCTATCGATTTATGCAAACCGTGGGCAATATCTCCTTTTTCTTTGTTTAATGCAATCAGAGATATTACTTCAGACTCTGCAAAAACGGAACACATGCTACTAATATCAATATCTTCTTTCCAGTTTAAAGAGATAGGACCTAGTTCCGAAATATCTAATTCAAGTGTTTTTGCCATCATTTCAAGAAAACGCCCTGTTCCAGCGGCACACTTATCATTCATAACAAAATCGACAACCTCACCCGCTTCGTTGAGCTTAATTACTTTACTATCCTGCCCCCCAATATCTAAAATAGTTCTGACATTTGGATTCAAATAATTGGCTCCTTTTCCATGGCAACTGATTTCCGTCACATTTTCATCTGCAAATGGTATACTAACTCGTCCGTATCCTGTTGATACAATCGTATCAATATCTTCTCTTTTTAAATTAGCCTTTTCTAGAATTTGTTCTAATATACGTTCCGCACTTTCACCACTTTTAGGACCGGTTCGTAACACTTCATGTGCTACCATTTCTTTTTTCTCATTTAAAATAACTGCATTGGTTGAGGTCGATCCACTATCAATTCCTAATACAAACATTTTGACATCTCCTGATTGTTTTTTTTGTTTTCGTCTATTTTCTATATGATTTGAGACCTCTAATGACTCTACAAAAGCTTCCACTCTTGTTTTAATTTGTCCCGCACATTGTCTTGTATAGTCTGTTTCTATCTTTAATATTGGTAATTGCATTACATCTTTAAAATATGCATATTCATAAGAATAATTATCGCAAAATTTTACAGTATGATATATAATTCCATTTATTTGGTTTCTATATTTTTCTACATATTCTTTTCGATTCTTGGCATCTTCCATACGCATGCAAGGAAACTGTTTCAAAAGCTCATCTGCATAAGAATACAGAATGCGATTTGAATTCAACTTATATTGTCTTTGTAATCCCGTACAAGTTACATTATATATAATATTGATATTGCTACGTTGGAGTAAATCAACCGTTCCTTTACTCAATCTTGCACCCATAAGTCCAATATTTACAGCATTGTCTTTACTATTAGCAGATGTTTTTGTATCGCTAGCCTTAGTTGGGTTCATAATATATTCATATACTTGTTTCTCTTGGTAACTTTGATTACTATAAGTAGTATATACCTCTAACATATCTTTGATTTGTTTTTCATACAATCCAATGGAAAACTCATTTACTTTTCTTGGTACATCCAAAAGATATATGAATTTATCTGGAAACTGTACTTTTAGTACATCATAAAGTCTTCTGATACTATCACAACAAGTGGTTAGTATTATCCCTTCATAGTCTTTTGCCATTACATCTTCCAGTACTCCCTTTGTAAAAGAACAAATATTGGGATGCATAAAAGCATCCGCCTGATCAAAGTTTGTTACATCTGGTTCAATTCTACAAGTTGGTATGCCCATGGACTCAAAAATTTCAATTGGGGTATACTTACACACATATCCGATCATCTTTTTCTCCTTCTTCTTTTTGGATCATTTCTAAAAATGCCTCTAACCTTGTCTTCATCTGACCGTCAGGACTATTTCTTCTATCCATTCCATCCCCATCCATAATTAGCATAGGAATATTATTTTTCTGCATTTCTTCCTTCAAAAGCATAACTCCACCCAATGACTGTTTGCAACCCCAGTGACTAAAATGAATCACTGCGTCTATATTTAATTTCTGTACTATATCCGATATCATATTGCTTTTTTTCTCATAAGATCCATTATATAGATTACAAATCATCTTCTTTGCTAATGCATTGAGTGGATGCTCCACATCCATTTCTTCCAAATAATCCAAATTAATATCACAAGCTTTTATTTGATAATCTTCATTAATATTAAAGTAACTTTTTAATGTATCTTGATAGTAAGGAAATAAATGCACCCAAAAAATACTCTTTCCCATTCCCTTTCCCCTTGGATATTTTTTAACATCTTCTAACAAAAACTCAAAGAAATCTAAGGCTTCCTTGGAACCTATATTTAAATGAGTAGCGAATAGCATAAACAAATTAATGGTCAGCGTATTAGGATAATATCGCTTGTTCTGCTCTTGTAAAAATTCCATATAATATCGTTTAGACTGATTTTCTCGTTCAATTATATCCTTTAATTGATTGATATCAAGTTTAGTTTGAAATTTAGTTTCAAGAAGTGAAATCAATTCTTTTAATTGTGTCACTACATATTCTTCTGCATCTTTTGAATATTCATTGGGAATATCAAGCATATAGGTAGGAACATCATACTTTTCTGACAAATAGCGAAACGTATTAATATTTCCGTCACAAACCATTGATGTTGTAAGCGCATAAGCCGGTTTTGAAAGCAGTCCCGAATCTGCTGCTCCCAAAAAATTTTTATGATATGAACACAATGTAGAAGCAATTCCTTCATTTTCTGCATAGTCCATAAAATAATCTTCACAATGAAATCCAGATATAAATGAGGAAAAACACTCTAATGATAATGGCTCTAACCCGAAACATTGCAAAATCTCCACTGGAGAAAAAATATTGGTCCATACTGTCTTTTCCGGGTGTTGTAACGCTTTCAACGTACTTTTTACTGCCATACTATTTAACTTTTGATAAGCTTTTGGCAATCCTTTTTCAGGCTTTGCCTTAATTCGAATTTTTTCTAAATCCAGTCCTAGTTTTATCATGTTTAAAGCTTTTTTAGGATTATCATCAATATTTTTTTTGATGTGTTCTCCATATTTTTTTACAACTTCCATATGATTTCCTTTCTAATTACATGCACTATTTGTTCAACATACTTTTACTTGCCAAAAGGAGATGTACTATTATTTAAAAGCTGTCCACCGCCAAATGGCTTCATAACAGAAATTCCTACACCAGCCTTTTCACATTCTGTGTATAACTGCATACGTTCCTCAACAAAACCTAATGCTTAGGCTCCCTTAGTATAATCATAAGCTGGGTTGATGGTAAACATGAACATATCAATTAGCCCTGTGTCCAAAAATCTTTTTGCAACTTCTGGTGAATGGGAAGAAAATCCCAGATGGCGAATCGTTCCCTCTGTTTTTAATTTTTATGCATAATCTATTTCATCTCCGGCAACAAATCTGCTGGCAAATCACCTGAACTTTTAGAATCACTTAATTCATTTAACATTGCAAAAGAAATTTTCCCGCTCGATTTTTCCAAACCTTTTACCAACTCATTATTTAATATCACACCATAAATGGCGGACATGAAGGTCTGGCTTAAAATACGAAAAAGATATGTAAATGATGTTGCAATTGGAATATCCCTCTTTTCAGCATCTTCTTATACACTAATTTGTAAAACATTAAAGCATAAACCTAAAAACATTCGAAATTCACCCTATACAACGCACCACAAGATAAATTAACAATCCTCTAAACGACCCTTCTTATGCGCAAAGTTGAGGCTGTACAACACATGACAAAATCACGTGTTATCAGCCTCAACTTTTGTATTCCCCCTGCGCCAAAGGCGTTGCAGGGAGAATATTTGTGTAATCTATTATTAATATTCGTACTTTTCTTCACAATATTTGCATCGATAAACTACTTTTTCTTTATCAGTAAGTGTGAATATCTGCTTTAGTTCCTGTTCTATTGATGTAATACATCTAGGGTTTTTACATTTTATTACGTTTACTACCTCTTGTGGAAGCTTAAGTTCTTTCTTGTCCACTATAGTAGCATCTTTTATGATGTTTACCGTTATATTATGATCTATAAATCCTAATATATCTAAATCCAACATATCAATACTACATTCTACTTTTATAATATCCTTTTTACCCATCTTATTGCTACGTGCATTTTTAATGATAGCAACACAACAATCCAACTTATCTAATTGTAAGTTATGGTATATTTCCATACTCTTTCCTGCCTGGATATGGTCGAGTACAAAGCCTTCATGAATACTACCTACGTTTAACATATATTTCTCCTTCACTCAATTACTCTTGTAATAAATAGTAAAAAATACACTTGTTTCTTGCTACTTTTTACTACTTCTTCCTCTATTTCACTTCAATTTCAAGTAAAATTAATATAAGTGCCATTCTAGCATACACACCATATTGCACCTGTCTAAAGTATGCCGCTCTTGGATCATTGTCTACTTCAACCGATATTTCATTCACCCTTGGAAGGGGATGAAGCACCAGCATATCTTCTTTGGCAATTTCCATTTTCTTTGCATCTAGAATATAACGGTCTTTTAAACGCACATAATCTTCTTCATTAAAAAATCTTTCTCTTTGAACACGTGTCATATAAAGCAAATCTAAATCAGGCATCACATCTTCCAGACGTTCCACTTCTTTAAACTTTATATTATTTTGGTTCAATACATCTTCACGAATGTAATCTGGTATTTTAAGTTCTTCTGGTGAAATGAGGATAAACGTAATATTCTCATATCGAACAAGTGCATTGATTAATGAGTGTGCCGTTCTACCAAATTTTAAGTCTCCACAAAGTCCAATGGTTAAATTTCCAAGATGTCCTTTTAATGAACGTATGGTTAATAAGTCTGTGATTGTCTGAGTTGGATGCTGATGACCACCATCGCCAGCGTTAATAACTGGAATTGAGGATTTACTGGCAGCTACCGTTGGAGCACCTTCTTTAGGATGTCGCATAGCACAGATATCTGCATAACAGGAAATCATCCTTATTGTATCAGAAACACTTTCGCCTTTAGATGCCGAACTAGATGCAGCTGAAGAAAAACCTAATACATTCCCACCTAAATTCATCATAGCCGCTTCAAAGCTTAGCCTTGTCCTTGTACTAGGCTCATAAAATAGTGTAGCTAACTTTTTCCCATCACAAGCGTGGTTATACTTCTGTGAATTTTTTTCTATATCATTTGCAAGGTCAAGTAATTTATCAAGTTCTTTAACCGTAAAATCTAATGGACTCATTAAATGTCTCATAAAAGTACCTCCTATTTATATAATAATAATTCTTCTACCGTTTTTCTCTTTGGTGCAGTAGGATGTTCTTTCTCATAACCAATCGCGATGATTGCTCCTACCTCTCTCTCTTCTGATAATTCAATCACTTTTGCTACCTCTTCATGATCAAACACACCTAAGATTACGCTCGATACGCCTAGCTCATGAGCCGCAAGACAAAAAGTCTGGGTAGCTATGCCTATGTCAAACATCTGCCACGCATCTCCTCTTTTCGTTGTAAATGAGCCATTTCGCTCAAAGCCACATCGATTTTTTATAAATGTAACTACAATAATTGTTTCGGCAGAATTAATAATCTCGCTATTATGCACATGCGCACATTCAGCAATTCGCTGTTTAATTTTATCATCTTCAATTGCAACATAACGGGAAATTTGAGTGTTTTTCCAAGAAGGGGAAAAAGAAGCTGCATCAACGATTTGTTCTAGAATATTGTGACTGATTTTTTGCTCGCTAAATTCGCGGACGCTTCTTCGAGACTTAATACATTCAATTGTATTCATCATGAATTCCTCCTATGATATATAGATTATTTATTAAGTTAAAAGTAACTATTCAGTACCCTCATAGTTACCGCTACGCGATGCACACAAAATGCTTAAAATTGCATTTTGGCGCGACAGAACTAGGGATTTTACTAAGCAAAACACCTTGCGTTTATGGGTACTGAATAGTTACAGTTAAAAACAACTTTGACTAAAATATCTTGTTATATTTTATACCAAATGATAGATTAATTCAACTAGTTGAACCAAAAATTCAACATTAATTCATATTTATTTTTGTTTATTTAGAAATACGAATAGATATAAAGAATATGGGAAATATAAATATTACTACTAAATGCAAGGAGTTGTGTATTTTGAAAAGAAATTTTGTAATCTGTGGGATTTTTGGTTGGTGCATAGAAATATTATGGACTTCATTTGAGAAATTCAGAAGACGCGATATGAAACTAATTGGTAACACTTCCATATGGATGTTTCCGATCTACGGCATGGCCTCATTATTTGCACCTCTGTTTCGTATTACAAAACATGCCAACTTCTTAATTCGAGGTTTTATATATATGCTATCTATATTCACAGCAGAATATGCCACTGGTTATATCTTAAATAGACATAATATGTGTCCATGGAATTATAGCAAATGTAAATATAATATAAATGGACTAATCAGAATTGATTATGCTCCTCTTTGGTTTGGTGTTGGGCTTATATTCGAAAAAATAGTAAATATAAAACATCATGTACAATAAGAGCTTGCATTAATCTGTGTAGCAATAGAATAACAATTTATAGTGTCGGTTGCATCACTAAAAGCCCAATGCAAATACATTGAGCTAATATATCGTTTTAAATGAATTGTAACTATTCAGTACCTTCATAGTTACCGCTACGCGATGCACACAAAATGCAATAGTATTGCATTTTGGTTCTATAAAACTCGGGTACTGAAATAGTTACAATGAATTACAATTTTATTCTATTGTTAATTACTTAAAAATCTTCTTGCACGTATTGGTGTTCTATAATACATGTTTGATATTTTAATACCAGTTCTCACACCACTTGCATGAATAACTTGTCCACCGCCAATATACATTGCAACATGACTCACTGAACCGCCACTACCATAGAAAACTAAATCTCCTGGCAATACATCAGCTAAATCAATCGCTGATCCAGATGTAGACTGTGATGTAGAAGTACGTGGCAATGATACACCATAGTTAGCAAGAATTGATAATACAAAACCTGAACAGTCTGTACCGTTTGTTAAACTAGTTCCCCCCCATACATATGGGTTACCTAAAAACTGTTTTGCATACTGAACGACAGAAACTCGAACATCAGAAACCCCAGTACCATATTTTAATTCTGTGATTGATACCGCCTTAGGAAGTTCATAAGAAATATCAACATAATCTTTTGAAATATATCCTTCATCTGAATCGACTGTAACTTTAATCCAATCACCGTTATCTTCTAATACTTCTAATTCTTCTTCAATCGGTATTAATGTAAGAACTTTCGCATCAGTACTTGGTTCCATACGTACTTTTAGTGTCGTAGTATTAACTGTAGCCATAACCGTCTTAACTTCTTCTGCTTTTGCATTTGCATCTTCACCTGTTAAAAGGTACTCTGCTTTAACATATCCTGTTACTTTACCTGATTTAATCTGGTACCATTCACCATCTTCAGATACCTCAAGAACTTCGCTACCTGCATTCTTTGGAAGCTTTCCTGCTATATCAGAATCTTCACTTGCTTCTTCTCTTATATTAAGATATGTATCGACATTTGCTACGCCTAAGTTTGTATATCCACTTACTACTGAATCTACTTTATTTACTTCTTTACTTGATTCTTCATCACCCGTTACTGTTAATGATGCTATATCAGTCGCAATGGTATCTCCATTTTGTGAATTCACATAATAATTATCTAAAGCTGATGTAATTCCAGCAGTTGTTATATTACTTAAAGCATTGGCATTCACATAATAATTATCTAAAGCTGCTGTGATTCCAGCAGTCGTTGTATCATTTAAAGCATTGGCATTCACTTCTACATTGTATCCTGTCGCTAAAACGGCACTTAATACGCATACACTAGCTGCCTTAATCACTATTTTTTTCATTTGACCCTCCGCTTTACTGTTGGTTTATTTGTAAAAACATTTAGACTTTTAACATATTAATCATAGTCAAAGTTAAAATCTTTCTAGTTGTTACATAATTGTTAAATATATTACAGGCATATTATAGCAATATTATATTCAAATGTCAACACAGTTTTTCATCATAATTTTAATTAATATTTCCTTATAATTTTGCAAAATATTTCTTAACAATTTCGATATCATGATCCATTTTTTCTTTTAATTCTTCTATTGATTTAAATTTTTGTTCTGCTCTTTCAAATGAAAATAAATTTACTTGAATTAACGTTCCGTACAAATCACCACTATAATCAAATATGTATGTTTCTACTCCTCTAATCAGTTCATTGCTTACAGTAGGCTTACATCCTATATTCGTTATTCCATCATAAACCTTACCGTCCAAAATTATTCTTGAAGCATAAACACCATTGGGAGGTAAAAGCTTATCTTTCCTTGGAATCAAATTAGTAGTAGGTATGTTAAGTGTACGTCCTAGCTTTTTACCATGTAACACTTCACCTATGATAGGGTATTGAAACCCTAACATGTTTGCTGCATCTTCCATTTGCCCTGCTTCAATACAACCTCTTATTCTAGTACTACTTATTTCACTATCCTTGTAAGTTACCTTCTCTACAACTTCAACTTCATATCCAAATTTTGTTGCCAATTTCTGTAACAATTTAAAATCACCCTGTGCTTTATAACCAAATTTAAAATCTACTCCAACCGCAATATATCCTGCTTGTAATCTACCTACTAATATTTCTTCAATAAAAGTTTGTGCTGGCATATGAGCAAATTCTTCTGTAAATTCACACTCTATAATGTAATCCAATTGATATTGACTGAATATGGAATATCTCTCTTCTTTTGTTAATAATACTCTCGTATCTGTATCACGCAAAAAAGCCCCCACTGGTTTGTCAAATGTGAACAATACCGAAATGAAGTCTTCTTTGTGCTTACTTATAACATTATTAATTAACTTTTGATGTCCAACATGTACCCCATCAAACTTGCCTAGAGTGATAGCTGTTTTATTGTGCATTTTAATATCGTCGATTTTCTTTATATACTTCATGGTACCTAGTCTCCTAAAAACATTTTCACAGGATTATATTGATCTCTTTGCGTCTCATATTCGTATATTCCGATAAAAGATTTCATTTCATCGTACACTCGAATTCTACTACAATCCTCCTTGAGTACTTGAATATTCTTAATACACTCTTTTTTAAATTGGTTTCCATTATATATCAATTTACTATATTTGTCATCTATTATAACAATTGGATATGCACGAAACACATAATCAATTGAAATGATCTTCTCTTCTAATTCATTATTATCTTTTAATTCTTCAATTTCTTTCAATTTCAGACTGTCTTTTATTTCAAGACCATTTGCCTTTGTTCTTACTAAGTGTTCCATACATCCAAGACATCCAAGTTTTTCACCAATATCATTACATAAGGTTCGAATATAAGTTCCTTTTGAACAAGATACGTTCATGGTAACTCTCGGAAGATTAATTTCTATTATTTCAATACTATAAATTTTAATTTTTCTTGGTTCTCTCTCTATTACTTTACCTTCTCTTGCCAGCTGATATAGTCTTTTTCCATTTACCTTTAATGCGGAATACATTGGTGGAATTTGATTATAATCACCAACAAAGCTACGAACCACTTCTATCAATTCATTTTCACTGCACTCTACTGATCTTTCTTCTAGTATCTTACCTGATGTATCTTGCGTATCCGTTGATTGACCCAGTAAAAGTACCGCTTGATATGTCTTGTCTTTGTCTTCCAACATATCACATAATTTAGTTCCCTTTCCTAAACATATAGGAAGCACTCCCTCTGCATCTGGATCAAGAGTACCCGTATGTCCTATCTTCTTTTGCTTAAGAATTCCTCTAAGCTCGGCAACTACATCATGGGAAGTTAATCCTTTTTCCTTATATACATTTAATAGTCCATTATACATTTAGTAACCTCATGTGTATTTGTTATTCACGTATTTGTTATTCACGTATTTGCTTTTCAATATGTAATGACAAGTTATTAACTACATCATGCATAGTTCCTGCCATTGTACATCCTGCTGCTTTTTTATGACCACCACCGCCAAAGTAGCTTGCAATTTTACTTACATCAACCTTATCGCCCGAGCGCATACTAGCCTTATATTCATGATTTCCAGTTTCATATAAGAAGATTGCACACTCGACACCTACTGTCACTCGTAATTGATTCACAATGCCATCCAAATCTTTTGATGTGACTCCATAAAAATCAAGATCTACTTTTCTTAAAGTGCTAACAATTACTTTTCCATGCAATAATAAAATGCTCTCAAGCAATGCTCTTCCAAGTATTTGATTTTGAACATAAGTTTTTTTATAAAAAGTTTCATCTATAATTTTCGAGAAATCAATACCTGTACTTATAAGCTTTCCAGCAATATTCATTGTCAACTCCGAAGTATTTGAGTATTGAAATACTCCTGTATCATGAGCAATACCCGTGTACAAAGCCTCCGCAGTTGCTTTGGAAATTTTATCTTCCTCTAATAATGTATATACAATTTCACAAGTTGAACTTGCTTTTGGAAGAATGTGATTTATATCTGCAAATCCAGTGTTACTAATATGGTGATCAATACATATTGTTTTCTTTGCACTGTCAAAATATTTCGTAGCCTCGCCAAGTCTATCTTTATCACCACTATCTAAAGAAATAAACATATCAAAAATTTTTTCTTTCTTAAATGAACTATCAATTTTATTAGAATTCTTTAGGAAATGAAATACATCAGGTATTTCTTCTAAAAACACGTCAACTTCAATATCGCTATAACAATCACTAATATAATTATATAGTCCAAGGCATGAACCTGCACAATCGCCATCTGGTCTTACATGACCTGCGATTGCTACAGTTTTCACTCCCTCTAGTTGGTCTGCTAAATTTTTCATCATTCTCAGCTCTCTTTTCCTGTTACTTCATTCTATTTATGTAACGATTCAGTACCTTCATAGTTACTGCTACGCGATGCACACAAAATGCAATAGCTTTGTAATTTGTGTTCTATAAAACTCGAGATTTTGCTACGTAAAACACCTCGCGCACTCTGGGCACTGAATAGTTACCTATTTATTAACATCATCAATAAGTTTTGACATATTAACACCATATTCTATTGATTGGTCTAATATAAATTTAATTTCAGGAGTATTTCTTAAGTTAACTGTTTTTGCAAGTTTTGTTCGAATATAGCCTTCTGCACTCTTTAAGCCTGCAATTGTATTCTTTTGTGATTCTTCATCACCTAATACACTAATATATGCTTTACAACTCTTTAAATCTGGTGCAACCTCTACTGCAATAACAGATGTCATTATATTAATACGAGGATCTTTGATTTCTCCGCGTATTATATTACTTAATTCACGTAAAACCTCGCCATTTATCCTAGTATTCTTTATACTATTTTTTCTCATATATAATCTCTCACTTTCACTACCTCACATTACAATTTTGCAATATGATAAGATTTTCCTATCCTACATTTATTACTAAATGCTATCTTGGGACTTCTACCATAGTGTAAGCTTCTACCATGTCATCTTCTTCAAGATCATTGAACTTTTCAAAAACAAGGCCACATTCATAGTTTGACTTAACTTCTTTCACATCGTCTTTAAATCTCTTTAATGAAGCTAAATTGCCTTCAAATATAAGATCCTTACCACGCGTTACTCTTACACTACATCCTCGTTGGAACAGACCATCAAGTACATAAGAACCTGCAATAGTTCCTATACCAGAAGCTTTAAATGTCTGTCTCACTTGGGCATGACCTAATACTTTTTCTTGGAAAATAGGGTCTAACATACCCTTCATTGCTGATTCAACATCTTCTATCGCATCATAGATAACTCTGTATAATCTTAAATCAACTTTCTCACGCTCTGCTATTGATTTTGCCGTGATGTCAGGTCGAACATTAAATCCAATAATAATTGCATTTGATGCAGACGCTAAAATAACATCTGATTCATTAATAGCACCAACGCCACCATGGATAATCTTAACTACAACTTCTTCATTTGATAATTTCACTAAACTCTGTTTAATTGCTTCTACTGAACCTTGAACATCAGCTTTCACAATAATTCCAAGTTCTTTTATGCTACCTGCCTGAATATGCGTAAATAAATCGTCAAGAGATAATTTAGCTTTTGTATCTTCTAGTAATTTTTCTCTTCCTTCTGAAATATACGTTTCAGCAAAGCTTCTAGCTTCTTTTTCATTATCCGTGACAACAAAAACTTCGCCTGCATTTGGAACATCATTTAATCCTAAAATCTCGATTGGAGTAGAAGGTCCAGCTTCTTTTACACGTCTTCCCTTGTCATCCATCATAGCTCTAACTTTACCATGGCAAGAACCAACTGCAATTGCATCTCCCACACGTAATGTACCCTTTTGAACAAGAATAGTTGCTACAGGGCCTTTTCCTTTATCCAGTTTGGCCTCGATAACGATACCTCTGGCATTTCTCTTAGGATTTGATTTTAATTCTAAGATATCTGCTGTCAATAGGATCATTTCAAGTAATTCATCAATACCTTCTTTAGTATGTGCAGAAACAGGTACAAATATTGTACTTCCGCCCCAATCTTCTGCAACTAATTCATGTTCTGCTAATTCTTGTTTTACTTTATCAATATTTGCACTTGGCTTATCCATTTTATTAACTGCTACAATAATTTCGATTCCTGCTGCTTTTGCATGGTTAATCGCTTCTATCGTCTGAGGCATTACACCATCATCTGCTGCTACTACTAGAATCGCAATATCGGTTGATTTGGCACCACGCATTCTCATTGCTGTAAAGGCTTCATGTCCTGGCGTATCTAAGAAAGTTACCTTTTGAGCACCTGAAACATTAACCACATATGCACCTATATGCTGTGTAATTCCACCGGCTTCTTTTTCAATCACCTTAGTCTGTCTAATTGCATCAAGAAGTGAAGTTTTACCATGGTCAACATGACCCATAACACACACTACTGCTGGTCTTGAAACCAATGCATTTTCATCCTCTTCTTCTTCTTTAAGAAGTTCTGCAATTACATCTATTTTTACTTCAGCTTCTACAATATAATTAAATTCTAACGCAATTTCCTCTGCAACTTCAAATTCAATTTCTTGATTGATTGTAACAACCGTTCCCTGTAATAAAAGCTTTTTAACCAAAGCAGATGGTTGCTGTTTCATCTTTTCTGCAAGAGTCTTAATTGTAATTGTTTCTGGTATAACAATTGTCTTAATCACTTCTTCTTTTACAACCGGAGCTGAAGTTGGCTTATTTTGTTGGTAATTATTCTTGCCTCTGCCGTTATAGTTATTTCTGTAATTCTGATTACCATTTTTACTGTTTGAGTAATTGTTTCTGCTATTTGGTCCATTGTTTGGGCCTGCATTTCTATTTTGTGGTTGACCATTGCTAGGAGCATTGTTTCGATTACTATTGTTTGATCCACCACTTTGTGCATTGCCTCTATTATTTGAGGTATTACTTGGAGCTGCATTTCTATTATTTGATGTGTTGTTTGGAGTTGTGTTTCTATTATTTGATGTACTACCCTGTGGTGTATTTCTATTGTTTTGAGTAGTACTAGGAGTTGTATTTCTGTTATTTTGTGCACTACCTGGTGTGCTATTCCTGTTAATTGGTGCACTAATTTGAGCTTTGATTTGACTGCTTTGTTCAGCAAATAATTCACTGTTTGATTTGACTCCTTTTTTTGGTTTTGTACTACTTTGTGGTTTATTTTGAGTCGTATTTTGACTCACAGCTTTGTTATGTTGTCCCGTACTTTGTGTATTGTTTGTTCTCGTATTCTGCTGATTGTTTCTAGTTTCATTGTTATTTGAATTATTAGTTGGTTTACTGTTTGCTCTACTATATTGTGGATTGTAAACCTGTGTTATATTCGATGCTTTGTTAGCTTCTTCCAACTTTTGCGCAGTATCTGCACTATGATCTATCTCTTTATCTATACTTTTGTCTGTGCTCTTATCTGTATCTATAACTTTATCTTTATCTATAACTTTATCTATAACTTTATCTATCTCTTTATCTATCTCTTTATCTATATTTTTTTCTACACCCTTATCTTCACTTTTGACAGTTGCAACTGTCTGTTCAACAATAGAAACTGCTTCTTCTGTCAAAGTACTCATGTGGTTTTTCACTTCAATATTTTTATCTTTCAATATATTTATTATCTCTTTACTCTCTTTATTTGTTTTTTTTGCAAGTTCATGTACTCTCATACTTACTACCTCCTAATTAAGTTGTTCCGTTTCCAGTTGCTTTATCATAGCCTTTGCGAATCCTTCGTCAAGCACTGCCGCAGAAGCTCTTACTTCTTTTCCCATCGCATGACCTAAAGAGTCCTTCGCACCAAAAATATATAAAGGCACTTTATAGAAAGTACACATGTTTCGAAACATTTTTTTGGTATTCTCAGAAGCATCTTCTGATATAACAACTAACGATGCCGTTCCTGATTTAACCGCCTTTTCAGTCGAAAACTCTCCACTAGCCATTTTGCCTGCTTTTGTTGCCAAGCCTATTAAGGAAAAAATCTTATTTTGCTTCAAGTTTATCCAACTCCTTTTCAAGACTGTCATATATTTCTTTTGGTATAGCGCATTTCAATGAACGCTCTAAGCCCTTGTTCTTTGCAGCCTTAGTCAGACACTCTTTAGAGAAACATAAATATGCACCTCTACCATTTTTCTTTCCAGTCGTATCTATAACGATTTCATCCTCCGTGGTTTTTAAAATTCTTACCAATTCTTTTTTACTTTTCATTTCATTACATCCGATGCATTTGCGCATAGGTATTTTTTTCACAGTGCTCACTTTATCACATCCTAAGTGGTTTATTCTTATTTCTGTTACGATTTATCTCAATTCATACTAATGAACCATTAAACTTCTTCTATTTTAACACCTGATTCTTTTGCCTGTGTCTCACTCTTAATATCTATTTTAAAACCTGTAAGCCTCGCCGCCAGTCTTGCATTCTGTCCTTCTTTACCAATTGCCAACGATAACTGGTAATCTGGTACTACTACACTTGCAGTCTTTGCATCCGCATCTGCAAGTACTGATACTACTTTCGCTGGACTCAAAGCATTTTCAATTAATACAGCTGGTTTTTCGCTCCAGTTTATAATATCTATCTTTTCTCCTCTTAATTCATTAACGATTGCATTTACTCTAGCTCCATTCAGTCCTACGCAAGCTCCTACTGGATCAACATCTGGATTATTTGACCACACTGCAATCTTAGTCCTTGATCCTGCTTCTCTTGAAATGCTTTTAATTTCAACCGTTCCATCTTTTACTTCCGTAACTTCAGCTTCAAATAATCGTTTCACAAGCTCTGGATGAGTTCTCGATACTAAAATTTTAGGTCCCTTTGTTGCATCCTTTACTTCTAATATATAAAGCTTAATTCTTTCAGTAGGCATAAATACTTCACCTTTTACCTGCTCATTTTCATTCAACATAGCGTCTACTTTACCAAGGTTGATACTTACATTTTTTCCAACATATCTTTGAACAATACCTGTCACAACATCTTTTTCTTTGGAATAATACTGATTAAATAAAACTTTTCTCTCTTCTTCTCGAATTTTCTGAAGTATTACGTTCTTTGCGTTTTGAGTGGCAATACGTCCAAATTCCTTTGATTTAACTTCTACATTAACAATATCGTCAAGTTCAAATTTCGAATCAACTAATTTTGCATTCGCAAGGCTTATTTCCATTACATCATCCTGCACTTCTTCCACTACTGTTTTCTCGGCATAAACTGCAAATTTACAAGTAGCTTTATCAATAAACACTTTAATATTGTCTGCTTTTCCGAAGTGATTTTTGCATGCTGTAAGTAAGGAATTCTCTATTGCTTCAATTAGTGTATCCTTACTAATATCTTTTTCCCTCTCAAGTATGTTTAATGCTTCTAATAATTCATTACTGTTATTCATTGCTTTATCCTCCTGCTTTATCTAAAAATCGAATGTAAGTCTTATTAATGCTATTTCAGCCCTTACTATATTCATTTCTGTTTCATCTTCAAATTCCAATGTGATACTATCTTTGTCATAAGCTTTTAAAATTCCTGTAAATTCTTTTTGCTTATCAATTGTTATATATGTTCTTACCTCAACTTCTTCGCCAATGCTTCGTTCATAATCTCTTTCTTTTTTAAGTGGTCTTCCAAGACCTGGTGAACTTACCTCTAATATATAAGTATCTTCTATAAAGTCATTTTTATCTAGTAATTCTCCAAATGCTCGGCTTACAACCTCACAATCATCAACTGCTATTCCGCCTTCTTTATCAATATAGGCTCTCAAATACCAATTGGCTCCTTCTTTTACATATTCTACATCTACAAGCTCAAAATTATTCGCTTCTATGATTGGAAGAAGCATTTCTTCTGTTTTTTTTTCGTATCCATCTCTCTTTGACATAGTGCACCGCCCTTCCTTTAACCATTAAGCCATTAAATAAGAGTGGACTCGCGCCCACTCTTTCTTCTGTCTGTTTATATCTTACTTATTATATCACCAAGTTTTACTAATTACAAGGCTTTTTGAATTATTCTACTAAAGTAACTATTTATACCTATTTATCTAACTTTTAATAAATAAAATTAGGATTTAGTATAATCACATTCCATTGTTAATCCCATTAGAACAAAGTGTCTGCTTGCAGACACTCTCGCGCCCGAGTGGATTGCGTAGCAATAAACTTCCTATCCACGAGGTGCGCATTTTGGCGCGTAGTGCCTTTTTATATAATAGGGAAGTTCGTAGAACTTTCCTATTATATAAAAAAATACTTAAACATATGCATTTGCATATATTTAAGTATTTTCTCGGGTTGGGCTATTCGTTAAAATAGTCAGTAGCTCGTACGGGACTCGAACCCGTGATTCTGCCGTGAGAGGGCAGCGTCTTAACCTCTTGACCAACGAGCCATAATAAGTGTAGTGTCTTTCATCGACACTTGTATATAATATAATAAAACATTTTAAAAAGCAAGCTTTATTTTAAATTTTTTTAATTTTATATATAATAAATTATATTGACACAATTTAAATTGTTACTATTTGGCTTGATGGCTTCATAGTAACAATATTAAACCATGCCTAAGCGGTTACACTCATTTCACTTCTACTGCTGTAAAACCCAAATCATCTAGAATTTCTGTCGCACTCGCTACGCAATTATCATCACCATCAATTGAAACCGTTTTATTTTCGAGCTTAATTTCATGTTTAATCTCTGCAGTCTCCAGCGCTTTATGAATTCTTTCTACACAATGATTGCAACTCATTTCCTCTGTTTTAAATACTCTCATATTTTTATTCCTTTCTTTTATCCCTATTTTATACTTCTTAATTCTATAGTTAAATAACTGTAACAGTTAGTATCACTACCTCATTAACTTTTGAAGTGTATTACATAACTCATCTACCACTTCTTCATCACCCGACTTTATTTTGTCTACAACACATGTTTTTACGTGATTTGAAAATAATTCTTTCGAAAAGCCATTTAATGCTGCTTGTATTGCTGATACCTGCGTTAAGATATCAATACAGTATCGCTCATCTTCAACCATATTTCTAATTCCTTTTACCTGGCCTTCAATTATATTAAGTCGCTTAATTAAATCCTTATACTCTTTTTCTTCTCTATGCTTGTGTTGCATACAACAATTTTCTTTTTCATTACAACATTTTTCCTCTGCCAATTTAAACCTCCATTTATAACTTTATCTTTTTCAATCGCAATGCATTTGTTACTACCGTTACTGAACTAAATGACATTGCAAGTCCTGCAAGCATTGGATTCAAAAGTGTACCATTAAATGCATATAGTAACCCTGCCGCAACCGGTATCCCTAATATATTATAGAAAAATGCCCAAAATAAATTCTGTTTAATATTTCTAATTGTAGCTTTACTCAACTTAATTGCCTTATATATATCGCTTAAATCTGATTTCATAAGAACAATATCGCCTGATTCTAATGCAATATCACTTCCGTTGCCAATTGCTGCGCCAATGTCTGCCTGTACTAACGCTGGTGCATCGTTAATCCCGTCACCTACCATCATTACCTTAAATCCTTCTTTTTGAAGATTGGCTACAACACTAGCCTTGTCGCCAGGTAAAACATCGGAAATCACTTGATCAATATTTACTTGTTTTCCAATATTTTCTGCTGTTAGCCTGTTGTCTCCTGTAAGCATGTATACTTTTATACCCAAACTCTTTATCTTCTCAATCGCCGCAATACTAGTAGGTTTAATTGTATCCGCCACGCTTATGATACCTTCTAGATTGTTATCAATCATAATATACATTGGTGTTTTTCCTTGCATCGCCAATTCATCCGCTTTATTTATAAGAAATGATATGTCATCCTTAACACTTTCAAATAACTTTTTATTTCCAATTACAATTCGTTGATTATTAATGACTGCTTCGATTCCCTTGCCCGTTATACTATTAAACTCACTGACATCATATAATTCAATTCCATCTTCCAACGCTTTGGCTACAATAGCTTCACCCAATGGATGTTCTGAACGTTTTTCACATGAAGCTGCTATTTTAAGTAGTTCTTCTTTGCTAAATTTTTCACTCACTATATCAGTTACTTTAGGCTTTCCCTCTGTCACTGTTCCTGTTTTATCAAGTACCACCATATCTATTTTATGAGTAATTTCTAATGCTTCTCCGCTCTTTATCAATATTCCATTTCCAGCACCCACGCCTGTTCCAACCATGATTGCAGTAGGAGTAGCAAGACCAAGTGCACATGGGCATGCTATCACTAGCACTGATACAAAAATCGTAAGCACAAATGTCAAATCGTGTCCTAACAATGCCCAAACAATTGAAGCAATTACTGCAATAATCATAACCGTTGGCACAAAATATCCGGCAACTTTATCCGCAAGTTTTGAAATGGGTGCTTTTCTACCCTGAGCATCTTCAATCATCTTTATTATTTTGGCCAATGTTGTTTCCGCGCCTACATGTGTAACTCTTACTTGCAAAGCCCCATTGTAGTTAATACTTCCGCCTATTACTTTATCACCTGGTTGCTTTTCTACTGGTATGCTTTCGCCTGTAAGCATGGACTCGTCCACGCTACTAGCTCCATCAATTACCTCACCATCCAGTGAAATTCTATTTCCCGGCTTTACAAGCAGTATATCTTCCTTCTCTACCAAAGCTGTTTCTGTTTCAACTTCTTGCCCCTTACGAATAACGACTGATGTATCTGGTGATAATTCCATTAATTTCTTAATGGCTTCTGAGGTCTTTCCTTTACTTCTTTGTTCCATATATTTACCAAGCATAACAAGGGTAACTACTACCGCTGCTGATTCATAATATAAGTTCTCAACGCTCATACTTTCTACTGGTATTCGTATCGTCATTGCCAGACTATACAAAAATGCACTGCCTGTTCCCACTGCTACAAGAGAATCCATATTGGGATTTCCTTTAAACAAAGATCTAAATCCGTTTAAATAGAAATTTCTTCCATTAAATAATATCATAACGGTAAGGAAAAGTTGTAGCATTGCATAATTTAATGAATTATCCTTCATATCTATAATCTGAGGGATAGGAAGCTTTATTGGCAGCATATGCCCCATTGAAATATATAACAGAATTGATGATAATACAATATTTACAATTAATCTTCTTTTTGCCTTATGCAGCTTATCTTCCTTGTTGCTTTCATTACTCTTATAATCTTCCTGTTCTTCTATAAAAGGTAATGCTTTAAAACCAGCCTTCTCTACCTTATCCATAATATCTTGTGGTGTTACCATCGCCTCATCATATTCTATTGTCATTTTGTTAGTAGTTAGATTAACTTGACTTAAACTTACACCTTCCAGCTTATTTGTCACTCGTTCAACTGCACTACTGCAAGCAGCGCAACTCATACCCTCTATATTGTAAACTTCTTTATTCAAATTATCGTCTCCTTTCATACCCCACCTGGGTATTTTCATCATATACCCCATCTGGGTATATGTCAAGACTTTCAAAACTACTTAATACACTTTACGTAACCGTTCAGCCATACCATTTATAATGTGCCAAAATATATCAAAATACTAATCAGTTCGGTAATTGGCCGGCATATTGCAAATTAATTCATTAATATTATGTCTTATGGAAAATAAATTATTTTATTAATTGTAACTTTTTAAAAACAATTAAAAAAGATAACCACAAGCAAAAAAGAAGTTTACTTGTGGTTATCTTTTTATTTACAAAAATCATTCTCATGATATTTTTATAATATTAATATTTTATATGTCTCTTTGAATATTTATAAATGTATTTTATACTACAATACTTTATTCAAAAAATCGATAGTCCTTGCATTTTGTGGATTGCTAAATATCATTTCTGGTGTACCTTCCTCCACGATATATCCTGCATCCATAAATATAACTCGATTTGAAACTTCTCTTGCAAAACCAATTTCATGAGTAACAATTACCATTGTCATCCCCTCAATTGCGAGTTGTTTCATAACTTCAAGTACTTCTCCAACCATTTCTGGATCAAGTGCACTCGTCGGTTCATCAAACAACATAATATCAGGATTCATTGCTAACGCTCTCGCTATTGCAACACGTTGCTTTTGACCTCCAGACAATTTGCTAGGATATACATCAGCTTTTTCTTCAAGCCCTACTCTTCTCAAAAGCGCTAACCCTTTTTCTTTTGCTTGCACTTTATCACTTTTTTTAAGTTCAACTGGAGCAAGCATAATATTTCCTATTACCGTTAAATTAGGAAATAAATTAAAATGTTGAAAAACCATTCCTTTAATTCAATTTAAATTTTGTGCCTATTTGTTATTGAATCATTTAATGCTGATTCCTTCGCTTTTAACCGTTGAGCAATACACTACTTTCTGATTATCTCTAGTGATTTTTCTAATCATTTAGGTAGCGTAAGTAATAAATCAACTTCTTTAAATTTTATACATTCCGCTGTATATTTATGCATTTTTAACATTTAGCCACGATGTTAAATATACCATGATTTCTTTTTTCAGTCAAAAAAAAACGTTGGAATCAACATATTCCTTCCCTAATTCATTCTTATCTTATATTATTTCTATATATACAAATTTATCATAAATAATATTGATCCTTAATTATTTATTACTAAATATGAATAAACTTGATTAAAATTTATTTAACAAAAAAGTGGTTGGATACACGCTCACTTGCGCTCAAGTGGATTACTTCGCAACATAACTCGCGTCCACACTGTGTGACTTCGAAAACACAACGCCTTGCACTTTAATAAGAGCGTATCCAGCTTTGCCGACCACGCTCTTATTAAAGAAAAAAGTGCACATCAACAGATGTGCACTCTCATTATAACTATGTAATTTAATTTGTTGTTGTTTCTGTTGTTGTTTCTGTTGTTGCATCTGTTGCTGGTGCAACTGTTTCATCTGTTGCTGGTGCAACTGTTTCATCTGTTGCTGGTGCAACTGTTTCATCTGTTGCATCTGTTTCATCTGTAGCTTCTGTTGCATCTGTAGCTTCTGTTGCATCTGTTGCATCTGTAGCTTCTGTTGCATCTGTTGCATCTGTTGCATCTGTTTTTGTTGCATCTGTAGCTTCTGTTGTTGTTGCATCTGTAGATGCATCATCAGTTCCACACGCTACTGCTGAAAATGCTAATGTTGCTACCGCCATAATTGTTGCTAATTTTTTCATTGATTTTTTCATATTAAAAATCCTCCTTTGATTTCAACTGGGTTATTAATTTTATACAATAAATATTTTATGTAAACTATATTTAAGTACGACTACAATTTACCACAGTGGTTTTTTTTAGTCAATCAATTGTTTTATGATGAAAGTTCATTTAAAAAACACATTTTTTTTCACACTATTACTCTTGTTTCTTGGATTTTCTATTAACAATTCAATTACATATTCAAAATATTGTTTATTTTTTTTGAAGTTTTTTTAATAATGCACAAATTTATAATGATATATCATATTTATTTTGTCACTTATTTCATCTGCTTTTAAATTGCTTTTGTTACTTATATACTACATCATTTATATTTCTTCAGATTTTCTTAACTTTTTAAACAGTTTTTCGTAATATCTCTTAATATTTCAGCCACACTAATGTACTTCTTTTTGTAATAATTTTATGTAGAACGCAAATAAAACAAAGTGCCTGCAAGCAGGCACTTTGTTTTATTGTTCATATTCGTGTAATTGTAACTAGAAAGATACTGACTATTTACTTTTCTTTAATATAGCAACTAGTATACTTAAATTTATCTTTATTAAATATATTGTCAAACTAAACGTTTTAATATGTAAGCAGGACTGTAAGCCGGGTCATGTCGTGAATGATCATCTATCTAGTTTCTATGTCGCCATAGAACTCAAGCGACCTACCTAAAGCCGGCGGGCAACCGTATGCTTATGTTCGGTCTTGCTTCGAATGGGGTTTACATATGCCCCTCTTGTTACCAAGAGGGCGGTAGTCTCTTACACTGCCCTTCCAACCTTACCGGGTTTTACCGGCGGTATATTTCTGTTGCACTAGCCTTGGAGTCACCTCCACCAGACGTTATCTGGCATCCTGCCCTATGAAGCCCGGACTTTCCTCACCTGCTATCTTTCGATACTTGCAGCTGCGATCATCCATCCTACTTACGAAAAATTATTCTAACACAATATGATCAATGTTGCAATAGTAACTATTGATTCCTATATATTTCTAACTATTCATTCATATATATTTTTTCCTTAGATTTAATTGCCCAAAACAATACTTCATTCACCGGTGTGGGTACATTAAAAGTTTTACCATATTCTATAACCGTACCTGCAAAATAATCAATTTCCGTTCTTCTACATGCATCTGCATCCTGAAGCATTGATGTTTTTCCTTCTGGTGTGAAGTTATAAATAACCTTTTCTATATCTGTAATATCTTCCATGGTAAGGTTTACATTGGCAACTTTTGCTAATTCAAATACTTCTAGCATGGCATTTCTAAATAAAATCTTCAACTCTTTATTTTGTGCAAAATATTTAAATTTAGCTCCTGTAATGGCAGATGCCTGATTAACGCCTACATTCAGCATCCATTTTCTCCATAACATACGCTTCATATCTGGAAATACTTTCGACGCAATCCCAGCGTTTGTAAGATATTCCATTACTTCTTTTACTTCCTCTGCCATATCCGTATTATCTTCATATCCAAATTGAATCATACCATCATCTGTATTAGCAATTCCTTCTTCGTTTCTAATCGCATCTATTCCCATAGATAATCCCAACAACGTTCTTGCTTTCGGAAACGCTTTACTGATTCTTTCACTTGCTGTAATACCATTGAGTAACGGTAACATAATCGTTTGATTTTTCACCATATTTGTAATATCACTTAATGCTTGCTCTAAATCATAATTCTTAACTGCAAGTATAATTAAGTCCATTTTAATATCCATTTCATTTGGAGCAACAACCTGCGGGTTAAAAACTGTCCCATTTACTTTTATTCCTTTTTTTTCAATGCGCTCTTTTCGCGCACCTTCGGCAATAATATAAAAACTATTCCCATAAGTATTATAAAGATGTCTCGCGTAAACTCCACCGACTGCTCCGGTTCCTATCATTGCTACATTATTAATCAACATATTTTCTCCCTTGTCTGACGTATCACATACACAAATACACATGAATAATTTTTACACTCACTTTTCTGCCAAATACTTAAACATGGAAGCAACTGCCTCCCACAAATTCTCGAAGAATCGAATTTTTAGGAATATCTTCGCTTCCAATCGCAAGAAAATAATCCAGAAATTTAAGTAAGCGCTTTGCCTCCATATATTCTGGTTCACTTTTATCAATTCCAAATAATAAAGGCTCTGCATACATTTTTAGCACTGCCAACTCATAAATTAATGCAGAATTAAACATTACATCAGCCTCTTCTTGAAATGGAAATATATTCTTTTCTTCACCTCTTCTAACAGAATACCACATATTTATAGTCTGCTGAGCTGATATTCCTCTTGTTCGAGCATCTCGAACCATTCGTCTAATTAGTCTTCCATCTGTACTTGGTATTCTATTATGTTCATCTATATTGAGTTGAGTTAATGCACTAATATATATTTTAAACTTATTCTCCTGAGGAAGTGAATAGGACAACTTATCATTCAGGCAATGTATTCCTTCAATCACTAATACATCATCTTCTCCTAATTGTTTTAATTTTCCTCTTAGCTCTCTCTTACCTGTCTTGAAATTATATATTGGTAACTCAACTTGCTCACCGTTAAGGAGTGCCATCATATCTTTATTAAACAATTCAACATCAATAGCTTCAATTGATTCAAAGTCATATTTGCCAAATTCATCTCTTGCAACTTCTTCTCTATTGATAAAATAATCATCCATAGGAATTGGGTGTGGCTTCAACCCGTTCGCACGCAATTGAATAGACAATCTATGTGAAAAGGTTGTTTTTCCAGATGAAGATGGTCCTGCTATCATAATAAATTTGGTACCTTTACGATTCACTATTGTCTGAGCTATTTCAGCTATTTTCTTCTCTTGTAGTGCCTCTTGCACTAATATTAAATCATTCGCATTACTCAATGCTATTTGGTCATTAAACGCTCCTACCGTACCTACCTCCAACATATCTCCCCATCTAGTAGATTCTTTTTGAACCTCAAATAGCTTTTCTTGAGGTCGAAATGGCGGAACTATTTTAGGATCTTTATTCGTTGGTAATTGTAAAACAAAACCATCTTTATATAAATATAGATCAAAGTATTTAATCACTCCTATATTTTGAACCATAAATCCATAGAAATAATCTTCAAAGTTACCTAAACTATATATGTTTACTTTTGAAGGCCTTCTATATTTAAATAATCTTTCTTTATCAACCATTCCATATTGGCTAAATAGTTTGATTGCATCATCTGTATTTACCGATCTTTTTTGTACCGGAAGCTTGCGTTCAGCAATTTCATACATTTTCATTTTTACATCATTTATAAATGTCTCATTTATTATCACATTACCCTTTATTGTAAAATAGTATCCTTTACTAACAGAGTAATGTATTTTCACCTCTTCCAATCGCTCCTCACCGGTCACATCATAAACAGCCTTTAACAGTAGAAGAGTTGCACTTCTTTTATAAACCATTGCTCCAACTGGATTTTGGGTTGTCACAAAAGTAATTGAGCATGGCTCTTTCAGTGTTTTATGTAGCTCCCTTAACCGATTATCTGCCATTACAAGAACAATTTCATCTTCTTCTAAAGACTCATAATCTTTTGCTATTATACTAAATGGGGTTCCATATTGATATTGCTTTTCCTCATTATTAATAACTACTTTTATCATTTCATTTTCCATTTTGTTCCTCCTTCTTACAGCTATACAATTTCAAAAGGAGCATTTACCTTTTCAGTAAATACTTTGATTTCACTAAAACTATTGTTGATATATTCCTGCATATATTTCACAAAAATATGTTCAATTCCGTAATGACCTGCATCGATAATATTTAATCCACAGGCAAGGGCATCTAACCCCTCATGGTGGTCTATATCACCTGTAATCATAACTTGTGCTTGTGATTGTATCGTGTTTTTAATATAACTTTTTCCTGAACCAGGCATAATAACAACTTTTTCCACTTGATCTGCTCTATTTCCAAATACTTTAAGTGATTCGATTGCAAAAACACTCTTAACATATTGACACAATTCATCAAGCGTCATCGCCTTAGGAAGCATACCTATTTTACCAATTCCATGACTATCATCCGTTTTCTCTAATATTTCTCGATTGGAAAGACATAAATAATCTGCTGCTAAATCTGCCATAACCGCTACATCAAAATTAGTATGCATTGCATAATAAGTAATATTTGCTTTAATCAAATTTGTTATGCGTCTACCAATAAACTCCTCCTCTGTAACGCTTTTTAAAGATTTAAATATTAATGGATGGTGTGTCAAAAGTAAATCTACCTTTTTGTTAGTTGCATCTTTAATAACCTCATCTGTTGAATCGAGTGCTATATATATGCTATTTATTTCTCTCTGCGCTGTACCCACAAGCATTCCAATATTATCCCAAGCTTGTGCCATATGAAGTGGTGCTAATTGTTCAAAGGCCTCAATTAAATTGCTACATTTCATAAAATAATAAAGCCTCCTTTATATAGTTTATTTCATCCTTAATCTCTTTTATTCTTATTCGTGCATTTTCTTGCGCATTGGCTGAAAGTTTTTCTGAAATACCAGTATAAGTATTTAATTCTTTTTCTAAAAAAAGCTTTAATGTTGCATTCTTGTTTTTGAGCAAATTTTTTCCATATTTATAAAAAATAATATTATTATAACTACTTGCATTTCTTTCTTGATACAAAAGACTTTCATCATTACTTTTTCTATTATTTATGTTGTTCTCTCTATATTCACTAGTTGATTTGTAATTCTTTGTTACTTTCATCATCGGATAATATTTACCTTCATCAAGTATCATATTTTCTTCAACTATGTTATATCCTTTTTCAATTATGAATTTCCTTACTTGTTCTATCTCCGATTGTGGTTGTAATACGAACTCTATGAAATTTGATAATATTTCTTCCCCTTGTGTAATGATTTTAATAATAAGTCCGCCACCCATTCCAGCTATAACTAACGTATCACCTTCATTCGCATTTAAGGCTGTCACACCATCTGACAGCCTTGTCTCTATGTATTTCTCTAAATTATGTTCTAAAATATGTTCTTTTGCTCTTTGAATTGGTCCTTTGTTGATATCTAATGCTATAGCAGACGGAACTTGTCCATTTTCCACTAAAAAAATGGGAATATACCCATGATCGGTTCCTACATCTACTAATCGATTTCCGTTACTCACCATATCGGCCACCGCTGTCAATCTTTTTGATAATTGCATTTTGCCTCCAAAATTAAAAATTTATTAAATTCATCAATAACTTTATCTTTTACTCCAAGTAATCCTTGAGCTTGCGGCTTCGGCTTGGATGTCTAAGTTTTCTAAGTGCTTTTGCTTCAATCTGCCTAATTCTTTCTCGAGTCACACTAAATTCTTTACCAACTTCCTCTAATGTCCTAGCTCTCCCATCATCTAAACCGAAACGCAATCTTAATACCTTCTGCTCACGATCCGTTAACGTTCCAAGCACTTCAACTAGTTGTTCTTTTAGAAGGGTAAAGGCTGCCGCATCTGCTGGTACAGGAACATTTTCATCTTGAATGAAATCTCCTAAATGACTATCCTCTTCCTCACCTATTGGTGTTTCCAAAGAAACCGGTTCTTGCGATATTTTAAGAATTTCTCTTACTCGTTCTACCGATATCCCCATTTCCTTCGCAATCTCTTCTGGAACTGGCTCTCTACCAAGATCTTGCAATAATTGTCTGGATATCCGAATCAACTTATTAATGGTTTCAACCATATGAACTGGAATACGAATCGTTCTTGCTTGATCAGCAATTGCTCTTGTAATCGCTTGTCTAATCCACCAGGTAGCATAGGTACTAAACTTATAACCCTTTCTATAATCAAATTTTTCAACTGCTTTAATCAGTCCAAGATTACCTTCTTGAATAAGATCTAAAAAAAGCATACCTCTTCCCACATACCTTTTTGCAATACTTACAACAAGACGAAGGTTTGCTTCCGCAAGTCTTTGTTTTGAAAGTTCATCCCCAATTTCCATCCTTTTAGCAAGTTCAATTTCTTCGTCCGCACTTAGCAATGGAACTTTACCAATTTCTTTCAAATACATTCTTACAGGATCTTCAATGCTTATTCCATCTGGCACCGTCAAGTCTATTTTTTCTATCTCAACTTCTTCCTCATCTTCTAATAAGATAGGTTCCTCATCTTCATCATTCGTTATTCGAAGTACATCTATATTACTTGTCTCAAGTATGTCCAGTATTCTTTCGAATTGATCTGTAGATAATTCTATGTCTTGAAAAAAATCGCTTATTTCTTTATATTCCAATACATTTTTTTTCTTTTTTGCAACTTCTAATAGTTCCTTTAACATATCACCAAGTTTTAACGTAGTTTCTTCCATTTCACTCACCCTTCCACACTTATTAATATTCTGTCCTTAATCTAAGGAAATATGCAATGTCCTAAGCTTCTCAATCATTTTCTTGCCGTCTGTAAGCTTTTTCATTTCACTAAAAATATCCTCTGAATTCAAATTAGAACTTTCATAAATCAGACTATTTTCCTTAACTCTTACTATCGTTTCCTTCAAAGCCTTCTCTTTGTCAATCCTGGTCTCTATTGCTTTTGGTTTGGTATTAAACAATGCCGCAACTGCTTTGTGCTCTTCTTCATCTGTAAAATTATTTATTATTTTTGCTGGATTTACTTCCCCTCTCTCAAGCTGTTCAAATAAGATTTCAACTACTGTGTGATATAAGCTTTCAGTAAAATCATTTGGAGTAACATATTGTTTAATTTTTTCATATAGGCCTTCTTCTTCAATTAAATATGTGATTAAAATCCTTTGAGATTCCATCATTCCACCATCTTTAGGCTTGGATTGCTGGATATTTACCTTTGTTCTTTCACGTGCGACAACTCCTCCGAGTTTAATTCCTACACTGCTTACCAATTGTCTAAGCTTTTCATACCCGGTATTATATTTCTCCGCGACTGCCTGAATATAATTATCTCTTGTTAAATCCTCTCGAAACTCTAATATTTTTTTGGCAACTTCATTAAAAAATCTTGTTTTACTTTCCGGATCCTTCATATCATACTCAAGTTCCATTATTTCTATTTCAAACATAAAACTACTTGTAGCTTTCTCAATTCGTTCTTCATACGCCGTAGCACCAAGACTCTTAATAAATTCGTCCGGATCTTTGTATGGCAACATATTAACAATTTTAACCGTTACTCCTACATCTTTTAGAATTGGAATAGCCCTTATCGTTGCCTTGACTCCTGCTACATCACTGTCATACGTAATATAAACTTGGTCTGTATACCGTTTTATTAAATTAGCATGTCCTTCTGTAAATGATGTTCCAAGCGACGCTACCGCATTGATAAATCCTGCTTGATGTAGTGCTATCACATCCATATAACCTTCACATAACAAAATGAAATTCTTTCTAGACGTTCTGGCGAAATTAAGGCCATATAAATTACGACTCTTATCAAATACTCTTGTTTCCGGAGAATTTAAATATTTAGGGCTTCCATCACCCATCACTCTTCCTCCGAATCCAATCACTCTACCATTCACATCCATAATTGGGAATATTACTCTATTCCAAAACTTATCATAAACACCCTTTTTTTCATCTATATTGAATAATCCAGACTGTTTTAATATTTCATCCGAATATCCCTTTTCCTTAAGAAACTGAAACAAATCATTACTATATTTATTTGAAAATCCAAGTCCGAATTTCTTGATTGTCTCATCACTTAATTCTCTATTGGCCAAGTAGCGATATGCCACTTCTCCTGCTTCGCTTTTTAACAGATAATAAAAATAATTTGCCGCCTGCTTATTAATATCTAATATAGTTGTTTTTAAATCGGCTTGTTTTCTCGCTTCTTCTGAGTATTCAATTTCAGGTAATTCTACACCTACTCTATCTGCCAAGTACTTAATTGCTTCTTGAAATGTATAATTTTCATATTCCATAACAAACGTAAATACATTGCCACCTGCTCCACATCCAAAACAATAATACATCTGCTTGCCCGGTGAAACTGAAAAGGATGGTGACTTTTCATTATGAAATGGACACAATCCAAAATAGGAACTACCTTTTCTCTGAAGTTTAACATAAGTAGAAATCACATCTACTACATCATTTTTCATTCTTATCTCTTCCACTAAATCTTCTGGGTAAAACATTGCCACGCCTCCGATAACATATTTTAAAATTTAATATATTTTCCATGAATTAGGCATAAAATATTGTGCAAACTTTGATATTGCATATTGATCTGTCATACCTGCAATATAATCACATACTACACGCTCCACATTTTCGTTTTCTAGCTCTATCATATCTATGTATTCCCTAGACATATCCTCTATATTATTCATATAATATTCAAACAATTCCTTAAGCATATTCTTTGCTTTAATTTCTTCGCCTTTTGCTTTTGGATTCTTATATACATTTGTAAACATAAATGCTCGTAAATCTTTCATTGCTTTTTCTACATCACCTGACATAATAATATCTGGCTTTCCCGTACTATTTCTCACTATATCATGAATGATATTATTCAATCTTTCTTTTGATGATATCCCTAGTACTTCCCTAAATTCCATCGGAATATCTTCTTCTTTTAATATTTTCCCTCTGATTGCATCATCAATATCATGATTAATATAGGCGATTTTATCTGACAATCTTACTATCTTTCCCTCTAATGTACTTGGATTTCCTGCCGTTGGATGATTCAGTATTCCATCTCTTACTTCTTTTGTTAGATTTAATCCTTCTCCACCCTTTTCCAACTTCTCGACTACTCTTATACTTTGTTCATAGTGTTTGAATCCATGACTACAAACTGAATCTAACGCATTTTCTCCTGCATGTCCAAACGGCGTATGACCAAGATCGTGGCCAAGTGCAATTGCTTCTACCAATTCTTCATTTAATCTAAGTGCCTTCGCTATTGTTCTTGCAGTCTGTGAAACTTCTAATGTATGAGTCAGTCGTGTTCGATAGTGATCACCTTCTGGTGACAAAAACACCTGCGTCTTTTGTTTTAGGCGCCGAAAGGATTTACAATGTAATATTCTATCACGATCTCTTTGGTATACTGGTCGTATATCACATTGAGGCTCTTCTACATCTCTACCCATTGAATTCTTGCTAAGTGCTGCATATTCACTTAAGTAATCAGTTTCCCATTGTTCTAAGCTTTCCCTTATTGTCATGGTATATCACCTTTCCTTCATAAATGTTCTTTTCATCGTCTTATAAACAAGTAATGCCTATATTATATATATTCTGCAAAGAATATCATAATCCTTTATTGTTTGGCGAAATTATTTTCTTCTCCTGCAATTTTATTTTTTCGCTATCTTTTTTTAATGTTTTAATATGTTGCACCACTTTTTTATTTATATCAATCGATTTACCATTTATATCTATATAATCCATGAATTATTACGTTTCCTTTCATTAATAGTGAAATGTCAATATTATTATAATTTAAGTGTTTGAAACAGTCAATGCATCCTCCTGCTTAATACACAAAACGTAACAGTTCAGGTTACTGTTCACACAGTAGCTTAACACTAGCTGTTAAGCTACGTAAGAAAATGATTCGACAAATGATTTCTGCTTCGCGTAGCGAATTTGCATGCAGAAATCATAAGTTACTGTGAACGGAGTGAACAGTAACCAGTTCAGCTATACCATTCATAACGTGCCTGAACTGTTACAAAAAAACAGAAAACGTAAATAATATAGGAACTATATCATTTACATTTTCTGTTATCTATTGGTCATGAAATTTTTCAAATGCAAATCGCATGACACGTTCTTTATTCGATATTAAAAGTTAATTCATCATACAATTTCTCATATTCTTTCGCTGAAGTTTTCCATGAAAAGTCTCTTGCCATTCCCCTGTCTATAAGCTTATTCCACTCACGTTTTCTGTTATAAAAAATATCCATTGCGTACTTCAAGGTATTTAGCATCTCATGCGCATTATAATTTGTAAAACTAAATCCTGTCCCTGTGCTTTCATATTCATTATAAGCATCAACTGTATCTTTTAATCCACCCGTTTCTCTTACAATTGGGACCGTTCCATATCTAAGACTCATCAGCTGGCTTAGTCCACATGGTTCGAACAAGGATGGCATTAAAAATGCATCACATGACGCATATATCTTATGAGACATTTCTTCAGAATAGAAAATATTTGCAGATACTTTGTCATTATATTTCCAATCATAATGTCTAAACATGTTCTCATACTTCTCATCACCTGTGCCCAAAATTACTAGCTGAATATCAAGCAAGCATAATTCATCCATAATATATTCAATTAAATCAAATCCTTTTTGATCAGTCAATCTTGACACAATTCCAATCATGAACTTCTTGTGATTTATTTCTAATCCTAATTCTTCTTGAAGAAACGTTTTGTTTTTACTTTTTTCTTTTCTAAAATTTTTAATATTATAATTTTTAACAATCAATTCATCTGTCTGTGGATTGTATTCTTCATAATCAATTCCATTCACAATTCCGCGAAGTACATTGGAACGTGCCCGAATTAGACCATCTAAATGTTCTCCATAAAATTCTGTTTCGATCTCCTGTGCATAAGTAACGCTTACTGTAGTAATTGCATCTGCATAAACTAATCCACCTTTTAAAAGATTGGCATCACCATAAGATTCTAGCTTATCTGGTGCAAAATAATACATAGATAACCCGGTAATATCTCTTGTTTTCTTCAAATCCCATAGTCCTTGAAATTTCAAGTTATGTATTGTCATAACTGTTTTAACTTTCGAATAAAACTCATTTTTATAAAATCTATCCTTTAGATAGACCGGAACTAAACCTGTCTGCCAATCGTGACAATGAATAATATCAGGCTTGAAACCGATCAAGGGCAATGCAGACAAAGATGCTTTAGAAAAAAATGCAAATTTTTCTATATCTGTTTTCATCTCTCCATATGGTTTATCTCCCGATAAATAATATTCATTATCAATAAAATAAATTTTAATATCATCAATCGTAGTCTCTAGGATTCCTACATATTGCGAACGCCATGCTAAATCCATATAAAAAGACGTGTTATATTCTATATTGCCTCTATACTTCTCAGAAATACATAAATATTTAGGTATAATAACTCTTACATCATATTCTGTTCGATCAAAATATTTTGGTAACGAACCCACTACATCGGCCAATCCACCCGTTTTTATAAATGGAACTGCCTCAGATGCAATAAATAAAATATTCTTCATCTAAATACCTCCCAGCCTTGTTATCTGATATATTATACTTCGAATTTATGTTCTTCGTATAATTTATTCCTACCCCTTTGGGTCTGCATTAATTATACCCTATATCAAAGACTATTAAAAGTATTTATATTCCGTTAATTAGCAAAATGATTATTAACTTTATATTCTAATCTTATTTTATCTGCAATTAAAGCAACAAACTCTGAATTTGTAGGTTTGCCTTTCCCTGTATTAACTGTATATCCAAATAAAGCATCGATTGTATCCATTTTACCGCGACTCCACGCTACTTCAATTGCATGTCTAATTGCACGCTCTACTCGACTTGGTGTCGTTTGATGCATTTTAGCTATTGTTGGATATAATATTTTTGTAATTGAATTTAACATTTCCATATCATTTACTGACATAATGATTGCATCTCTTAGATATTGATAACCTTTAATGTGCGCTGGTACGCCAATTTCATGTATAATGTTTGTTACATCTGATTCTAAGTTTCTTGACACATATTCTTTTTTATTTTCATATGCATTCACTTTTCTAACTTCTTGCACATGTTTAGTAGCATTTTTTCTCACATTCTTTATTCTGTTAAGAACCATAGTATTGTCAAACGGTTTCATAATATAATAATTTGCACCTAGGTTAAAAGCATCTTCCGTTATGCCTTCTTGCCCTACTGCTGTTATGACAATAAATGCTGGACGTTTCTTCATAGTTGTGTCTTTGTTTACTTTGTCCATTAGACTCAACCCATCCATTTTTGGCATAATAATATCTAAAAGAACAACATCTGGCTCTTTCTCTTTAATAATATTATATGCTTCCTCACCATTTCTAGCTTTCCCAACTACTTCTAATTCTTCGTCATTACTTATTATTTCATCAAGTAAATCTACAACTCTAGAATTATCATCTGCAATAGCAACATTTAACTTACCCATTAAAACTCCTCCTTAGATCTTTCTTTCCCTTATTTTTGTTTTTTCGAAATAATTACTTGGCACCATTCTTCATTTTCTTGTATAAAACCTATTTGTATTATATAAATATTAATTTTGTTTCGCAACTTATATTTGTCGCAGTTTTCGACACATAAAAAATGCTTAGAAATACATAATTTTACAGCACCTAAGGAATTATAAGGTATCATGCAAAAAAGGAAAACAATGGTAATCCTATTATACGCTTTTTAGCAGAATATTGCATCATTCTTTTATGCTTAATCCTCATCTTTAGATTCAAGCATATTTTCTATGAATATGCCAAAACCTTTTGTTGCGTCTTGAATAAATACATGAGTCACTGCTCCAATTATTTTATTGTCTTGAATAATAGGGCTTCCACTCATTCCTTGCACAATCCCCCCTGTAAGATTTAATAAATTTTCGTCAGTAACTTTCAAAATAATTCCTTTATTGATATTATCCTCACCAGTATTCACTTCAAGAATTTCCACCTCATAGTCCTTAACTTCCCCTTCAACGTTGCATCTTATATACGCAGGTCCTAATTTTATATCTTGCTTTAGTCCTACTTCCATTGAATTCTTTGTTCCGAATTCTTGCAATAATTTATCTGCTTTTCCAAAAATTCCTTCCGTTGTATTGCTTGTAATATCACCCAAAATATTGCTTTTATTATAATCAATTGTCCCTGTCAATTCACCTGGCGAACCCTTTTTACCCTTAATAATTGATACGATATTTGTTTCATATAAGTTACCTGATTTTAGTTCCATTAAGGTACTTGTATCAACATCATTAATTCCGTGCCCTAATGCGCCAAATTCTCCATCTAAACCAACAAATGTTAATGTACCAATACCTTGTGTATTATCTCTCACCCATATTCCTAATTTATATTCTTCTGGGGTAGTTTGTTCTGGCTGAACCTTTACATCTATCATTTCTTCATTTCTTCTAATGTTAAGAATAATATCTTTAGCACCATATTCATTAATTAATTCAATAAGCTGATTTTTATTATTTATCAGTGTACCATTGACTCCAACTATATAATCACCTGATTTAACAAGATTATAAGCCGGTTCATAATTAATACCATCTATTGCACTTACTACTCCCGTACCTATTACAAGAACACCATCCGTTTGAATATAAATACCAATAGACATACCACAAGGAATCACATATTCCTTTTCAACCACATCAATTTGAACATTCTTTAAGGTAATTAGTCCAAATAATTTGCACGCCATAACAAAGCTTCCGCGATTTCCAGACTTAAGTGTAAACGGTTGTTGCATGTCGATTTTAATCTGATCATTAGGAATATTCGATTTTTCCATATCTGATACTTCTACTTCATTTTTAATAAATCCATTAACAGGTAAACCAAAGTAAAACTGTTGTTCTTGATTTGCAACAATATTAATCTTATCAGGCAATGCTTTTTTCATAGAAATGAAAAGTATGCTTGCACTAAACACTAAAAATGCAACAAAAGCTATGGCTAATATCTTGTCGATATACCTGTTATTTTTCATGATGCCCTCCGTTAAAATCTTTATTTAACGCTAGAAATCTCGCTTTTCGAACTTTCCGTTGTTATTCTTAACTAGATAAATCAAATTAATCCACTAGCAATCGCGAAAAAGCCCAATCAATTTTGATTTAACTCTTTCTCGCAAAAAAAAGAATATAAATTTTATATTCCTTTTTAGTATTTGTTTTTATTAGATTTTAACACTAGGCATTTTTTGTACGAGTTGCCAATTCTTTCATTTCTTTTGCACTTTGCATTACGGTATCTGTTATTTTTGCACCGCCAAGAATCCTTGCCAATTCAACTATTATGTTACTTTCATTTAATTTTTTAATTGAAGTTATCGTTTTATTTTGTACCACATTTTTTTCAATTATGTAATGACTATCCGCCATAGCTGCTATTTGAGGTAAATGTGTTATACACAATAATTGATGGGTATGCGCAATAAGCGCCATTTTCTCTGAAACCATTTGTGCCGTTCTTCCACTAATTCCGACATCTATTTCATCGAAAATCAACGTCCCCGTCTCATCCTTATCCGACAAAACAGTTTTAATTGCCAACATAATTCTAGAAAGTTCACCGCCAGAAGCAACTTTTCCTAATGGCTTAACCAACTCCCCTGGGTTTGTTGATATCATAAATTCAATTTCATCAAAACCATTTTGTGTAAAATGACTCGCTTTTGTAAATTGTATATCAAATTCAACGTTCAAAAAATTCAAATCTACTAAATTGGACTTGATTTTTTCGGATAATTCCTTTGCATATTTCTTTCTTATCTGAGATAACTTTTCTGATTCAACATTCAGCTTATCTTCTGCCGTTTTTAACTTTTGTTTTAGGTCAGATATAAATTCTTCATATTGATTTAACTTGGCTAATTTAACTTCTTGCTTTTCTTTGTATTTTTTTATATCCTCTATTGTTTTTCCATATTTCACCTTTAAATTATTAATTAAATTTAATCGACTCTCGCATTCCATAAATTCTTCATCCGAAAACTCCATTTCTGACATATAATCAGAAATCTCGCGGTTGAAATCGTTTAATAGGGAATCAATATCAGTAAGTTGTCCACATAAATTCTCTAAATTTTTATCATAATCCACAATATGGCTAAACTCTTTCAACGCTCGTCCAATATTTTCTCCCGCTGAATTAATATCATTATCCCCTGTTTGCATATAAATATTGCTGATACCTTCAACAATCTTTTTAGAATTTGACATTTTTTTATGTAAATCTTCTAATTCAATATCCTCATTTTCTTTGAGTGCTGCCTCTTCTATTTCAAGCAATTCAAATTCCGCAAATGAAATTTCTCTAGCTCTTTGCTCTTCATCTAGTTCCGAATCATCTAATTGTTTCTTTAGACGTTCAAAATCATGATACAAATTTGCAACCTCCATCTTAGTATTTGCAATCTCTGCTTTTGCATATTCATCTAAAATAGATAAATGATTTTTTTTGTAAAGTAACGACTGATGCTCATGTTGTCCATGAATATCAATTAAAATTTCAGCAACTAATTTTACAATACTAACTGGAACGGTTTCACCATTGATTTTACTAATACTTTTACCATTCTTTAATTTTCTTGAAATAATAACCTGATTATCTTCCTCTACTTCTATTCCAATATCACGAACCATTTCTCTTTGTTTATTGGTTTCAAGTTGAAAAATAAGTTCAATTAATGCAAATTCACTCTCTTCTCTGATTACGTCTTTTGAAGCTTTTGCACCCAATGCAAGATTAATAGAGCCTATAATAATAGACTTGCCTGCACCTGTCTCACCTGTCAAAATGTTAAGACCTTCTGTAAAATCAACTTCACATTCATCAATAAGTGCCAAATTTTTTACATGTAAATTAAGTAACATATCTTCACTCCTTATGTGTGACTCTCTCCACACACTACCTCCATTTACGTGTTCCCCTTCACGTTATGGCAAATGCGAAAATTTCACTTTCATGCTTGGTAAGTAAGTATTCACTTCTTCAACTGTACGTTTTTCTTACTTACCCGTAATTTTGCGCATTTTCTCCATTAATGTCAATGTTTCTTCTTCACTTCTTGTTGCACAAAAAATTGTATCATCTCCAGCAATACACCCTAACACTTCTTTAAATTGCATTGCGTCAAGCGCCGCTGCCACAGCCATTGCCATTCCAGATACCGTCTTAACAACTAAAATATTCGAAGCTTTTGTCATATTTAAAAATCCATCCTGAAGTACTCGAATATACTTTTCACTCATCCAGCCTTCTTGACTTTGTAATACTACATATTTTTGTCTATTTCCATCTGTCGCTACCTTGGTTAACTTTAGTTCTCTAATATCTCTTGATACGGTTGCCTGTGTAACATTATACCCAGCCTGATTTAATTTATCTGCCAAATCTTCTTGAGTTTCTATGTCATAATTACTGATTAACTCAACAATTTTGGAATGTCTTTCTATCTTCATGTTATACTCCTATCTATAATCTCCAATTTTGTTTCTCAGAGCCTCCACAAAACTTAATTTGCTTAATTTAATAATCTGAGTTTTTTTTGTTGATTTAGTTATTTTAATATAATCTCCTGTTTCCATTTTTATGTTTGTATCGCCATCAAATGTTGCAACGACTGATTGAAATTCACTTTTTCTTCCAGGACCAATTTTTACGATTACCTCGTCACTTGCTGATAACACAATACTGTTAGAATTAAGCGTATGCGAACATATTGGTGTAACTGTCAATATATCAGCTTTTGGATCCACGATTGGACCACCTGCTGACAAATTATAGCCAGTAGAACCCGTTGGTGTTGATATGATAATTCCGTCTGCACTGTAGGATACTAAATATTCTCCATTTACATAGACGTCATAATCAATAATTCTAAGGCTACCATTCCTACTGATTACTATATCATTTAATGCCCTATTTTTGATAAAAGATTTCTTATTCTTAAATAATTCCCCCTTTAACATTAACCTTTGTTCAATAAAATAGTCATCTTTCATCAACTTATCTAATGCTGGAAAGATATTTTGTTTCTCGATTTCTGTTAAATAACCAAGTGTACCTAGATTAACACCAACGAGTGGAATTTTTTTATCTGCGACATCTCGTGCTGCCTGTATGAGTGTTCCATCCCCACCCAAGACCATAAGACAATCAACATCATCTGGTATAAGGTCAGCATTTGTAAACATATAATTTTTTAATGTTTTCTCTTCTTTTTCATGTATAATACATTCTTTGCCATTTTTCAACAAATAATCTTGAATCATCTTTGTTATTATAAGCTCTTCATCTTTTTGATGATTCGTTATTATGTAAAATTTATTCACAACTTTACCTCCTAAAGAGTTTCATGTGCCATATTCACAATTGTGTTAACGTCAAATTTTAGTTCATCATATGTTTGATCTCCCATATGATTTTGAAGATAAAGAAGATATTCAATATTTCCTTCTGGTCCTTTTATTGGAGAAAATTCCAAATTAAGAATTTCGAATCCTATACTGATTGCATATCCAATGACTTTTTCAATCACTTCAACATGTATATTTTTTTCTCTAACGACTCCCTTTTTCCCAACTTTTTCTCTACCCGCTTCAAATTGTGGCTTGATCAAGCATACAATTTGTCCATCCTCCGTTAAAAGTTTCTTTACCGGTAATAAAACTTTGGTTAAGGATATAAAAGACACATCAATCGATGAGAAATTAATTTCATCCGCAATATCAGCTTCCACAACGTAACGAATGTTGGTTTTTTCCATACAAACTACTCGTTCATCTTGCCTAAGCTTCCATTCAAGTTGTCCATGTCCTACATCTACCGCATATACTTTAACTGCTCCATTTTGAAGCATACAATCTGTAAAGCCTCCAGTTGAAGACCCTACATCCATACATATTTTATCTGTTACATTTACTCCGAAATTTGCCATTGCTTTTTCAAGCTTTAATCCACCACGACTGACATATTTAAGTGCGTGACCTTTTACAAGTATCTCTACTTTATCATCGAACATAGACCCTGCTTTGTCTTCTCTATTTCCGTTTATAAAAACGTTTCCAGACATAATTATTGCCTTTGCTTTTTCTCTTGAATTTGCTAACCCTCTGCTAAATAATAAAACATCTAATCGTTCTTTCATTGAATCACCTCTATTTATGCCTTCCTAATCTTCTGTGCATTTTACATAAGCTGAAATAATTTTCTTAAGAACTGATTCTTTATCAATTCCAACTTCTTTTTTTAGTATATCAACGTTACCATGTTCTACATACTCATCTGAAATAGCAATAATTAATATATTAGCCTGAATTCCACACTCTGAAATTAATTGTAAAACTTTTTCACCAAATCCACCATTTTTAACATTTTCTTCTAATGTAACAAGTAATTTATGATCCTTGACTAATTCCAAAATACTATTTTCATCAATTGGTTTTACAAATCTTGCATTCACAAGACTACAATTATATCCAATTTCCTTTAATTCTTCCCTAACCTCTTTCGCTGTTTTAACCATACTTCCTACAGCCAATAACGCGATATCGGATTCATCATAAATAACTTCACTTTTACCATACTCGATTGGCTCTCTATGTTCTTTTAGCCCATCATAAGCCTCTCCTCTGGGATATCTAATCGCAATTGGTCCGGTAAAATCAACTGCATATTTTAACATATCTGACAATTCCCATTTATTTTTAGGTGCTATTATGTGCATGTTAGGAATATTGGATAAAAATGATATGTCAAATATTCCCTGATGCGTTTCTCCATCACTTCCAACAAGTCCCGATCGGTCAATTGCAAATACAACGTGAAGATTTTGAATACACACATCATGAAGTACTTGATCGTAAGCTCTTTGCAAAAAAGAAGAATATACTGCAAAAATAGGTTTTAATCCTCCTGCTGCAAGCCCTGCTGCAAAAGTAACGGCATGTTCTTCCGCAATTCCTACATCAAAAAAGCGGTCAGGAAACATATTTTTAAATCGTTTCAATCCGGTTCCATCTGGCATAGCAGCTGTTATTGCAACTACTTTACTATCTCTATCACCCAATTTTCTCATTACGGTTGAAAATATATCGGAATAAGTAGCTTTCTCACTCTTGTGTGTTGGTAACCCCGTTTCTACTACAAAAGGTTCTGCACCATGAAATCTAGCTGGATGTTTTTCAGCCGGCAAATAACCATTCCCTTTCTTGGTCTTAACATGAATCAAAACTGCCTGATTTAACTTCTTTGCTTCATTAAACACTTTGACCATCTTATCAATATCATGCCCATCCACTGGTCCAAGATACGTAATTCCCATATTTTCAAAAAACATTCCAGGTATAAAAAGCTGCTTAATTCCATTTTTTGTATTACGTATTTTACCAACTACTTTTTCGCCATAAAAAGGAATCTTAGATAATGTATCCACAACACCTGTTTTTAAATCTGTATAAGCCTCTGCTGTTCTAATATTGCTTAAATATTGAGATATACCGCCAACACTTTCGGAAATCGACATATTGTTATCGTTTAAAATGATAATAAAATTTCTAGTTAACCTTGCTGCATTGTTGAGTGCTTCATATGCCATTCCTCCAGTTAACGCTCCATCTCCGATGATTGAAACAACATAATTATCTTTTTTTAATATCTGACTAGCTTGAACTAAACCAATCCCTGCTGAAATAGATGTTGAACTGTGACCAGTATCAAAACAATCGCATGGACTTTCATTTCTCTTTGGAAAACCACTTAAACCACCATATTTTCTCAATTCATCAAATCCGGCTTTTCGACCTGTAAGAATCTTGTGTGTATATGCCTGATGCCCCACATCCCATATCATTTTATCATTTGGTAGATTAAATGCTAAATGAAGTGCTATCGTAAGTTCCACAACGCCTAAATTAGATGCCAAATGACCGCCCGTAATACTTATTTTGTTGATTAAAAATTCCCTTATTTCAGCCGCTAATTGTTCTAATTCATATGTGGTTAAGTTTTTTATTTCATTCTCTTGATTAATATTCTCTAGTATCATTAGACAAATCCCTCTATTTTTCTCTGGTTATTAGCATTTCAATAAGTTTATTTAAGAACATATTCTTATTGTTCAAACCATTAAGAAGTTTTAACGCCTTGTTTGAAATTTCTTCTACATCCAATCTAGCCTGCTCTAGACCTTCAATTGTAACATATGTTATTTTATGATTCTTTTCATCACTATTGATTGGTTTACCAAGCACTTCGATGGTACTAGTAACATCCAAAATATCATCTTGTATTTGAAACGCCAATCCCACATTGGCAGCAATTCGCTCTACTGTATCTACTTCCTCTTTGCTAGCTCCTGCTAAAATAGCTCCTATCATCATAGAACTTTCAATTAAAGCTCCCGTTTTAAGTCTATAAATAAAATCAAGTGTTTCTCTCTCAATTGGATTACCGTCATTTTCTACATCAACACTTTGTCCGCCAATCATGCCAAATACACCTGCTTTAAAGGCTAAAATTTTTAATGCTTTTCCAATTGTTTCATAATTATCACTTATATCAAAAGCTTTTGTTGCCGTTTCAAACGCAAAATTAAGTAGACCATCTCCGGCCAATATCCCCATTGCTTCACCATATACAGCATGAGTAGTCTTTCTACCCCTTCGGTATTCATCATTGTCCATAGCTGGTAAATCATCATGAACAAGCGAATAGGTATGTATCATTTCCATAGCTGCCATAAATGGTTTGATCACTTCACTTTTTCCACCAAATAACTTATAAGTTTCCTCCATAAGCATAGGTCGTAAGCGCTTACCACCAGCTAACACACTATAATTCATAGCTTCTATTACTGTTTTTTGAAACCCCGAATTCCCTGGTAAATAATGCTTTAAAACTATTTCAATTTCATCAACGTGTTTTTCTAGTTCTTTCTTAAAATTCATTTAGTTCACCGTTATCATCAATTTGTAACATTTGTTTTTCTACCGTATCTATTTTTTCGTTACAGTATTTAAGCAAATCCATTCCTTTATGATATATTTTAAAAGAATCTTCTAGCGTAATATCTCTATCTTCTAGCTGTTGTAAGATATTGTCTAAATTTTGAAATGCTTCTTCAATTGTAATATTCTTTTTCGCCATTACAACCTTCTCCTTTATTACTTCATAAATTGACTTCCGTTTATAGTTTCTGTTACTTCAGCTCGTATCACACCATTTGCAATATTAATCTTTAGCTCATCACCTTGACTAATTTTAGTAGCATCATTAACAGTATTCCCATAATTATCCGCAACATAAGCATAACCTTGGTTTAATTTATTAATGGGAGACAATCCGTTCATTTTCTCCATATATATTTCAAGCTCATAACGCTTCGATTTAATGACATGACTCATCATCATTCTAAGCCTTGTTTCCATATCCATCGTCATCTGTCGTTTCTCTCGAATCTGATTATTGGGACTTAGTAAATCTAGCTTAAGCCTAGTTTTCTCTATTTTATTCTTATAATCTATCAGTTTCCCTTTTAAGGATACATCCAAATTACGTTTATAATACAACATCTGGTCTATTAATGCATCATATTCAAACACAGCAAGCTCCGCTGCTGCTGAAGGTGTTGGTGCTCGTAAATCCGCAACAAAATCAGCGATAGTTACGTCTGTTTCATGACCGACTGCTGATATAATTGGTGTTTTACATTCAAATATAGCTCTTGCTACAATTTCTTCATTAAAAGCCCATAAATCCTCAATGGAGCCTCCTCCTCGACCTACGATTATTGTATCAACTCCTGCACGGTCAAGAGCTTCTATTCCTTTTACAATACTACTAGCAGCTCCTTCCCCTTGTACTAATGTAGGGTAAAGTATAAGCTGCACATAAGGATTTCTACGTAGCGATATATTTATAATATCTCTAACTGCTGCTCCCGTAGGTGCTGTTACAATACCAAGTCTTCTCACAAATCTTGGTATTGGCTGTTTATATTCACTGGCAAACATGCCCATTTCTTCTAATTCTTTTTTTAATTCTTCAAATCTTTGATACAGCACTCCTGCACCATCTAATATTATTTCTTTTGCATATAATTGATACTTGCCATCTCGTTCATATACATTCACGCTTCCAAGGGCAATTACTCTTTGTCCCTCTTTCATTTGAAAGGCCAAACCTTTTCTCTGTCCGGCAAACATGACACATGCAAGCGTTCCTGTATCATCTTTAAGCGTAAAGTAAATATGACCAGTAGAGTGATATTTGCAATTAGACACTTCTCCCTTAATATAAACTTTACTCAAAGCATAATCTTGCGCAAACATATTTTTAATATATGAATTTACTTGACCTACACTATATACATTATGCATAAAAATCTCCTATGCAAGCTTCGCTAAAATACCATTTACAAATGCTGATGATTCATCACCACCAAATTTCTTAGCAAGCTCCACTGCTTCATTAATTGCAACGCTTACTGGAATTTCATCATCATATTTCATTTCATACACTGCTAAACGAATCAATGTCAAATCCACTTTACCCATTCGCTTTGTCTTCCAGCCCTCTGCAATACCATTAATAAATCCATCTAATTCATCCAATTTTAAAATAATTTCATTATATTTATTTTCAATATGGGTTTGATCTTTTTCAACTATCCCTAGCATTTCGATATCTTCAAAAAACATCTTAACTTGTTCTGTCATTTCTGACTCTTCATGAAATTCAATTCTAAACAAAAGTTGAAAAACATGCTCTCTTAATTCTCTTCTATTCACTGCAACACCGTGCCTTTCTTAAACTTTAAAAGAGGATGTCCATCTTCAGACATCCTCAATATTGTAGATATAAATAAGATTTATCTTGTTTTATCCATATTAACGCCAGCAATTCTAATATTTACACCTGACACATTAAGCCCTGTCATGTTCTCAATAGCTGTTTTCACTCTTTCTTGAACAATTTCTGATGTTTTAGGGATGCTATAACCATAATCTAGGTTTAGTGCCAACTCTACATCAACATTGTTCTCAAACACCTCTACTCTAACTCCCTTAGAAAGATTTTTCATTCCTAATTTACTAATAAGTTCGTTCGTAATATTACCTGCCATAGAAGCCACACCTTCTACCTCTGTAGCTGCCAAGCCAGCGATAATTGCTACCACCTCATCAGCAATTTGAACCTCACCGATATTATTATCAGCATGTATCATATGAGTATTATTACCACTATCTTCTTTCTGCATAAATATAACCTCCTAATATAACGTTTATTTTCAACGACGGAAACACATTTCGCTGTCGCTTGATTTTCTTCCAATCATATACTTCGTCTCTTCGTTCCTTCGTATATTAACTCAAACCCCTTGGGTTTTCGTTAACATATTGGGTAAAATCAAATGCCAGCTTCGCTGTCGCTTGATTTTCTTCCAATATGTTATATTATAAACAATTTCCTATTTTTTTGCAAACTAAAACTTAATCTCGGTTGATATTTTTGTTATTTCTTATATAAGTTGATAAGCTCTTCTAATAATGGTGTGATTATTTTGATTTATTTAATAAATATTCAAAAATACTATTGATTTTTCCATAATTTGTTATTATAATATAAATCGAAACTATGAATTAGCTTATCAACTTAGTAAATGATAAGTATATGAAAGAAAGAGAGGTAAAAACCATGATTAAAACAATTACTAAACAAAATGAAACTATTAAATTAAACAACGTGAATTTTTGGTGTAAAATTACCTCGATAATGTATATATAGTTAGTATATTTAATTCTTAACTTATTATGCCGTGGTAATTATTGCCACGGCTATTCTTATGTGTATTTGCTTGCAAAATCATACTATCTTGAATTAACAGTACTGCGTTACTGTGCCGTCGGTAATTTCTACCTAATTTTATTCTTTTTTTGTTTCCCACTACACTAAAACTTATGACTATTATTCAGCATTTGGCTTCATCGCAATGATTCATGGCATGAAAATGCTATTTTGCATCATTTTGAATGTACTAAAATCAAAGTTTTTGTTACGCTAAAGACAAATTTTTGCACTTTATATTCATTACGTAGCGGTAACTATAACTATACTGAATAGTTAATTTTAATTATTTTATTGTATTAAATAAAGAATATTTTATTATCGATTCAATTTTATACGCTTCACAAGTATACGCGGAGGTTACGTATGAACTTGATAAACAGAAACTTACTTGATACTATTAACTCAAATATCTGTGGTAATGAAATCTCATCTATGCCTAAATGGGCTCAAGATGAGAAATTATATAACTGCGATCCACCCGATCCATCAAAACTTGCAAAGAAATCTAAACCGAAAAGAAATATCCTAAGTTTATTTTGGCAAGCTATTGTCAACATTAGCTAATCATATTATACTTGTAACTATTATAGTATCAAGAGGAGAAATCACTATGGCATTTGACGGAATAGCAATATCTAATGTAGTTCATGAACTGAACGAAAGAATAATAAATGGTAGAATTTACAAAATAGCCCAACCCGAAACGGATGAGCTAATACTTACAATCAAGAGTGCTACGGGTCAACACCGACTCCTTATTTCAGCCGGTGCCAGCCTTCCTCTTATTTATTTAACAGAGACAAATAAGCCAAGTCCTCTTACCGCGCCTAATTTTTGCATGCTTTTAAGAAAACATATTAGCAATGGGCGCATTATTTCAATTATTCAACCTGGTTTGGAACGTATAATTAATTTTGAAATAGAGCATTTAAACGAGCTTGGCGATTTATGTAAGAAGTTTTTAATTGTAGAAATAATGGGAAAACATAGTAATATCATATTCTGTAATGATGACAATACAATTATTGACAGCATTAAACATGTTTCCGTTAATATGAGCTCGATTAGAGAAGTTCTTCCTGGGCGAAACTACTTTGTTCCTAAAACCCAAGAAAAATTAGAGCCATTAAATGTTAACTGTGATGATTTTAAAGCTGTAATTTGTGAGAAACCGCTACCGCTTTCTAAAGCAATTTATTCTTCCTTTACAGGAATAAGCCCTGTTGCAGCTGAGGAAATATGTTATCGTGCTTCCCTAGATTCTTCCTCTCCTGCTAATGTTTTAACAGATAAGGAACAGATGCATTTATATACCATTTTTTCTTATCTTATGGAGGATATAAAGCAACATACTTTTTATCCAAATATTGTTTATAAAGATAAGGAACCAATTGAGTTTGCAAGTATAAAGCTAACACATTATGAAGATAGCGATGTCATAACATATCCTACTATTAGTAATGTTCTTGAAACTTACTATTCTACAAAAAATGCCATCACAAGGATTCGTCAAAGATCATATGATTTAAGACGTGTTGTCCAAACTGCTCTAGAACGTAATATCAAGAAATATGATCTTCAATTAAAACAAATGCAAGACACCCAAAAACGTGATAAATACAAAGTTTACGGTGAATTAATTAACACTTATGGCTATAACTTAGACGAAGGTGCTAAAGAATTTGAAGCATTAAATTACTATACGAATGAAACAATCAAAATTCCCCTTGACCCTCAGCTAACACCTAAGGAAAATGCAAAAAAATATTTTGATAAATATAATAAGTTAAAACGAACTTTAGAAGCTCTCACCACGCTTACCAAAGATACGAAAGAAGAAATTGACCACCTTGAATCAATTAGTACCTCGTTAGACATCGCACTTTCAGAAGATGATCTTGTTCAGTTAAAAGAAGAGTTAATTGAATACGGTTATATTAAACGAAAAGGATTTAACAAAAAAGTTAAGATTAAAAGTAAACCTTTTCATTATATTTCAAGTGATGGATACCATATTTATATAGGGAAAAATAACTTTCAAAACGATGAACTTACTTTTAAGTTTGCTACTGGAAATGATTGGTGGTTTCATGCAAAAGGGATTCCCGGCTCTCATGTAATTGTAAAGACCAATGGTGATAAGATACCTGATCGGACTTTTGAAGAAGCTGGTCGACTTGCTGCCTTTTATTCAAAGAGTCGTGGTTCACAAAAAGTTGAGATAGACTATATCGAGAAAAAACAAGTCAAGAAACCTAGTGGCAGTAAACCTGGATTTGTAGTATATTATACTAACTATTCTCTTTTAATTGATTCTGATATCTCAGGGCTGGAATTGGTTAGTGACTAATTTTAATTTAATAGGAAAGTTCTACGAACTTCCATTAAATTAAAGGCACTTTGTGCCATGATGCACACCTCGCGGAGAGGAAGTGTGTTGCTACGCAACCCGCGTGGGTGCGAAAGTGTCTGCAAGCAGACACTTTGTTTCATGATTACAATATATAAAATTGATTGACAAAATATTTTAGAATGCTATAATTGAGTAAGAATATGTAATACAATGACGAGATGAGTAAAATGTCTAGAATTACAGAGAGAGATGTATTTGCTGGAAGCATCTTATGACGAAACATTTGAAAACTACCTCTGAGTGACTCTAATCCAGTCCGGTGATTCCGTTATAATCATGATTTGAGTGGTATTAATTTTATGATTAATACAATTAGGGTGGAACCGCGAGTAATATCGTCCCTTCTGTAACACATTGCAGAGGAGGCGATTTTTTTGTACCATTTTTCGTAACTATTCAGAACCCACTAACGCGAGGTGTTTTGCAAAGCAAAATCCCGAGTTTTATAGCGCTAAAATGCAAGTTTCTTGCATTTTATGTGCATCGCGTAGCGGTAACTATGAAGGTACTGAATAGTTTCCTTTTTTCTGCATGAGACATATATTTATTGCCAATAGGCAAATCTGAAAGGAGTTTTAACCATGAAAATAACACTAAAAGATGGATCTTCAAAAGACTATACAAATGCTATGTCTGTTATAGATATTGCTAATGATATTAGTGAGGGCCTTGCAAGAATGGCATGTGCCGGAGAAATAAATGGCAAAGTTGTTGATCTTAGGACCGTTGTTGAGAGCGACTGTGAACTTAGCATTCTTACTTTTAATGATGAAAAAGGGAAATCTGCATATAGACACACTACTTCACATGTTTTGGCCGAAGCCGTTAAGCATTTATATCCAGATGCAAAACTTGCAATTGGACCTTCTATTGATACTGGATTCTATTATGATTTTGAATCACAATCATTTACAAGAGAAGATTTGGATGCAATTGAAAAAGAGATGAAAGCCATTATTAAACAAGGTGCAAACTTAGAAAAATTTACGCTTCCAAGAGACGAAGCAATCGCATTTATGAAAGAAAGAAATGAACCATACAAAGTTGAATTAATAGAAGATCTTCCTGAAAATGAAATTATTTCGTTCTACCGCCAAGGTGATTTTGTTGATCTATGTGCTGGCCCTCATTTAATGAGTACTAAATCAATCAAAGCCTTCAAATTAGTCTCCGCTTCCGGCGCATACTGGAGAGGTAATGAAAAAAATAAAATGCTTACTAGAATCTACGGCACTGCTTTTACTAAAAAAGCTGACCTAGATGAATATTTAGTACATCTAGAAGATATCAAAAAACGTGACCATAACAAATTAGGTCGTGAAATGGAATTGTTTGCTACTGTTGATGTAATAGGTCAGGGTCTTCCACTTATGCTTCCAAAGGGAGCTAAAATGATTCAAACTTTACAACGATGGATTGAAGATGAAGAAGAAAGACGTGGATATTTAAGAACAAAGACACCACTTATGGCAAAAAATGATTTATATAAAATCTCTGGTCATTGGGATCATTACAAAGAGGGAATGTTTGTACTTGGCGATGAAGAAAAGGATAAAGAAGTGTTTGCTCTTCGTCCAATGACATGCCCATTCCAATATTATATTTATAAACAAACTCAAAAATCTTACCGTGATTTACCTCTTCGTTATGGTGAAACTTCTACTCTATTTAGAGCCGAAGATTCTGGTGAGATGCACGGATTGACTCGTGTACGTCAGTTTACTATTTCTGAAGGACATTTGATTGTAAGGCCCGATCAAATGGATGAAGAATTCAAAGGTTGCTTGGATTTAGCAAGATATTGTTTACAAACATTAGGTTTAGAAGATGATGTTACGTATCAGTTATCGAAATGGGATCCAAATAATAAAACGAAATATATTGGTAGTGCTGAAGTTTGGGAAGAAACGCAACAACGAATTCGAAATGTTTTAAATGATTTAAATATTGAATTTACAGAAGCGGATGATGACGCTGCATTTTATGGCCCTAAGGTAGATATTCAAGCTAAAAATGTATATGGTAAAGAAGACACTATGATAACAATTCAATGGGATGCTTTACTTGCAGAACAATTTGATATGTATTATATTGACCAAAACGGTGAAAAAGTTCGTCCTTATATTATTCATAGAACCTCAATTGGATGTTATGAGAGAACGCTTGCATGGCTTATTGAAAAATATGCTGGTCTATTTCCAACTTGGTTATGTCCCGAACAAGTTCGTGTACTCCCTATTTCTGAAAAGTATCACGAATATGCCAATAAAGTTTCAAATGAATTGAAAGCAAATGGTATTCTTTCTACTGTTAATGAAGATTCAGAAAAAATTGGATACAAAATACGAGAAACAAGACTTGATCGTGTTCCTTATATGTTAGTTGTTGGTCAAAAAGAAGAAGAAAGTGAACTTGTATCTGTAAGAAGTCGTTTTGTTGGTGATGAAGGACAAAAAACTTTGAGCGACTTTATCCGTGCTATTTGCACAGAGATAAGAACAAAAGAAATTCGTAAAATTATAGTTCAAGAAGAAAACAAATAACTCCTCATTGCTTAAATCTTCAAATATATCATATTAATTTTATTTTCAATTCATATGATGCATACTTTTTATAAAACTGCAAATAATACCTCCTATATACAATTAATATTACTATTTTTAATTGTAATTATTATATAGGAGGTATTTTTATGCCATTATTAGATTGTAATGTATCTGACTGTCTGTATAACGATAGTAATCTCTGTTGTCAAAATGATATTAAAGTTGCTGGTGAACAAGCTCATTCTTCTGATTGTACCTGTTGCGATAGTTTTCATGAGAAAAAGCAAGATTCATTTTCTAACTCGGTGGGAGAACCAAGCCGTCCTACAAGTGTTAGCTGTGAAGCTGATAATTGTTCCTACAATGAAAACAAATTGTGTTTAGCAAATCAAATAGGGATTAGCGGAAATAATGCTCATGCTCCTGAGCAAACACAATGTGCTACTTTCAGAGCGCGGTAATTTAAAAATAGAGAATCGATTATTCGATTCTCTATTTTTTAATTAATAGTAAGTGGATTGCTACGCAACCCGCGTAAGTGCGAAAGTGTATGCTTGCAGACACTTTGTTCTAATACTTCAATACCTTCATACTCACTCTACTGCTCAGCTATATTTCCATTCTCATCAACAGTTGCATTGCTAGAAATATCGGTCAAATATTGATATATTTCCTGTTCATTACTTGCCTTATTTGCAATGTAATTACTATCTGTAGCACATGATTTTACCGATAAGCCAATATTATTTTCTTCATCTAATTCAACTTTTAATAAAACAGTTTTAGGAATCTGACTACCAAACACAAAATTTCCAAGGCTATAAATAATTGGCTTTCCGTTATAATATTCTATACCTTGAAGCACATGAGGGTGTGAACCAATAACAATATCGGCCCCAGCATCAATATATTGTTTCGCCAGCTTTCTTTGATAATCTTCTGGATACTCATTTTTTTCAATTCCCCAATGAACATACACAATAACGATATCACACAGTGAATCGGCCTTTTTAATTTCTTCCACTAACCCACTTGCATCGTAGGTACTAAATACACCAGGTGAAGTACCTGCTGCCCAACTTGCAATTGGTATGACTCTGCTGGCAGCCAAAACACCAATTTTCTTATCGTTTATTTCAAATTCTCTTAGCTGCTTTGCCTCATCGTAATTATTTCCCGCTCCAACATATTGAATTTTTGCATTATCCAGTGTATCAAATGTATCTACTAATGCCTCCTGACCATAGTCTAATACATGATTATTAGCCAAGGTAACAATATCTATTCCTAAATCATTAAATACTTGAACTCTTTCTGGATCGATGCGAAATGTATATTGCTTATCCTCCATTGCCGTTCCTCTATCACTAAATGGGAATTCCTCATTTACCATTGTTAAATCGGCATTCGTCATCTCATCAACAATATCAGCGGATACAATACCATTTATTCCTGAAGCATCATATTGTCCTAACAAATAGCCGGTGAGAAGAACATCTCCTGTAAATACAAGATTTGCTGTTTTAACTTCTTCCGGTTCGTTTGAAATTGGTTTTGTATTAATTATATCATCTTCTATCTGTACATTATCAAGCTCACTTGTAACTGTATCGGTTTTTGCTATATCTTGTGATTGCAATTCTGGATCTTGTGTTTCTTCCACAACCTTATCCGAAAGAGTTGTCTCAGAACGATCAAAAAAATAATCTACAATATTTGCTTTATATCTGATACACAAAATAATAAGAAGAATTAAAAAAACACCTATACTTACTTCTAATATATTAATTAATAGTTTTTTCATAACTCCCTCCGTTCGTGCAATGCTGATTCCTGCTATAACTATTCAAGACTTTCATAGTTACTACTTATTATACTTATATATTAATATTAAGTAAATAGAATTGTAACTATTCGGTACTCACTAACGTGAGGTGTTTTGTAAAGCAAAAAACCCCTACCGATAAATAATTACCAATAAGGGGTCACTATAATTTATTATGCGAAACAAGGAATTTTCATTGATTTCACTTCTTTTTCAAATAAGTAAATAATCGTTTGAACTACCTGCTGTGATAAATTAACAATGTATTTACAGTCTTCTTGAACTGAACGCTTAAATTTCAAATATTCTTCGTGTACTTCTCTAATATATATAAAAAGTGCATCTAACGATTCAAACTTAATTAACGTTCCAAGATTCTTTTGAGCTTCCCCACTGTTAATGTATTTCCTAAGTCCCAGTTTCAAATGATTTTCATAGATGCAATGATCTTTGAGAGATCCATCATAATTTTTATTGTGTGGAAAAGTAAAATAGTCTGCAATATAATGTATTACTTGTCCTAAGTCTCTCCAATATGCTCTATTATTATTAATATTAGATTCATTTGCAATTGTTAATTTTACAATATCTTTTTTAACTTTATCAAACGTACCACCAAATTCATGTTTGGTAGTTAAAAATGTTGGCTTACAATCTGGCAATATATTTCCTAAATAAAATGCCTTCTTATGTTTCATCAGTTCTTTTTCATCCAAACTACTTACAATATAACGAGCTAAAGATATATGCGATTTTTTTCTCACTTCATTCTCCTTTTGAATGTTGTACCAATGTTCTTATTCAAAAATAGCGATAGTATAATTACTATTTTTCATAAAATACATCTTTTGTACTAGTGTACCTCGACTCTCTCATTCTATTCTTTCTCTCGCTATTTATCAAGCTATATTATGTTAACTTTTTATGAACGATTTATAAATTCAGAAAAATATCTTTACTACTCTAAGAATTCTTTCAGCTTACGACTTCTGTTAGGATGTCTAAGTTTTCGTAAAGCTTTTGCTTCTATCTGTCTAATTCGCTCTCTTGTTACATTAAATTCCTTGCCTACTTCTTCTAGCGTCCTTGGCGTTCCATCCTCTAAACCAAATCGAAGCTTTATTACTTCTCTTTCTCGATCATTCAATGTAGATAATGCTTCTGCAAGTTCTTGCTTTAGCATTGTAAATGCTGCAGAGTCAGCTGGTGATAGTGCATTATCATCTTCAATAAAGTCACCTAAATGACTATCCTCTTCTTCACCGATTGGGGTTTCCAAAGAAACTGGGTCTCTCGAAATTTTAAGTACTTCTTCCACTTTAGTAACTGGTATATCCATTCTTTGTGCAATTTCTTCACTTGATGGCTCACGACCTAACTCTTGCATTAAAACTCTTGAAGTTCTAAGTGTTTTATTAATCGTCTCAACCATATGAACTGGAACTCGAATTGTCTTTGCGAAATCTGCAATACCGCGTGTAATAGCTTGTCTTATCCACCACGTTGCATAAGTACTAAATTTATATCCTTTTTGGTAATCAAACTTATCAACTGCCTTCATAAGTCCAATATTTCCTTCTTGAATTAAATCTAAGAAAGAAAGACCTCTGCCAACATATTTTTTAGCAATACTAACAACAAGCCTTAAATTTGATTCTATCAGCTTTTTCTTAGCTTCAATATCACCTTCCGTCATTCTCTTGGCAAGACTAATCTCTTCTTCTACTGTTAATAAATTAATATTACCAATTTCTTTTAAATACATTCTGACAGGATCTTCTGTACTAACACCATCTAAAACATTAACAGGATCGATTATCTCAACTTCTTCATCTTCCTCTTCTGAAAGAATAAAGGGATCATCATCTTCATCATCGTCAGAAACTCTAGTAGTGACAACATCCATCTTTTGTTTTTCAAGATATTCTAAAACCCAATCTAATTTTTCTGGTGTTAATTCAAGACCCTCAAACGCATCATTAATTTCTCCAAGTTCTAACGTATTATTATTTGCTTTTGCAGTCTTTATTAATTTTTCCATTACCTTTGTAAACTTTACTACTGCTTCATCCATCTATTTCACCCTTTTATTCCATATAATTTCGACTCTTTTTGACAAACGACAACATTATAGCATATTTTTTAATTGTTGAACACTTAATATTCAAAAAAAATCCATTTTGTTTAGTATTTACTTTTTTATAATTAAAACATGATAATTTTAATTCCTTTATCTGCTAAATTCAGTAATTAAAAGCTCTAAACTCATTACATCATTTATCTTCCCCGTTTTCACCGCTTCCTCTGAATTCGCACATAAATTCAACGAATTTTTTAACCACTTCATCGTTAACTTAGTAGATTGTGCTACATATTTATTTACAACAAAACTTGGTAGTCCAATTTTTTTTGCTATATCATTGGAAGCAAATCCTAGGCGTTTCAAATCTTTCACTTGTAATAATAAATTAAACTGCCTTGTAATTAAGAATAGAATTCTCATTGGTGGCTCCTTTAATGCTAACAAATCATAATATAGCTCCAACGCCTTTTTTTGCTGCTTATCTGCTACTGCACTAATCATCTCAAATATATTATTGGTAACTCTCGTGGTACATATTTCTTCCACATCTTCTATTGATATATTATCCTTCTCTCCCACATAACAAACTAGTTTTTCAAGTTCTTGTTGAATGTTTTCCATGTCAGCACCTGTCTTAGTTAATAGTAACTGCATTGCATTTTGAGTTATCTTTTTACCTTCTTTATTCAATATCCCCAAAATCCATCTTGTCAAACTATTTTCATCTTGATAATTAAGCTCAACCACTCTTCCTTTATCTTTTACTCTTTTGTATAGCCTACCTCGTTTATCCACTCCGCTCTCAACAAACACGAAGATTGTACTTTCTGACGGGTTTTCTAAATAATCTGCAAGTGTATCACATTTTTCTTTAAAGAATCCACTGTTTTCTAAAATAATTAATCTCTTATCTGCAAAAAACGGCATTGTCTCTGCCAAATCTATTATTTCATTAGGGTTTATCCCTTTCCCTTCATAATAACTGTAGTTCATCGAATCATCTAATGGAACTAATGCTATTTTTAATTTATTTTTATATAATCTCTTTAAATATGATTCTTCACCATAAAGCAAATACATATTCTTAAATTTATTAATTTTAAAATCTTCATTTAAATTTTTCATGCATTGCCTCCAAAGGTATTTAATTGTATTAATATAATAACCCACTCTTTTACATTTTAATTCAGTATTTGACATCTTGTCAACTATCATGAATGCAAATTATAACAATTATTTTCATTTTTGCATATAATTATTTTTTAGAAGCGATTTCTTGTCTGCTTAGTTGAAACTAATTGATATATATAAATGGTAAAAATTTCATTTTGTGTATATCAAATCATCTTGAGTTTGTAAATAACCAATAGTTATAATCGTCTAATATATTAACAATATTTTTGAATTTTATATAATATTTAACCAATTACTTTTTAATATTTTATCTTATATGGAAAATATATATCTTTATTGGCTTTATTCATTCTATTTATATGTCATATTTTATATGCTGCCTTCTCTCTATGTCCACTGTTTTCAATGGGTTCAGTAACAAAAACGTTTCATAACCTTTACTATGTATTCATATTTCGTTCATACTTTCTCCATATTCATTGATTATAATTTAAAACATAGTAATAAAACTTTTTCATATTCAACCGCCAATTTAGGTTGGCAAAATTCTCCCTTTTATTATAGTAATAAAACAATAGCTGAAGCCGCTGGTTACCCACCAGCGGTTATTGTTTTATATAATTATATATTTTACATTATATTATTAAATTTTTATTAATTTTATAAATATTTAATAATCTTTGTAAAACTTTTATAAACTTTATTGTATTTTTAAATAATTTATAATATCTCTCTAATACTTCTGTACTATATATATAATACCCTTTACTTGTAAACAACTTGTTTAGACACAAGCGAAATACCTGTAAATTTGTTGAATTTTAATTATTTTTTTAATTTTTGTATATTTACGACAATAAACACTATATATTTTAGATGTTTTTTACATTTTTAATATAATTTTTAATTTTTTATTTACTTTTTACCATTTTTATTTTATAATTCTATTAAGTTTCTAATAATTCAGCATAATACTGGAGGGAATTATATGAATGAATGCGAACAGATTGAGCGACTGAAATCTGAGATTCAAACTCTTGAATATGAGTGTGAAATGTGGAGAAAGACCACTAGCCAATTAACTCAAACGATTAACAAACTGCTTACTGCATTTATATTCAAAACGGATAAAGCCTGATTTTTACAGGCTTTATCCAAATAAAAATTAAACACTTTCTATTCCTAACTTTTTAAAAATCAAATAACGACAATTGATTTGATTCTGTCAAATTCCCCATTAAGCCTAAATCATCCATTAAATCTATTACAGTCTTACTTACCTTTGTTCTTTGTCTAAAATCATCCTTTGATAAAAACTTACCATCTTTTGCTGCTTCTACCACTGCATCTGCTGCTTTATCACCCAACCCATCTATTGTGCTTAATGCAGGCATTAATTTTCCATCTACAACTTCAAAACGATGTGCATTAGCAGTATAGATATCAATTGGCTTAAATTCAAAACCTCTTGCATACATTTCCTGAACCACTCTCATATCCTTCAATGTATCAAGCTCTTTCTTAGAAAGTGTATCTGCTCTCTTCTTATAATCATTTAAATAATACTCCAACTTATCTTTTCCCTGACACATCAATTCATACGTAAAACCAGATGCACGAATACTAAAATATGCTGCATAATAAGCCAATGGATAGAAAACCTTACAATATGCTATTCTCCATGCCATCATAACATATGCTGCTGCATGTGCCTTAGGAAACATATATTTAATCTTTTTACAAGACCAGATATACCATTCTGGAACACCTTTTGCTGTCATTGCTTCGATCCATTCATCCCTAAGTCCCTTTCCTTTACGAACACTTTCCATTATTGTAAAAGATAGTTCACTTTCCACCCCTTTATTAATTAGATAAGACATAATATCATCTCTTGTACAAATGGCAGTTGATATTGTAGCCTTTCCCTCTTGAATTAATGTTTGCGCATTTCCAAGCCACACATCTGTTCCATGTGATAATCCAGAAATACGAACTAAATCAGAAAATGACTTTGGTCTGGTATCAATTAGCATCTGAATAACAAAATCCGTACCAAACTCCGGAATTCCTAGTGCTCCTAACGGACATCCACCTATATCTTCTGGTCTTATATTAAGTGCTTCTGTACTACTAAATAAGGACATAACTTCCTTATTATCTAAAGGAATTGTAATGGCATCAATACCTGTAATATCTTCCAACATTCTTATCATCGTAGGATCGTCGTGCCCGAGTATATCTAATTTTAATAAATTATGATCAATGGAATGATAGTCAAAATGTGTTGTAATTGTATCTGTTGTCATATCATTTGCTGGTCTTTGTACCGGAGTAAATGAATATATCTCTTCGCCATGTGGTAATACAATAATTCCACCTGGATGTTGACCTGTTGTTCGTCTAACACCTACACAACCACCGACAATTCTTCCGATTTCACAGTTTCTTTTGTGAGAACCACGTTCTTCGTAATAATTTTTAACATATCCAAATGCAGTTTTTTCAGCTAATGTGCCAATTGTACCTGCTCTAAATGTTTGACCTTTTCCGAAAATTACCTCAGTATATCTATGTGCATTACTTTGATAATCTCCTGAAAAATTAAGATCTATATCGGGTTCTTTATTTCCTTTAAATCCCAAAAAAGTTTCAAATGGTATATCAAATCCTTCTTTTTTTAATAATTCACCACATTCAGGGCAATTTTTATCTGGCATATCGCATCCTGCACCTCCAAGATATGGTTTCACCTCATCCGAATCAAAATCACTATAATGACATTTTGTGCAATAATAATGAGGTCTAAGAGGATTTACCTCTGTAATACCTGACATTGTGGCAACAAAAGAAGAGCCAACTGATCCTCTCGAACCAACTAAGTAGCCATCATCATTTGATTTCCAAACTAGTTTTTGTGCAATGATATACATAACTGCAAAACCATTCGATATAATAGAGTTTAGTTCTCTTTCCAGTCTTTCTGTTACTACTTCTGGCAAATTATCTCCATATATTTCATGTGCCTTGTCATAACAAATATTACGAAGTGTCTGATCCGACTTTTCAATAACAGGAGCACATTTATCTGGCCTGACTGGTGAAATTTTATCCACCATATCCGCTATTTTATTCGTATTTGTTATAACTACCTCTTCCGCTTTTTTGCTCCCTAAATATTCAAATTCTTTTAACATCTCCTCTGTAGTTCTTAGAAAAAGGGGTGCCTGGTCATCTGCATCTTTGAAGCCTTTACCTGCCATAATAATTCTACGATAAACTTCATCTTCTGGATCCAAAAAATGAACATCACAGGTAGCTACTACTGGTTTTTTAAATTGTTCTCCCAGCTCCACTATTCTTTTATTAATTGCGATAAGATCATCATTGGAAGTAATTTGTGAATGTTTATTATCTCGAAGCATAAACTGATTATTACCAAGTGGCTGAATTTCCAGATAATCATAAAAATTTACCAACCTCGAAATTTCCTCTTCTGGCTGTCCGTTTAGCACTGCCCTATATAATTCACCTGCTTCACAAGCTGAGCCTATTATGAGCCCTTCTTGGTGCTTTAAATACTCACTCTTAGGTATCCTTGGTCGTCTACTATAATAGTTGATATGTGAGTATGATATTAATTTATATAGATTAAGCCTCCCAGTATCATTTTTGGCCATAATAATTGCATGAAATGTTGGAAGTTTCTTGATTGTATTAACTGACATCCCACCAGCCTTATTCACTTTATTTAAATCATAGATATCTCTTTCCTTTAGTAACTCAATAAATTTCAGAAATATTTCAGCTGTACATGCTGCATCATCAACCGCTCTATGATGATTCTCTAACGAAACACCTAATGCCTTAGCTACTGTATCTAGTTTAAACCTATTTAAAGTAGGCAAAAGAAGCCGTGCCATTGCTACGGTATCAACTATGGTAAACTTACATTCTAATCCTACCTTGTCGCAATTAGCCTTGATAAAGCTCATATCGAAGCTTGCATTATGTGCAACCATAACTGCGCCTTTACAAAATTCCATAAATTTAGGTAAAATATCCTCTATTACAGGTTCATTAATAACCATCGCATCATTAATTCCAGTAAGCTTTTCTATTTCAAAAGGAATTGGAACGATTGGATTGACAAAAGTACTATATTTATCAACTACTTCACCTTTCACTATCTTAATAGCACCAATCTCAATTATTTTATTCTTAATTGGACTAAAACCTGTTGTTTCAAGATCAAACACTACATATGTATCCTCAAAATTTTGACCATTCGCATTTTCAATAATATCTTTTAAATCGTCAACCAAATAGGCTTCTACTCCATATATTACTTTAAAATCTTCTCCATGCTCAACTGCATGATTCGCATCTGTGAAAGCTTGTACTCCTCCATGATCTGTGATAGCAATCGCCTTATGTCCCCATTTTTTGGCACGTTTTATAATATCCTTGACATCAGATACACCATCCATATCACTCATTTTAGTATGACAATGAAGTTCTACTCTTTTTTCGTAATTAGTATCCATTCTACTTGACGTAAAATCAGGAATTTTTTTAATTCCTACAATAGAGGCGATCGTAAGCTCACTATCGAATTTATCCACGGTTGTGATTCCTTTAATTTTAAGAAAAGCACCTTTTTTTACACCTACTAGAATTTCGTCTAGCTGTTCATTTTTAACAAACATTTTTACAGTCATGGTATCTGTAAAATCAGTAATATCAAACATAATTATAGTTTTCTCATTACGAATTTCACGCTTATCAAGAACTATTATTTGCCCCTTAATCACAACTTCTCCCATTTCGCCTGCGATGCTTTCTATCGTGATTTCTTCTTCTTCAAAATCTCTTCCATAAATAACATCTGGATTTTCTGATTTTTTATATTGACTATATCCTCCTTTATTATAATTCTTCTTTTCAAATGCAGATTTGGTTTCTTTTGGTTTTTGTACGGATTGCTTTGGTTTATTTGTATCTTGTTGTATTGATTTCTCATATGAATCATTTTGTCCATCATTGGTTTGTTCATACTCTTCTGAATTATCACTAGGATTAATCGAAGACTGACTTACGATTAATGCTATTTCTTGCTCGATTTTCTTTTCACTCATTTTTCTAGCTTTGCTAGATTTCGGTTCTTCGAATTCTACATTAACCTGGATTTTAAAACCACATCGTTCATTAAAAATCTTGTCCAATATTCTAATCAGTTCTTCTGATTTACTCATTGCAACAACAGAATTTTCAAGCTTTAGATTTAAAATCTTCTCATTTTCGAATTCCCATTTAGCCATATTAAACAGATTGTATTCCAGCATACTGTATTCTCTCAATTCATCAAGAACGCTGCTTCTATAGGCCTTCATGAGCTTTGTAGGTGTGTATTGTTCTGATAGCTGAAATGTTTCTAATATCTTAATTTTTAATTTGGCAGTGGGAAATAATTGATTTTTAATTTCTTTTTCAATTTCAAAAATTTCCTTTTTCTCAATTAGTCTTTTGCTAATTAAGTAAACACGAATAAAATCTCTTTTAGTATTGGAAGAAATCTTTGTAATTTCCACCTCTTCCATGAGACTTTGTAAATTACTATTTAATTTCAAATTTTGAAATGCCTCAAAAAACAGTTTACCCATTTACTATTCACTCCAATTTAGTAATTCTTCTCGCAATGTGTTAAGTAGTTCCTCTTCAGGTATTTTTCTTATAATTTCGCCATGTTTAATCAGCAAACCTTCGCCAATTCCTCCTGCTATACCTATGTCCGCTTCTCTTGCCTCTCCAGGCCCGTTTACAACACAACCCATTACTGCAACTTTAATCTCTAGTGGTATATCCGCTACCATATTCTCAACATCATTTGCCAATTTGATTAAGTCTATCTGCGTTCTTCCACAAGTCGGACACGAAACTACCTCTATACCCCCAGTTCTAAGTCCTAATGTTTTAAGAATTAATTTTGCTGATTTAATTTCTTCTACTGGATCGCCTGTTAGTGATACCCTTATCGTATCTCCAATTCCTTGATCAAGAATAATTCCAAGTCCTATGGACGATTTAATATTTCCGGACAACAAAGTACCTGCTTCCGTGATTCCTACATGTAATGGATAATTTGTCTTTTTTGCTATTAGTTCATGTGCCTTGACACACATTAAAACATCAGAAGATTTAATACTAATAACCAAATTGTCATATCCTAACTCTTCTATCATATTAACTTTATTTAATGCACTTTCGACTAAGCCTTGTGCCGTCACTCCATTATATTTTTCAAGAAGTTCTTTTTCTAGCGAGCCACTATTTACACCTACTCGAATTGGAATATTTTTTTCTTTTGCTTTATCAACAACTGCTTTTACTTTCTCTATACTTCCAATATTTCCAGGATTGATACGAATCTTATCTGCACCGTTTTCCATTGCTGCAATTGCAAGTTTATAGTCAAAGTGAATATCTGCTACAAGTGGTATTGTAATCTGTTTTTTAATCTCTTTAATTGCCTCGGCAGCTTTCATGTCTGGGACTGCACATCGAATAATGTCACATCCGGCTAATGTAAGTGCCTTAATTTGCTTTAATGTAGCTTCTACATCATCTGTTCTAGTATTTGTCATGGACTGGATTAAAATTGGATTTCCCCCTCCAATCAATTTGTTTCCAATTCGAATTACCTTCGTATCATCTCTAAACATTTTATCTTCCTTTCACAAACTACTTGGTTCTCTGATACAGTCATCTAACGTTGCTATGAAGCCTTACGGTCCATAGCAACGTTAATGAGCATTAACATAGGTGTCACACTATATTTAATGATAAAAAGTCCGCATAGCGAACTTTTTATCATTAAAATAAATGTTTTATATCGTTAAACATTACAAATACCATGAGTGCCATAAGTAGCATTAATCCAACAAAATGAACCATACCTTCTTTTTCTTGATCAATCGCTTTTCCTCTAATTGCTTCAATAAATAAAAATACCAATCTTCCGCCATCTAATGCAGGTAGTGGAAGTAAATTCATTACACCCAAATTTGCAGTTAAAAGAATGGATAAATTTAGCATATTAATCCATACATAAAAAGCTCCATCACTTTTGCTTTCTTCGTAAGTTTGACCAATTGTATTTACAAGTCCTACTGGCCCTTGGACATCATCTGCCGTTACTTTTCCCTTAAAAATCATACCTAAACTCTTCACTGTTGTAACAATCCAATACTTTACTTCATATGCACTATACTTAATCGTTGTAATTGCATTTCCCTTCACTCTTGATCCTCCTAAAAGACCGTAAAGATAAGTTCCTGTCTCTGCATTTAATTCGGGCTCCAGAGTTACACTATATTGTTGCCCAGCTCTTTCATATACAATCGTTGCTGTTTTTCCTTGATTAAACTGTCCATAGACCGTTATTTCTCTGTATAAATGAATTCGCTCATTATTGATCTTTATGATTTTATCTCCTGCTTGTATCCCTGCTTCCTGAGCTGGATATCCATCTTTTACCTGATAAATGGTAGGCGAATCATAACCTATACTCCCTATTATAAATAAAGAAAGTACGAAAGCTAATATAAAATTAAATATAGGGCCTGCTGCAACTACCGATATTCTTGCCCACACTGACTTTTGTCCAAAAGAACGATCATCTTCACTTGCTCCGTCTTCACCAAGCATCATACAAGATCCACCAAATGGTAATATTTTGATTGAATATCTCGTTTCACCTTTTGTAAAACTTACTATTCTTGGACCCATTCCAAGTGAAAATTCAGTTACATAGATACCATTCTTTTTCGCTAAAAGAAAATGTCCCATTTCATGAATAATAACAATAAGACTAAAAATTATTAATGCCAAAATTATTTTCAAATTAACACCTGCTTTCAATCAGCTCATACACTGATTTTTCAATATCTAATATCTGATCTACGGTTGGATTATCTATTAATTTATGTTCACTCATGCATTGCTCTATCGTATTTACAATATCTAAATATTCAATCTCTCTATCTAAGAACTTACTAACTGCTTTTTCATTTGCAGCGTTAAATACCGTTGGCATAGACCCGCCCAAATTTCCTGCTTGATATGCTAGCTTAAGTCCTTTAAAAGTTTCAATATCCGGATCTTCAAAAGTAATACTACCTAATTTTGCAAAATCTACTCTTTCTCCTGTCATAGTTCTTCTCTCTGGATATAACAATGCGTACTGAATAGGAAGCTTCATATCCGGAACACCTAGCTGTGCAATAATACCGCCGTCCACATACTCTACCATTGAGTGTATGATACTTTGTGGTTGAACTACTACCTGAATCATATCCATCGTTACGTCAAAAAGCCACTTAGCCTCAATTACCTCTAACCCTTTATTCACTAACGTAGAGGAATCTATCGTAATTTTTCTACCCATTGCCCAGTTTGGATGTTTCAATGCATCTTCCAATTTTACCTTAGCTAAATCTTGCAATTTTTTCCCTCGAAACGGCCCACCTGATGCTGTTAAGAGTATTTTACCAATTTGCTTCGTATTTTCACCCTGAAGCGATTGAAAAATGGCACTATGTTCACTATCCACTGGTAATATTTTAACACCTATTTCTTTTGCTAATGGCATAATAATATGTCCCGCTGTTACAAGTGTTTCTTTATTTGCCAATGCAATATCCTTGCCTGCATGAATCGCTGCAATGGTAGGACGAATACCAATCATTCCCACAATTGCAGTAACAACAATGTTGGCTTCTTGCATTGTAGCAATTTCAATTAATCCATCTATCCCTGAAACTATTTTTGTAGAGGTATCTCTCACTAACTGAGCTAGTTCTTTTGCTTTCTTTTCTTCCCATACTGATACACAACTAGGCTTAAATTCTCTAATTTGTTTTTCCAAAAGAGTAATATTGGAAGCTGCTGCAAGCCCAACTACTTCTAAATCTCTATTTTCTCTTATGACGTCTAATGTTTGCGTTCCTATAGAACCCGTTGAACCTAATATTGCAATTTGTCTCATCGATATCCTCCATTCATGCATTTTTTCAATGCACCTTCTGGTAGTTGTGAAGTTTTCACACTTTTACTTTAGTTAATCTATAAGATAGCAGTTGCTAAAAAATAAATAACTGGTGCTGTAAATATTACGCTGTCAAATCGATCTAGTATTCCACCATGACCTGGTATTAATGTTCCATAATCTTTGATTTCATGATTCCTCTTAATTGCTGACGCCGCTAAATCACCTATTTGAGAAAGGATGGCACCAATTGCACTAATAATAGCATATTCAATAAGTGGACTTTGCTTATTGATTAAGTATCTCCCAATTACAAGTGAATATATAACACCAATAAATGCCGCTCCTAAAACGCCACCAATTCCACCTTCAATTGATTTCTTAGGACTCAGTTTAGGTGCTAATTTGTGTTTGCCAATTAGCATTCCAACACAATATGCACAAGTATCACATCCCCAAGAGCATACAAATATCAGCCACACTATATATGCTCCGTTTTCTAATAATCTAGTCTGATAGATATAAGATAACATAATTGCAACATAAAATACTCCAAAAAATGCTGCCATTACCTTCTCAGCAGTAAATTCTGGAAAAGTAAATACGTATTCTACCATTAGCAAGATCAAAAAAGACATAATATAGTACATCATGTATTCTTTAAACTCAAACCTTAGTAGAATGTAATAACAAATAGCCGCAGCATAACCCGTTATACCCAATAATTTGTTTTCGATATTTACTACCTTATATAATTCTGATAATCCTATCAGTGAGATTATTAAAACTGTGATAAGTAAGAAATCACCGCCACTAATTATTGTTATTAACGCAATTAGCACCAATACAATGCCACTTAGCAATCTAGTCTTAAACATAAAACTATTCTCCCTTCACGCCACCATAACGTCTATCTCTATTATTATATTGTTCAATTGCCTTGACCAATTCGTCTTTTGTAAAATCTGGCCATAATACATCTGAAATATAAAATTCGGAATAAGCAAGCTGCCATAACAAAAAATTAGATAATCTTAATTCACCACTTGTTCTTATTAGTAAGTCTGGGTCAGGAATATCCTTTGTATCTAAATATTTTCCAAACATTTCTTCATCTATATCATCAATTGTTAATTTATTTTCATCTTTATCCGCCATCAATAATTTCATAGCTCTTACTATTTCATCTCTTGCACCATAATTAATTGCAACTTGAAAATTCAATCCATCATTATTCCCAGATGATTCCTCTAGACTCTTAATACCTTTTTGTAAGTCTTCATCCAACCCTGATTTATCACCTATTACTCTAACTCGCATATTATTTTTAGTAGCTGTTTTTGTACATGTTTTCATATAATTTCTAAGCAACTTCATTAATGCATCTACTTCACTTTTAGGTCTATTCCAATTTTCTGTTGAAAAAGCATATACCGTTAGATATTTCACTCCCATCTTATATGCATCTTCACAGATCTTTTCAACTGTTTTTGCACCCTGTGTGTGCCCATAATTTCTGGGCATACCTTTTTTTGCTGCCCATCTGCCATTGCCATCTAATATAATAGCAACATGTTGTGGAATATTCATATAAATCCCCTTTCAATATAAATCACTTTCCTATTAAATAAAAAAAGAAAGGTCATTATTCCGGTCAGTGTAACCGACAATAGACCTTCCAAATAAGTTATTTGCATAAACTACACAGTAAGTATTTCTTTTGATTTTGAATCTATCGCTTTATCAATATCTGCAATATACTTATCTGTTAATTTCTGGGCTTCATCTTCTAATTGTTTCACTTCATCTTCTGAAATATCATTTGCTTTGCTTAACTTTTTAAAAGCATCGTTTGCATCACGTCTTATATTTCGTATTGCAACTTTCGCAGCTTCACCTTTTTTCTTTACATCTTTTACTAATTCTTTTCTTCTATCTTCCGTCAATTCTGGAAATACTAATCGAATCATTTTACCATCATTAGTAGGGTTTAGTCCTAAATCGGATACCATTATAGCTTTTTCAATTTCTTTAAGCATACTTCCTTCCCATGGCTGAATTTGAATCATTCTCGCTTCTGGGACATTGACATTTGCCACCTGCTGAATAGATGTAGGTGTTCCATAATAATTGATTCTTAATCTATCTAAAATATGTGGATTAGCACGTCCTGCTCTAATTGATGTATATTCGCTTAGTAAATTATCAAACGATTTATCCATCTTAGTGCTATATTGTTCTAACCTTTTGTCCATGTTAAGTCCTCCTTTTATACGGTAATCTTTGTTCCGTTAAATTTTCCTTTTACAGTATTTAAAATACTGCTTTCTTCTCCAAGTGCAAATACAAGCATAGGCATTTTATTCTCCATACACATAATGGAAGCTGTCATATCAACTACTGCTAATTTTTTATTTATCACTTCATCTATTGAAATCTCATCATATCTGACTGCATTCGGATTTGTTTTTGGATCACAATCATATACACCATCTACTATCTTAGCAAGCAAAATCACTTCTGCCTCGATTTCAATTGCTCTTAATACAGTAGCTGTATCTGTTGAAAAATATGGATGACCAATTCCACCAGCAAAAAATACTACCATATTTTTATCAAAATATTTCATTGCTCTATCTTTTGAATATACTTTAGTAAAAGAGCCACACTCAAATGGTGTTAATACTTGCGTCTTCATTCCTGTAGTTCTAAATATTTCAGATACATAGATACAGTTCATTACAGTAGCAAGCATTCCTATCTGATCTGCTTTCGTTCTGTCAATATTCTCACTGGTTCTTCCTCTCCAGAAGTTTCCTCCGCCAATTACTAAACCCACTTGTATTCCTGTATCTACAAGTTCTTTGACTTGTTTTGCAACATTCATTACCGTTGCTTCATCGAAACCAGATTTTTTATTTCCTGCCAAAGCTTCACCACTTAGCTTTAATAAAACTCTTTTCATTACGCACCTCAAAATATTATTTTATTTTTTTTCTTCAAAGAATGCCTTAACATTAATATCTGAATAACACTGTGAACAAAAACCTTCAATTACAGCGCCATTATTTATCTGTACTGAACGTGATTTAATATCACCCATAATAACTGCTGATGAATCCACGATTACCGGACCCTTCACATCTATATTTCCATTAATAGCTCCTGCAATAACAGCTGAAGTAGCTGTTAGATTTCCAATAATTACAGATCCAACCCCAATCTTAACAGTTCCTTCACTTACTACTTCACCTTCAATTTTTGCAGAATCCGCAAAAATCTCATTAGCCTTTGAATTACCTGCTACAGTTCCCGTAATTGTGAGTTTGCCACTACAAGTTACATTTCCCGTAACTGAACCTACAATTTCAAGAGATCCTGTCGAATCAATATCACCTTTAATCGTAGTTCCCTTAGTAATAACAGCTGCTTCATCGGTAGCAACCACTTTCGTTGATTCTACTATAGTTTCTTCAATTGACTGCAATTTTGATTCTACGGAAGTTTCTATTTCTTCTATCTCTTCTATCTCTTCTTGCGTATCGACAATAGTCTCAACTTCTTCTAACTCTTTTTCTTCTACCGTACTTCCAACAGCCTTCAACAAATTATCAAAATCATCCAAATCTATACTTTCATCTGAACCCTCCAACAAATTATCATCTTCCTCTAATTCTTGTTTTGAATCTAATAATTCTTCCTCTGGTAATAATTCATTTACTGCTTGTGATAAATCTTCTTTAAACTCTTTAAAAAAACTCATCCTATAATCCTCCATTTTAATTATTTACTGTTTCTGCTTTAATATTCTGGACATGCGGTACACTTTCATCTAAGGGTCTCATTTCGATTTCTAATGACTGAAGATTCTCAATAATATTTCTTAAGGCTTCTACAGAAGTTGTTTTACTTGATGTGTCATGCATTAATATCACTGATGTTTCATATAACCCTACATTGTTAAGCACATTACTAACCAATGTATCTACATCAATATCTTGACTAGTTGCATCCCCACTAACAACATTCCAATCAAAATAAGTAATTCCCTCATGATTTAAATACTTTATAAATTCTGTCATGTCAATATTACTGACTAAGTTATTACTTCCTCCTGGAAATCGATACAAAGTAGAAACCACACCTGTTGCTTCAAATAACAAATCTCTAAGTTTTTTCTCATCATTTGCAAAGGACTCAACGGAAGCATATATTTCACTATATTGATGTGCGTAAGAGTGCATTCCTAATGTATGTCCTTCCTCAACGATTCTCTTATACAGTGCTTTTGCTTCATCCGTTTCATTTCCGACAACAAAAAAAGTGGCTTTTACATTATATTCTTTCAGTATATCAAGTATTTCACTCGTATTATCACTTGGTCCATCATCAAAAGTCAAATACGCAACTGTATGCTTGGGTTCGCTTATATCTTCACTAGTCGCTGCTATGACATCATCTGCGTACGACTGTATTGCATTTGTATTGGACAGCTCAGTTGCATACACTCCATCCGCTAAATCTAAATTCGTGTCTACTTCACTCGATTCGCTTTTTTCGCCTAGTCTTTTATTTAATTCATCAACCTGTCTTTGTAATGTATTGACTTTAAACATTAAACACAAACTTAATATGGTAGGAAATAAAATTGCCACTATTACACTTCCTACTATTAATCTCTTTATTTTGTTAATTCTTGCTTTCCTATGCCTGTTTTTGTCTTCCATTGGCATTGTATCTTCACTCATGTAAATTCCCCCAGACATACTATGCTACAAATCTATATCTATTGTACCACATTTCGTAAAAAGGGGATAAAATTTTTATTAAATCGACAAATATTTTTTATAAATTTATATTAATTTAAACTATAAGAACAAAGTGTCTGCTTGCAGACACTCTCGCGCCCGAGTGGATTGCGTAGCAATAAACTTCCTATCCACGAGGTGCGCATTTTGGCACGTAGTACCTTTTAATTAATAGGGAAGTTCGTAGAGCCTCCCTATTAATTAAAAGTTGTTCCCACAATCTTAAGTAAAAGCGGCTTCACGAAAATCCTCGCAAAGTCGCCTTTTTTATCTAAATTACTGACCAATCTGTCTTGCTACTTCTTCAGCAAAGTTTTCTTCTTTCTTATCAATACCTTCGCCTGTTTCAAAACGTACAAAACGTTTAATCTTTACTGTAGCACCTGCTTCTTTTGCAACTTGAGCAATGTACTTAGCTACTGTTAAATCACCATCTTTTACATATGTTTGATCTAATAAACAAACTTCTTTTAACTCTTTATTCAAACGTCCGATAATCATTTTTTCAATAATATCATCATTTTTATCTGGATTTTCATTTTTAGCTTGCGCTTTTAGAATTTCTTTTTCATGTTCCATATATTCAGCTGAAACTTCTGCATTAGAAACATATTTTGGTGAAAGTGCTGCAACCTGCATAGCAATATTTGTTAATGCTTCTTTTATTTCAGCGTTAACAACATCTGTTTCTGCTTCAATCACAACGCCAATTCTTCCACCACCATGAATATAAGATACTACACAACCATTTTCAGCTGTGATTTTTTCAAATCTTCTTATACTTAAATTTTCACCGATAACCGCAATTTTCTCTGTTAGTACTTCTTTTACCGTTTTTGATGAATCTGCTAACCAAGCTTCACTTAAAAAAGTATCAATGTCTGTTGTAGTAGTAGCAATTGCTTGCTCTGCAACATCAGCCACAAATGTCTGAAACTCAACATTTTTAGCAACAAAATCTGTTTCGCTGTTAACCTCAACAATTACTGCGACTTTATCAGCTTGTATAACTGCGTTTACAAGTCCTTCTGCTGCAACTCGTCCAGCTTTTTTCTCAGCTTTTGCTTGTCCATTTTTTCTTAAAAATTCAATTGCCGCTTCCATAACACCATCTGTTTCATTAAGTGCTTTCTTACAATCCATCATTCCAGCGCCTGTTAATTGTCTTAATTCTTTTACCATTGCTGCTGTTATTGCCATTCTATCATTACCTCCGATTTATTTATAATATTCAATATTTTATTAGAAAAAAGTATCTACTGCATGGGTTACTTCGCAACCTACTTCTTATTCCATGATGCTTACCTTTTGGCACGAAGTACTTTTTATTTAATAGGAAAGTTTATAGAACTTCCCTATTAAATAAAAAGTGCTTCAACCTGATCTATACAGATTGAAGCACTCCTACTTAAATACAATTAATGAAGGCTACGCCCGCAACTTAATTGTTAAACTTAAGCTTCAACTGCTGCTTCTACCTCTGCTACAACTTCTTCTGAAACCTCATTACCTTGGTTAGCTTCGATAACAGCATCTGCCATTCTAGAAACGATAAGTTTTACCGCTCTGATAGCATCATCATTACCAGGTATAACGTAATCTAATTCTTCTGGATCACAATTTGTATCAGCAATACCAATCAAAGGAATTCCTAATGTATGTGCTTCTTGGATACAAATTCTTTCCTTTTTAGGATCTACTACGAAAATTGCATCTGGAACTTTTTTCATATTCTTAATTCCGCCAAGATTTTTTTCTAGTTTATCTAATTCTTTCTTTAAATTAATAACTTCTTTTTTAGGAAGTACTTCAAATGTTCCATCTTCCTGCATAGTTGAAATCGTTCTTAATCTAGCAATTCTACTCTGAATTGTCTTAAAGTTAGTAAGCATTCCGCCTAACCATCTTTCATTAACAAAATACATACCACAACGTTCTGCTTCAGCTTTGATAGCATCCTGTGCTTGTTTTTTTGTTCCAACAAAAAGAATTGTTCCTCCATCTGCTACTACATTTGAAATAGCTCTGTAAGCTTCATCTACTTTACCAACTGATTTTTGTAAATCAATGATGTAAATTCCGTTTCTTTCTGTATAGATGTACTCTGCCATCTTAGGATTCCATCTTCTTGTCTGATGTCCAAAGTGAACACCTGCTTCTAATAATTGTTTCATTGATATAACGCTCATTTTACTACCTCCATGGTTGCTTTCTTCCGTATACTTCATGTCTTTAAGTAACCTCTCGGCACCAACTTAAAAATCCGCACACGTGTTTTTTTACCGTCTAAAATTATAACATAAGTACTTGTTATAAGCAAGTATTTTATCTATCTACCAATTATCTTACTTAATATGGTGTCATAACTGTCACCATTTGTAACCTCATATTGACCAATTTGCATATTATTTGTATTGCCCGAATTCACAATATAACTGCTAAAATCAGAAGCACTATCTATAATTCCTTTTTGTTCTAATAATTCTGCTACATCTCCCGTACCCATTCCAGCTGTTATTTCAAACTGAAGCATTGTGTTTTTATCAACAGAGTCATCAGTATTAATCTCTTCGGTTGTTGCATCGTCAGAACTTGCTTCTTCATTCTTGGTAGTAGCATCTGTTTCTGCAACTTGATTTTGATCTGTTTCTGGAACTTGATTTTGATCTGTTGCTGATATGTCAGTACTGTTATCCTGATCATCTTGTTGGGTAGCATTATCTACACTGTCCAATTGATTTTGCAAATCATCTATACTTGTCTTAGCATTATCCAATTCTTCGTTCACTAAATTATAATCATCTGTAGACACCATTCCAAGTTCTTGTGCCTTTTGAATAATCTGTAAATCAGTTAGTTTTTCACTTTTACTTGTACTTGAAATAGTTAGTATTAATGTGGTTACAACGATCCCTATACCGAGAGCTCTTAAATAGTATTTAAGTTTCATCGTTTTCTCCCTTCAAATAAATCAATTACTAACTGCACTTCTCCGACTCCTAAGCCTAAATTTTTTGCAATTTCTAATGCAGACAAGCCATTTTTGCTTAATTCTAATATTTTATTATTATTATTAAATACTTCTGTTTCATTTATGTTATAATCCGCTTGTTTTTCATAATCAAAATTTACTAATATTTCTTCCAAATCCCTATCTTGTTCACACTCTTCTTCCTTAATTAAGCTTTCCATATTACTATTTTCTGATTCTGTAAAATCTTCAGATTCATCATTCCATTCTTTTGTTTTCAAAACTTCACTTATTGTCACATCTTCTGAAAGGTCTACCTTATATTGATGAACATTAGATTTTTCAGATTTAATATCATTTGAAAATTGCATTGCCATCTGTTCTATGTTATGAATCTGATTTTCTAATATTTCAATAGTAGTTGCACTTTTAACAAGTTTATTCATCGATTCTGTCTGGCTTACAGTAAGTTTAGTCATTTCCACTATTTGTACATCCATTTGTGCAATAACTTGTTGTGCTTCTATAATCTTTTTATTTATTCCTTTGTTCGCTTTCGTAATTAACTCCGCCGTCTCTTTTATTTCTTTATTTTTGTCATTTAACATGCCATATAAAAACATTACTTCATTATGATTCTTATTAATAGAATCCATTACAGTATCAGAGTATTCATTAATTGCCATTATTTTTTCATTTGACAATTTCTCCATAGCGCGTTTTACTTCATCCATAGAATTTCCAACCACTTCGTTCATTGCTTCTTCGATTTCGCCGTTCATATTATTAATTTGTTGTAAAATAAGTTTTTTAACCTCATTTACATCAATGGCCGCTTTAAGCTGCTCACTCGAAATTGTAATTCGCTCAGATATTGCAAAACTGCCTCCAAATATAATTAGGCCTATTATTACTAATGTAATCTGTAAAGCTGTCATTTTTTTCTCCTCGTTATATACTTATGTCAAATCCATGATTTAGTTCTTGCTTTTTATCATGCTTTTCTTCTTGAACATTATGTTTTTTTTTCTTATCTTGATTTGAATGGAAAGTTCCATTTCCTTTTTCTTTCGCATCATATTTCTTTTGGTAATTGTCACTATCATCGGCATCGCGAACTTTTTTTTGATGTTGATCAACTTCCCTATTGAAGTGGTTCTGAAATTTACTTTGGTCTATTAATGGTTTATCATCTTCATTTTGTTTGATTGATCCCATATCTTGTACTCTTGATATTACTCCATTGAGTTCGATTGGTCTTATTGGCATACCAAAGCCTCCTTCATTCGAAAACTAGATTAAAGTGTTAGAATTTTAACTTCTCCCTGATCTTTTACAAACTGGCAATGATCTCTTTCTTCTCTTACATACATCACACAATCAGATATTGTTAATTTTACATCTGTATATATTTTACCCGATACTTTTATTCTAGCATTATGTGCTAAGTTAAGTGCAGAATTTATATTATCAATTTGTACTTGAGCCTCTTTTATTTTTTCATCTATCTCTTTATGTTCATCAGATAACTTTTTTGCATAACTCATTTGATCTGCATTAAATTTATTCCCTTGACTGATTTTTTTCATAAAATTACTTAATACTGGATCAATCATACTAATTTTCTTTTGCATTTCTTCTATTTCTTTTAGAAGAGCATGTTGGTGCTCTTTCATTGCTGGATCAATTCCAACTTCAATTCTAGTGTCTGTACCCATCGGTGAACCTATTGTACATGCCGAAACTCCGGTAAGAGAAGTTACTACTCCACCTGTAACAAATCCTTTTTTACCTTGAACAATTACTTCGCCTTTTGCCGCCACTGTACTATGCAATATAGATTCCGTTTGCACAAATCCATCTGCCTCTACATGAGCATTTTCAATAAACTTTGTTATAATATTACCACCTGCTTTTAACATTCCTTTCGTCATGCCCTGAATTCCTCTTTCTAGAACAATCTGACCGCCTGCTATTAGCGTAGCACCTTCCACTACTCCATGAACTTCAATATTACCCCGCGTCACGATTTCAAATCCACTTCTTACGTTTCCTTTTACCAAAACATTTCCTTCAAAATCAATATTTCCCGTAGAAGTATCAACATCTTGCACTTCAAATACATTTGAAACAAACACTTTTGCATCAACCAAAGAAGCATGTCCATCCACTTCAGAAGTCAAGACACATTTGTCCTCAGAACAAGTAATATTTTTTCCATATCTAAGTTTTAGCTTAGTATAAGATGGTTGTTTTATTATTTCACCAAATACATTTATCCCAGGTTTCCCCACATCTTCTGGTATTAATGTTGCAAGGACTTGTCCTTTATGGATATGTCCAATATTATCTAAATGATGAAAATCTACCGTTCCATCTTTATTCACTTTAGGTTTAACATTTAAATCAGTATTAAAACTATAATTGATCTGTGCATCATGCCCTTGCGTTATTTTTATACCTTGTGCAATAATATAATCTTGGCAATATTTTTTATCCTTAAGAAAGCCTTCTATCACTTCCTTATTAACACCTACTTTAATTCCTTTTGCTGAAATATTACTTAATATATCATTGTAATCAATACAAGTTCCCTTGTCTGAAGGAGGATAAAATCTTGCAGTTACTTGCATCTTATCCTCCTTTACCTCAATTATCATATTTTCCGATATTGGCGCTAAATTTTCTGAATTAAGCTTAAATTCCATGATCTCATTAAGATTAGCTACTGCAGCATTTAGTTGTTTTATATCGTATTCATACATTCTCACTAGATTTAAATACTCATTTATATCATTGATGGAAATATCTTGTCCATCACTAGTTGCCGGTATCAACTTTAAATAGGTTCCATCTGTTTTACTTAATAATTGAAAATAACCATTCATATATTATCCCCCCTATGCCTTTTCCTAAATATTTATTAAAATATCAAAATATTTTCCTAACTTGATTTTCATTTTCTGAATAGCTTTCGTATGCAACTGCGAAATTCTTGACTCTGAAACCTCCAAAATTCTACTAATCTCTTTTAATGTTAATTCTTCATAATAATAAAGCAATACAACTTTTTTCTCTTTATCGGTTAAAGTTTCTAGTGCTTCTCCCAATATCTTCTTTACTTCATCCATTTCGATTTTTGTTTCGGGTAATTCAAAATTCGATTTGCTCCTATTATCAAAAGAAGCTTCGCTACCCTTTTCTAAGAATTCATCTAACGAAATTATATTTGTAACTTTCGTTTTGTTTCGCCAATCTTCTAATTCATCGATATCTATCCCTATTTCTTTTGCTATCTCCTCCTCCGAAGCCTCTTTTCCAGTTCTTGATTCTACTTCTCTAGTTGCCAGTTCAATTTTTTTTTGCTTTTGTCTTACCGTACGCGGAATCCAATCCATCTTTCTCATTTCATCTAGTATGGCTCCCCGAATACGTAAACTCGCATAAGTCTCAAATTTAACCATTTTTGTACAATCAAACTTATCAATTGCATCTATCAAACCAAATACTCCATAACCCACTAAATCATCATACTCTACAGAATGACCTAAATATATACTTAACCTGCCGGCTACAATTTTAACGAGAGGGGCATATTCAATTATTATTTGCTCTCTAATTCCTGGTGATTTATCTTTTGCATAATCCTCCCATAGCTTTAACTTCCCTGCTTCGTCCATCAATAAGCCTCCAGTCACTTTCTTATATCTTAAATATTATCTCCCTTTGTACTACCTTCGTCTGTCATTTCATCCTCAGCACTTTCCTCATCCTCTTCGGATAATGCTACTTCATCTATGAAGCATACTTTTTTAATAATTGCACGCGCGATAAGTCCAATAATATAAAAACTTAACAACACAATAAATAGTATTGTTAAGGCATATGCATTATCAAAATTTTTAACAATAGCTATGACACAAGTTATCAAACCTGCAATCAACATAATAAGTATTGGCAATAGTTTTAATCTTTTCATTTTACCACCTTTTTTCATATAATGCCAAAAAATAGAAAATCATCATTCACGATGACGTTCTATCTTCGACATTCTTTAGTAAACTTAATATATTAATAATTTGTAACTATTCATTACACTTATAGTTACCGCTACACGATGCACATAAATACAATAATAATGCATTTTAACGCTATAAAACTCGGAATTTTACCTAGCAAAACACCTTGCGTTAATATCAAGTGAATAGTTATACTAATTTTTCTATATTATTTTCTTCTCTTTACCAACTGACTTAATGAGAAAATCTCCTGTTTCCGTATAGAATTCCACTGTTCGTCCATAATTCAATCCAGTATCCGCTGCTAATAATCGAATTCCTAATTCTTTTAATTTCAATTTGGAAGCCTCTACATTTCTAGCACCAATACGAACCATATCTGATTGGCCACTAAAAGCAAACATTTGTGCTCCGCCTGCTATTTTTGCTACCAGTCTATTTCTTGATGCCCCTGATTTTATAATCAGCTCAACTAAATCAATAATTCCTGTATCAGCAAACTTAGCTCTGTTTGAATTATTTCTTATTTGTGTACTATCTGGTAGCATAACATGCGCAAGTCCACCAACTTTACTAATTGGATCATAAACGGCTATTCCTACACAAGAGCCTAAGCCCAATGTTGTAATTGCATTTGGAAATGGGCACACTTTCAAATCCGCCATTCCTACTTTAATCATTTCATTCATATGTAATTACCACCTGTATTATAATCCTAGTGACGCTAGGATTTTATCATATGACTCTAATTCAGGAATCAAAATAAAGTATCCGTTAATTAAAACCTCATCCCCAAACTGTGTTTCAATAAGTAATGCCTTATCTCCAATTTTGCCAAACTCAATAGCTGGTACACTTAAGATTGCACCAGCCATATCGATGCTCATATATGGAACTGAAGCTATGATGGTTAGTCGTGTTAATGTTGATAAAGATGATAAATAAGCCCCTGTAATAATGTTGCCTATTTCTTGTAACGCTGATAAATCCATCTCATCAAACTCCCTAACCTCATGAACAGGCCTACCCATTAGTTGATTAACAAGGCAAGTAGCTGCATTTTTTTCCAGCATAAACATCATACTACCTTGTATATCACCCTCAAGCATTAAATAAATACCTACTACTAATTCTTCCTCATCACAGATAGAAGGAGCTAATTCATTAAATGCTACTAAATCTACCTTCGGCACTTTCATATCAAGTTTCATATTAAGTAACTGTGATAAAGCTGTGGTAGCATTTCCTGCACCTATGTTACCTAATTCTTTTAACACATCGTAATGAATTGAATCTATTTCATCCAAGTTAATTTTCGACATTTTTATACCGCCCTTATATTAATTCTTTTTCACTAATAACACTGCCAATTTCTAATAAAGAAATCAGCTCTCCATCATGCTTTCCAATACCATTAATATAAGATATTTTATCATCCTTTGAATCATATGCCGTCTTTTCAATGTCTACATTTTCCAAAGTCACAACTTCTTTTACTTCATCTACAATAATGCCAATTAACCCTTGTTGATCCATTTTCAATATAATGATACGACTGCTATTATCAAATTTATCATCTTCCAATTGCATCTTTAATCGTATACTCATAACTGGTACAATAACACCTCTAAGATTAATAACTCCTTTAAAATATCTCTGTGCTTTCGGTACACGAATGATTTTCTGCATACGAACAATGTTATCAACATATCGAATATCTATACCATACTGTTCATTTCCTATCTTTACTACAATATATTGAGTTGAATCGAATTCCATTTTATTTTCTTCCACTGTAAACACCTCCTTATACTAATGTATTAACATCAAGAATCAATGCTATTTCGCCGTCACCAAGAATTGTTGCACCACTAATAATTTTATCAATATTAATATATTTTCCTAATGATTTAATAACAATTTCTTGTTGTCCCATCAAGTTATCAACAACTAAGCCTGCTAATTTTTCACCCTTTTTAACAATTACAACAGTTAAATTTTCAGGTTCGTTTTCATCTTTTACGATTCCCAAAACTTGATCTAATCGAATCAACGGTATTACTGTTTCACGAATATGTATTACTTCTTTTGCTTCAACATACTTAATATCACTAATAGATATATCCTCAATAGTCTGGATACTTCCTAATGAAATTGCATATTTTTCGTCACCAAGTTCAACCATAAGTGCCTGTATAATAGCTAATGTTAATGGAAGTCTTATTGTCCATACGCTTCCTTCTCCAAGTTTACTCTTTACCTCAACATCTCCACCTAATGCTTCAATTTTACTCTTAACTACATCAAGACCAACACCTCGTCCCGATACATCTGAAACCACTTTTGCTGTAGAGAAACTTGGTAAAAACAATAAATCAATAATATCTTTGTCAGTCATTGATTCTGCTTGTTCTGGTGTAATGGAACCTCTCTCAAGCGCTTTATTTCTTACTACATTTACATCAATTCCATTACCATCATCTCTTACTTCAATGATAACATTATTACCTTCTTGATAAGCATCTAAGAAAATAGAACCAACTTCCGGTTTACCTCTTGCAATTCTAACTTCACCCGACTCTAATCCATGATCAGCTGAATTTCTAAGCAAATGCATTAAAGGATCGCCAATCTCATCAATAACTGTTCTATCAAGTTCAGTATCTTCACCTGTCATGTATAATTCCATTTTTTTGCTAAGTTTTTTATTTAAATCACGAATCATACGTGGGAATCTATTCACAACACTTTCAATTGGTACCATTCGCGTCTTCATTACTGATTCATGAAGATTTGTTGTTACTCGCTCTAAGTATTCGATTTGCTCATGAAAACCTTGAGAATTTTGTCCAACTTCACTTGAACTTACAGATACCAAGCCATTTTTAGCGATGATAAGCTCACTTACCAGATTCATTAAAACATCTAATTTTTCAATATCCACCCTTACAGTTCTATTTACAACTGGTTTCGTAGCTGTTTTAGAAGTATTATTTGGTGTGCTAGCTTGTGCCTTAGCCGTTGCTTGCGCTGGTGTTTTAACTACTTGTGCAGCTGTACCTGTTGCTTCTTGCTCAAGTAGTTTATCTGCTTCAGCCTCTTGTGCCGCTTCCGCTTTTTCCTGTTTCAAATTCATGCTCTCTATAGTTTCAACTGTAATTTCCTCACCAACGACACATTCTATTTCTGATACATTTTTTATTACTGCCTCTACTGTTTGATATGATTCTTTCGAAATAATATACATACTAAATTGCAAGTCAAATTTCTCATCTTCAATATCCTGTACACTAGGCGTTGATTTGATGGTTTCACCAACATCTTCAATACCTTTGAAAACCAAAAATGCTCTTGCCGCCTTTAAAATACAAGATTCTTGTATATAAACAGTAACTCCATAAACATTTAAACTTCTATCAAACGCTTCACTAATTGCATGCTTTTCCTGAGGTTCAAAACTGATTTCTTTATATAATGGAGCAAATTTTTCGCCTGTACTCGCATTACTTACTTCTTGTGTTTGTTTCACTTGTGCTGGGGCCACAATACCTTTTTCCGCATTCAAAATTGCATTTAACTGCGTAATGATTGGTTCATTATCATTTGTTCCCTCATCTGCTGTTTGTTGTATTGCTTCCAAATAGCCTTCTAGCGCATCTAAACACTGAAATAATACATCAACCAAACCCGCTGTAACTTTCATTTTTCCGGTACGAATTTCAGAAAACACATTTTCCATATCATGTGTTAATCTCTGCATTCTCTTATAACCCATTGTACCTGCCATTCCTTTTAAAGAATGCGCTGCTCTAAATATTTCATTAATTGTAGCATCGTTTTCTGGTTCCTTTTCAATAACTAGTAATTGCTCATTTAAACTTTGTAAATGTTCTTTCGTTTCATCCAGAAAAATCTCTAAATATTGACTAACATCCATATTATCGTACTCCTACATTCTTAGTTATGGTCTGTGAAACATCGCTTAGTGACACTATTTCGTCTACTAATCCTGCTTCAACAATGGTCTTTGGCATTCCATATACTACACATGTTTTCTCATTTTGTGCTATTACATAGACCGGTTTACTGTTACTTAACTTTTTAATTCCAATTGTACCGTCGCCTCCCATTCCTGTAAGAACAACGCATACTATTTCATCAAATCCACTATTAATTAAAGATTCATACATTAAATTTGCACATGGTCTAAGTCCACCGATTGGATCTTCACTCGTTAACTTTATTTTATGATTGCTGCCATCCATAACCACCTTCATATGAAATCCACCAGGTGCAATGTAGACACATCCTTTTAAAACAAGTTCCCCTTCTGTGGCTTCTTTCACTTTCATCTTGCTCATCTCGTTCAAACGTTGAGCTAATGAATTAGTAAATCCTGCTGGCATATGCTGTACTAAAAGTATTGCCGCATTTAAATCTGCTGGTAACGCTGGAATAACAGTCTGTAATGATTTGGGTCCTCCCGTAGAGCAAGCTAAAGCTACAACTTTGTTTGCGGTTAAAGAATTAGAGCGTATTGTAGTTTTTCTTGTTATTGGAAAAGGCTTTTGTATGAATGACTCTGTAATATTTGCAGCAGTCACTACGGGTTTTGCAATACCTCGTGCTTTCATGGTTGGGCATGCATCTGCCGCTACTTCAATAACAGACATAAGTTTTTGCTTAAAATCATTACTTTTAGTTTCTATAAAATTCTCTGGTTTTGTAACAAAATCAAATGCACCTAACTCTAAGGCAAGAATTGTTTCTTTCGCACCTTCTTTTGCTAATGTGCTAACCATAACAACTTTTGCTTTAATTTTGTATTTTTGTAGTTGTTCTAGTAATTCTAAACCTGTCATTTTAGGCATATTTATATCGCATACAACTACATCGTATTTCTTATCTAATAACAATTCGAAGGCCTCTGCGCCGTTTTTTGCAGTATCTGTGACTTCAAATCTGCTATCTGATATTATTATATCACAAATAACTCTTCTCATAAGTGCAGAATCATCAACCACTAAAATATTTTTACTCATTCCATCAACTCTTTCTATTTTTTCGTGATTTGCGCTCTTCTTCAAAAATATAACGAACAATTTGCTCTGTCTCTTCTGGCCCTAGACTAAAATATTTTCCTCGGTTTTCATATTGTCCACTTCGAGTTAATATTTTACTCGATGAAATAATTTTTATAATAGTACAATATTCTGTCATTCTATGGTTTATCATTAAATTGAATTTTGTCATTATATACGAATTTTTTACAAATTCCTCATCTGATGTAAACCGAATTCCTCCCGCACTAATATCAACAATAAAACCATTTTTCCATTCTATTTTCTTATCCCTTGCCTCTTCAATTTCTTCTTGAAAAACAAGGCTACTTTCATATTCTGTAATAATAAAATACTTAACATCAATTGTACAATCAAATCTAAAATACTCTCTTCTCTGGTTTTTCTTAATGGAAGCTGTTAATTCAAAAATTAATACAAAAATATTATTTTCTTTTATCCGATTAATCACTTTACCTTCTGACTGATATAATCCCTTGGTTGTATAAAAAAATATTTCAAATTTTTGTTCTAAAGGAAGCAAAATAACATTGCCACCTTCAATTGGCATAGCAATCTTTATTGTATTACTGTCTATTATATCAAATATCTTACTTTTATAAGTACGATAGTTTTTTTCTATTCCATTGGAAGTCCTTTCACGTTTAACAATTCGTAAATCAACTTTATTTCCAACATCTATTACATTGGCCATGTAAAACCTCCTTATCCGAGCACTTTCATTCTTAATAGTTCTGTAATCATCTTTGCTATCCCTCTTCTGCTTTCATGAGTATTAGCTTCATTCTCTAATGATTTAGCAATATTTTCATAAGCATATGACGCTTTTGAAAATGAATATAAAATAGAAACCGGCATCTGCCGAATAATCGACTTCGAAACATTATCATCATTAGGAATTACTCCTAGTAATGTTATATTTAATTTGAGAAACTTAGTTACCACTGCGCTTATTTTATTATAGCTATCCATACCTTCTTGGTAAGAATTTGCTTTATTGGACATTACTTTAATTTCTGTTTCTTTATGATTAAATCTTGGATTATGATTAAGAACTTTTAATAATGAATATGCATCCGTTACCGAAGTAGGTTCTGGTGTTATCACAAGTATAATTTCTTTGCTCACTAGTACAAATTCTAGAACTGCATCCGAAATTCCTGCTCCTGTATCGATAATAATGTAATCCGCTAGCTCATCTAATTCGGCCAAATTTCTAACAAGAATATCAATTTGGGTTTTATTTAAATTGATATTCTCCATGATGCCAGAACCTCCGGAAATAAATCCGATACCTTCTGGTCCTAACGTTAAAATCTCTTTTATATTTTTTCCTCTATAAATCAAATCACTTAAATTATATTTGGGTACTGCCCCAAACATTATTTCAATATTAGCCAAACCAAAATCTGCATCAAAAATAATAACACGTTTGCCCATTCTTTTAAGTTGAATCGCAAGATTGACTGCTGAATTACTTTTTCCAACTCCACCTTTTCCACTTGTAATAGTTATTACTCTGGCAACTTTATTTACCTTCTGGTTTGATAGATTAATAATATTTCGAAGCTGTTGCGCTTGATCCATTTATTATTGACCTCCCAATAACTGTTTAACTAGTCCTTGCGCATCAAATATTTCTATATCATCCGGAACATTTTGCCCTGCTGTAACATAGGACAATTCTTTGCCCGAGTACATTTTTATATTCAAAATATTACCTAAACTAGTTGTCTCATCTAATTTGGTAAAAATAAGATTATAGTCGGTAATATTGTTATACGAATCAACAATTTTCATTAAATCAGTATATTTTGTTGCAGCACTTATAACTAAATAAATTTCTTTTTCTATACTATCATCTATACAATTTACTAATTTTTCAATACTTTCGGTTTGTTCTTTATTTTTATAGGAATGTCCAGCTGTATCAACTAGTATAAAATCATAATTCTTATACTGTTCTACTGCATTTTCTAATTCCTCCTCCGAATAAATGATAGAAAATGGTACTGTTAAAATGTTTGCATACGTTCTTAATTGCTCTGCCGCCGCAATTCTATATGTGTCTGCTGTAAGCATTACAATTTTTTTATCACCCTCCACATGAAACTTAGATGCTATTTTTGCTAATGTAGTCGTCTTCCCAACACCAGTAGGACCTATAAAAAAAACTACTTTAGGATTCTTCTTCGCCTGCGTAACCAATTTAGCTTGGCCCAATTTAAGAATCATTCTTTGATATATATTAGCAAGTATATGGTCAATCGTCAAATCTTTATTTTTTTTATGCTCAATTTCTCCAATAAAATGATTAATATATTTTTCATCTACTTCCATATCTAACAACGTATGATATATCAGTTGCGCAAACACTTCTGATTCACTTTTCTTTATTTCTGGTGTTATATTTTCTAGTGGTGCAGCTGGTTTTACTTCGATTTGCTTCTCTAATAAGTTCTGCAAATCCGTAAGCCGCTTTTCAATTATCGATGTATCTTCAGCCGTATTTTCTTCTATATTTTCTTTAATTACTGGCGGATTAATAATAATTTTTTCATCTGCAATTGAACTGAAATTGCTTTTAGTATCAATTGTTTTCTCCGTTATATTATCTTCCTTTATGCCTTCTTCCAAGGCAACTGTCACTTCAACTGTTGTAGGTTTAAATAATTTAAAGATACCTCTTTGTTTTATTGTTTTCACATTTAAGACTACTGCATCTTTTCCAAGTTCTTCTTTTGCCTGTAATACCGCTTCCATTTCAGTTGTTCCTTGGAACTTTTTTATAATCACTATCCAGTCACCATCCCTACTGATTGTAATTCTATATTTGATTCTATTTCATTATATGATACAACAACTAAATCCTTAAAGTAATCTTGTGTTAGCTTCTTAAAATACATTCTAACTATAGGTGATGTTATAATAATTGAACTCTTTCCAAGATTTTGAAGTTTATTAATTTCTTTCTCAACAGAAGCAATAATACTTTTTGTTTTATCTGGTTCTAATGTTAAAAATGCACCTTGTTCTGTTTGTTTAACAGCTCCCATAATGTCTTGTTCTACCTTAGGATCTAAAGTGATTACGCTAGTTGCCTCACCCATTTGAAAATATTTTGCTGATATCGCTCGCTTCAAACTTTGGCGTGAATATTCGGTCAAAATATCGGGATCTCTAGTAGTAGCTGCATAATCTGCCAATGTTTCACATATGGTAAGTAAATCTCTTATCGAAATTCCTTCTTTTAATAAATTCTGCAATACTTTTTGAACTTCTCCTATTCCTAACTGTTTTGGAATTAGCTCATCAATCAAAATTGTATTGTTTTCTTTAATATTATTAATTAGATTCTGAACATCTTGTCTTGAAAGAAGTTCATCAATATGATTTCTAATAATCTCTGTTAAATGAGTTGCTATAATTGAAGGTGGATCAACAACTGTATATCCCATACTTTCTGCACGTTCTCTTTGGCTTTCTGTAATCCAAATAGCCGGAAGATGGAAAGATGGTTCAAATGTAGGTATACCTGTAATTTCTTCTTCCACATAACCAGGGTTCATAGCCATATAGTGATCAAATAATATTTCACCTTCACTCACTTGTACCCCTTTGATTTTAATAATATATTGATTGGGGTTAAGCTGAATATTATCTCTCAAACGAATAATTGGAACAACAGTACCTAGCTCCAAAGCAATTTGTCTTCTTATCATTACAACACGATCTAATAAATCTCCACCTTGATTTACGTCTGCCAATGGAATGATACCATAACCAAATTCTAGTTCAATCGGATCCACATGTAACAATGTCACTACATTTTCAGGTCTACGTATTTCATCCGCAGACTCTTCACCCTTATCTGCTTCTTCTTCTATTTCTTCAATCGCAATACTTTTTGACATAGAAGCTCCAACTAAGATGAACATAATACCAAGACCAGCAAATAATATCGTATTTAATGGTGATACAACTCCTAAGAAAATCAGAGTAGCACCTACCATATATAAAACTTTAGGTATTGAGAATAGTTGTCCTACTAAAATATCTCCAAAATCAGCTTCTTTTGAAGCTTTCGTTACCAAAATACCTGTTGAAAGTGAAATTAACAACGAAGGAATCTGGCTAACTAATCCATCACCTATCGTTAATATTGTATATTTATCAACTGCCTCTGTCCATGGAAGTCCTTGCCTTAGTACACCCATTGCCAGTCCTCCGACAATGTTAACTGCTGTTATAATCAGGCCAGCAGCGGCATCTCCCTTTACATACTTTGTAGCACCATCCATAGAGCCAAAGAATGTTGCTTCTTGCTGAATTTTCTCTCTTTTTTGAATTGCCTGCTTATCACTAATTGCGCCAGTATTTAAATCTGCATCTATGGCCATTTGCTTACCTGGCATCGCATCCAATGTAAACCTAGCTGTTACTTCTGCAACTCTTTCAGAACCTTTATTAATAACGACGAACTGTATAATTATTAATATAATAAATACAACCGCGCCAATAATTAAATCTCCACCACCTACAAACTCACCAAATGTCTTAACAACATTCCCCGGCTCACCTGTTGTTAAAATCAATTTAGTAGAAGAAACATTTAATGAAATTCGAAATATAGTTGTAAATAGCAAAATAGTTGGAAACGACGACATACTCAAAACTTCTTTTGAGAAAAGTGAGTTGAATAATATAGTCAACGCTATTGCTATGTTAAATGCTAACATGATATCAAGCAAGAAAGAAGGCATTGGAATAATCAAAAACACTATTGCTGACAATAAATAAATACCTACGCCTAAATCTGTCTTCTTCATACTTGTACCTCCTCCACTTATTATTATATATTTATATTTTAATTATTTTTCAACCCATAAACATATGCTAAAACTTCTGCAACCGCCTGGTATAATTCCGCAGGTACTTCCGTACCAACATCTACATTATGATACAACATTCTTGCAAGTGGTTTATTTTCTACAATCACTATATGATATTCTTTAGCACTGTCTTTCATCCTCTGTGCGAGATAATCTTGTCCCTTCGCAATAACAATTGGTGCATTTGCTGTATTAGCATCATACTTTATCGCAACTGCAAAATGTGTCGGATTTGTTATAACAACATCTGCATCCGGAAGTGCTTTCATCATTCGTCTTCTAGATGCTTCTTGCATTTTTCGTTTAATTTTTCCTTTTATTTCAGGATTACCTTCTGAATTTTTATATTCATCTTTGACCTCTTGTTTGGTCATTTTCATGTCTTGTGTAAATTTATGTTTCTGGTAAAAATAATCAACTGCGCCAACAATCATGTATACTGAACTTATTTTAATTCCAAGATTAATAATAATGTCGCCAATATATGATAATGCTAAATTAAGGGGTATATCATAAAGTCTAAGTATAAGTTCCTGCTTGTTTTTCAATGTAGTATAAGCTACATAACAAATAAGCGAAATTTTAAAAACGCTCTTAACTAATTCAAATACGGACCTAGCTGATACAATTTTCTTTAATCCACTTTTAGGATCAAATTTGCTAAATTTAGGTACGAATGGTTTTGATGTTGGTTTCCATTTAACCTGAACTAAATCTGCTAGGATACAAATGATTACACCAACAAGAAAAATAGGTGCAAGAATTTCCAACATTAAAAGCAACACATTACTCATTATTTGCCCATACACCTGAACGACTTGATTTTCTGTCTTATATCCTACTACAGTAGGAATTAAATTATAAAAAGTACTAAATGACTCAATAAACTTAGTCCCCATACTTCCAATGCTTAACTTAAGCATAATAAAAAGTCCTAATAAAGTAAATGCACTATTAATTTCCTTGCTTTTTGCAACCTGGCCTTCTTTACGTGCATCTGTCAATTTTTTAGACGTAGCTGGCTCTGTCTTTTCTCCACCATTTCCGTCTTTTGCAAAATACTGAAGATTATATTTTATCATATTAATACATTCCTCGTATCATAGATACTATCATTTTTTTCATTTCTGTAAAAATATAATTTGATACATTGTTAAACATCCCTATTGTAACAAAAATTGTGATCAATCCCATTAGAATCTTCAACTGCATACCTACTACAAACATATTCATTTGTGGTGCAACTTTTGCTAATACCCCTAGAATAATATTCGTTACTAAAATAACAGCAAAAATTGGTAATACAATTCGAAAACCAATAATTAAATAATCTGCCAGATACAACAAAAAACTATGATATAAACTATTCATATTAAACGTAACTTTCCCAATCGGAATCAGTTGGTATGCATCAACAATTGCTCGTAATAAATAGTGTGGCATATCAGAACATACTAATATAAGCATAAATAAATAATTATATAAAGTACCTGTAATGGAAGTTTGCTCTTTACTCACGGGATCTAATACACTAACCATTGCAAAGCCAATATCCATATCAATAATTCTTCCTGCAAAAGAAATAATCGAATAACAAATGTTAGCTGATAATCCAATTAGAACACCTGCCATTGCTTCTTTTATTACAATAACAGCATATTCTATCTCAGTAGAATATGCCATAGAACCTTTTGGCAATACTGGATAAATAACAAGTGCTATAAAAAAAGATAATCCTACTCTTACTCTTTTTGGCACATTTGTAATAGAATAAAACGGTGCAATAAATATAAAAGCACTTATTCTAACAAATATAAGTAATAACTGTTCTAAGTTTCCTTGTGTGAATTGTACATTAACCATATCATCAACCTACATATACACTAAAATTAGACCATAATCGAATCATGAACTCAACAATATTATTTAAAATCCAAGATCCAAAAAACATCATAGCTAAAAAAATGCATATTACTTTTGGTACAAATGTTAATGTTTGTTCTTGAATAGATGTAGCGGTTTGAAAAATGCTAATAATCAACCCTACAATCAACGATATTAGTAGTAATGGAGCCGATGAAATAATTATTGTATAAATTGTGTCTTTTGCAATATCAAGAATAACTTCTGAAGTCATCATATTTCTAACGCCCTTCTACATTAATAAAATGTCTTGACTAAATTTCCAATAATCAAATTCCAACCATCTGCTAAAACAAATAGTAATATTTTAAATGGCATAGAAATAGTAGTCGGCGGTAACATCATCATACCCATAGACATGAGTGTAGATGCAACAACCATATCAATTATAATAAATGGAATATAGATTAAAAATCCCATTATAAAAGCTGATCGTAATTCACTAATAATAAAACTGGGAATCAAAACTGTTATTGGAATATCTTCTTCATCTTCCACATTCGTTATTTGTGCAATATCTAGAAACAGCTTAATATCTTTCGTCTTCGTCTGCTTAAACATAAATTCTCTTAAAGGTTTTAATCCTATTTCTAGTGCTTGCTCCTGTGTAATTTGACCAGCATCTAATGGTTTAATGGCAGTGTCATTAATCTGAGTGAAAATAGGACCCATAATAAACAATGTTAGAAACAATGCTAATCCTGCTAATACTTGATTTGGAGGTGCTGTTTGCGTATTTAATGCCGCTCTTGTAAAATGAAGCACTATAATAATCCTTGTAAACGATGTCATCATTATCAAAATGGAAGGGGCAAGTGATATCACTGTAAAAAAAAGCAATATTTTTATATTAGCTGATAGACCGCCTTCACCATTACTATCATACGAAATGTTTAACCCCCCCACTGAATTACTTGGACTTAGTGTATCTAAGTTTGAACTTGTTGAGGTATTACCATCCTCTGCTGTTGTGGTTGTAGAAGATGTAGCGTAAGCAGTATTTGAAGTTAATGCTGCTACTATAAAAATTCCAAGGAATAAACCTAATAGCTTAATTGCATATATATTTTTTAATCTTCCTAGTATCATTTTGCCAACCTGCCTACTTCTTATGTTTTAACTCTTTTATTTTATTTAATATATCACTAAAGTTCTCTTTTTGTCCTTCAATATTTCCTATTTCCAATTGGTCTTTATCAATCTCTGTAAGCATTGTAATTGTATCTTTTGAAACAGCAATAACCAAATATTTCTCACCAGTTCTAACAATTTGAATATATTTATTAGTAGTTACTTTAAACGTCTCTACCACTTCTATATTCTTGTTATATACCTGCTTCTTTTGAATTGCGGCTATCCATTTTGTACTGTAATATGCTAATCCTAACACGATGATAAATACTATACTGATTGAAAAAAGTTGCCATATACTTTCAAATCTAGAACTTTGTGAAAGTGCTATATTCATATTTTGCCTCCTATGATTTCATAATTCAACATTCCTATAAAATCATATTATTCATAACAATAGAAAGTTCGCAAGGCTAACTTTCTATTGTTTCGTCTAATTTATGCTAAGCACCTATCCTACTACTTTTTTAACTGCCTCTAATACTCTATCTGCTTGAAATGGCTTAACAATAAAATCCTTAGCACCTGATTGAATTGATTCAATAACCATAGCTTGCTGTCCCATTGCGGAACACATGATTACTAATGCTTTTGGATCATTCGCCATGATTTTCTTTAATGCCTGAATTCCATCCATTTCTGGCATTGTAATGTCCATTAATACTAAATCTGGCTTTACCTCATTATACTTGTCCACTGCTTTCGCACCGTTCTCTGCTTCACCAGCTACAGTATAACCATTCTTTGTTAAAATATCCTTAATCATCATTCTCATAAACGCTGCATCATCACATACCAAAATATTCTTACCCATATTGTCAACTCCTATTATTATTATTATTTTATGATTTCTGTTACTCTCACTCCAAAACTTTCTTCAATTACTACAACTTCACCTTTTGCTACATACTTACCATTTACTAAAACATCAATTGGCTCACCTGCTATTTTATTTAATTCTATAATAGTACCTGGTGAAAATTCAAGTATTTCTTGAATTGATTTACTTGTCCGTCCTAACTCTACCGTTACTTGTAACGGTACATCCATAATAAGCCCTATATTTTCATTTCCACTTACAAAATTTGTATTTGTAAACGCCTGGAACTGTGCTGGTTGAACATTTTGTGGTTGTCCTTGCATATTAGGTTGTTGCATCTGCATGTATGGTTGTTGCATCTGCATATACGGTTGTTGCATCTGCATATTTGGTTGTTGCATTTGCATTCCCATATTATTCATATACTGCGGATCCATGTTCATAGGCTGTTGTTGCATTTGCTGTTGTTGCATTTGCTGTTGTTGTGGTCCTTCTGGTTCTGCCTGTGCCTTGCTTTCCTGTGAAGAAAGCATACTTTCTTCGTGTGTTGCAGAAAACTTTTCATATAACTCCTTAGCAAAATCAATTGGATATAATTGCATTATACTACTGTCAACAAGTCCTTCAATTTCCATTTTAAATGAAACTCTTACAAATGTTCCTGCTAGAAATGATGCTATTTCTTCTTCGTTAATATTATCATTTAGATCAACAACAGTAGCTGTTGGTGGGCTAATATCAACCACTTTGTTTAACATAGCGGAAAGCGAAGTAGCTGATGAGCCCATCATCTGGTTCATAGCTTCGCAAATAGCACTAACATGTAGTTCACTAATATCACCTTCAATATTAGTACCATCCCCTCCCATCATTAGATCTGTAATAACTTTAACATCTCTTTCTTTTAGAATCAGTATATTCTTTCCTTCTAATCCATCCTTGTAAGAAATTTGAATAAAAACGCATGGCCTATCATAATTCTGTGTTATATCTTCCCATGTTGCATAGGTTACTACTGGTGTTGTAATTGTTACCTTGGTATTAACTAGCGAATACAAAGTAGTTGCTGCTGTTCCCATACTAATATTGGCAATCTCCCCTACAGCATCTTTTTCAGCTTCTGTTAGCAGTTCGCCTGAACCAGATTTACTTTGAGTATCTTCAACTGAACCATTCAGTAATGCATTAATTTCTTCTTGTGATAACATTCCGTCCATTACTTCACTGCTCCTCTCTTATTATTGATGTTACTCTTACTGCGTAATTATCTCCTGATGAACCTGGCAGGGCAGTAAATTTTTTAATATTCCCCACAAACACATCTAACTCTTGTTCCACTTTTGTTTCTAATTTTATTATATCTCCAAGTTGCAAATTAATAAAATCATTAACCGCAATTGTACTTGTTCCAAGAACCGTACGAACTGGTATACTAGCTCTGCTAATCAAACTTTGTATTGCTTCTTCATATGATCCCCCATCGTCTCTTTGCATTGTAGAGTACCAATATTTGGTATTTAACTTGTCCATTACATCTTCCAACGTAATGAATGGCAAACAAATATTCATAAGACCCTCCACATCACCAATTTTAATATTTAATGTGACAATTGCTATCATTTCACTTGGTGAAATCACCTGAGCAAACTGTGAATTAGTTTCTATTCTCTCCAATCGTGGTTCCATGTTCATTACATTTTGCCATGGTTCTCTTAATAGATTAGTACATATAATCATAATTCTTTCTATTACCGTCAACTCAATCTCTGAAAAATCTCTATTCCTGTCTAGCGGCCTTCCATACCCACCTAACATACGATCTACAATTGCAAATCCTAAATTAGATGCAAGCTCTAATATTATATTGCCTGATAACGGAGCAAAATTAACAATTCCTAATATAACTGGATTGGATAATGCATTTGTAAATTCGGAATAAGTAACTGCCTCTGAATTCATAACTTCAACCTGAATATTCTTTCTTAAATAGCCAGGTAGATTGGTTGATAACAATCTGCCATAATGTTCAAATATAATTTCCAAAGTTCGTAAATGTTCTTTTGAAAATTTTGATGGTCTTGCAAAGTCATAATTTCTTACTTGTTTCTCAGAGGAGTCGCTGATATCATCAACGTCTAATTCACCCGTACTCAAAGCATTAAGCAAATTATCAATCTCACTTTGGGATAATACTTCTCCCATTATCATTCACCTCCTAGGTAAAGCTCATCTTCATAAGCATTTTATTGAAACACAATATCTCTAAATGCAACTTTTATAATAAAATCCGAATCAAACATTTCTGCTAAACGTTGTCGTAAAGCTTCTTGTAACGCTTCTCTATTATTTTGCGCATCCTCCAAGGTAAAGGTTGAAACTACATCATTAATTTCGCTTTTAATCAAACTTACTTTTTCTGCTATTGTATTACCATAAGTCTTGTAACCGTCATTCTTTGTATCCATTGATAATGTAACCGAAAATACGGCATAATGCTCTTGTTCATCAACACCCTTTTTCAAATTGACCGTAAACTTGTCTTCGATATCGTATGTAGCAATTTGGTCAATCGGAATTGTTACATCACTTGTATCTGTTGCATTTGCTTCTAATTCCAAATCTAAAACACTACAAATTTGGGTTACTAGTGCATTCGTTTTCTTGGAAGCTGGAACTACACTAAACATCATGACAGCCGTTAATACTAGGTTGACCACCACAAGTGCTAAAATCAAAATACTAAAAATGTTTTTCTTCATCACTCTACTCCTTTAATAGTCACTATATGAATTATATATTTTCACCTCGACACGTCTATTGCGTGCTCGGCCCTCTGCTGTAGAATTATCTGCAACTGGCACATATTCGCCACGACCTGAAGATTTTAATTTAACTGGATCAATTCCCTTTTCATCTATAAAATATTCTAATACCGCTAGGGCTCTTGCTGTTGATAATTCATTATTGTTTTTATATTTAGAGTTTGATATTGGAACATTATCTGTATGTCCTTCAATTTCTACGATTCTATCGGAAAATTTTCCTATTATTAACCCTACTTTGTCAATGAGAGGTAACGATTCTTCTTTAATTTGCGCACTTCCCGAATCAAATAAGAAGGCTCCATTTAAAGTAAGAAGAACATAATGCGAGTTGAAATCTATTTCTATATCTTCTTCTACTCCACTATTGGCTATCATTTGTTCAATCTGTTCTGCCATTTGTTCCGATTCAGTTAACGCTTTATTTTCGTATTCCGTTTGTTGATCTATGGTAGTTGTTGTGTCACCTTGTTCATTTTTACCCATAGATGTAAAATACTGATCTAACTCACTTAATTGGCTTACTCCACTTGATATAAGTACCCCTTCACCTATTGAACTTCCTCCACCAGATAAAATACTAAAACTACTAGCAAATGATGCTGCTACCTGCTCAAACTTCTCTGCATCTACAGTAGACATAGAAAAAAGCAATACGAAGAAACAAAGAAGTAAATTCATCAAATCACTAAAGGTAGCCATCCAGGCTGGTAACCCTTTTGGTGGATCTTCTTGTTTCCTCTTAGCCATTGGCTTCACCTCCGCCATTTGATGTTACCCCATCTTCACCCTTGTCCCCTGCAAACAGCGCACGTTGTTGTGGTGATAAGAAGGATTTTAATTTTTCTTCAATAACACGAGGATTTTCGCCGGCTTGAATGGATAATAGACCTTCTATCATTACTTCTTTAAGCATAACTTCCACTTCGTCATTGCTCTTTAACTTACTTGCAACGGGAGCCGCTATCCAGTTAGCAACTAAAGAACCATACAAAGTTGTTAACAGTGCTACCGCCATGTTAGGGCCAATTGATGATGCATCTTCCAAATTCTTAAGCATATTTACTAATCCAATCAAAGTACCAATCATTCCCCACGCAGGAGCCATTGCTCCAACGGTATCCCAAAATGCTATTGTCTTTTTGTGTCGACTCTCAACACATGTTAATTCTGTTTCTAATATGGCACGAACCAATTCAGGATCTGTACCATCAACTATAAGTAAAATTCCCTTTTTAAGGAACTCATCTTCTAAATTATTAGCTGCCTCCTCCAAAGAAAGCAAACCTTCTTTACGTGCTACATTTGATAGATCAATAATATTTTTAATTGTTGCCGCTTCATCTACCACTGGAACCTTGAGTACCAATTTAATACTTTTCCATCCTGATAAAAAATCTTTCATACTATTTGAAGCCAACATACATGCAATCGTTCCACCAATTGTGATAATTATTGATGATCTATCAAAAAAGTTGGGCAATGCTGCTACTCCTAAGTTGCCTGATATAATACCAAAAATAACTATAAAAAAACATCCTATTAAACCAATAATTGAAGCTATATCCACGACTGTCACCTACCCCATCTTAATAATGTATTATAATCCTACAAGAAATTCCTTTTTATATGATATTACTAAATTTTTTATGTCTTGTCTACTTTCTTTTACAATAATTTTCTTCCCCGTAGCAAAAGAAATAACAGTATCTGGAGTTTCTTCCACCGATTCAATTAAATCTGCATTAATCAAAATTGTTTTGTCATTTAGTTTTGTGACTTCAATCATGGTACTCCTCCTTGAGTTAAATTATCTCCTATATAGTTTATAATTAACTTTCTTATAATAATCAATGATTTCTGGTTAATTTATAAAACTTTTACCTTTTAATAAAATATTTATTATTACCCCAAATGTACTTTTTATGGCTATTAAGCTATCAAATTCAGTACATTGGGGATGTTTTTACCTAAGTATTAATTATCGTTTTAGATTAATCAATTCCTCTAACATCGTATCTGATACAGTAATAATTCTTGAGTTTGCCTGAAAACCTCTCTGTGTTGTAATCATCTCTGTAAATTCTGAAGATAAATCTACATTTGACATTTCAAGTACTCCTGTTGCCAAACTACCACTATTTGCCTTGATATCGACGCCAATTCCATCAAAATCTCCTGAATTTAACGTTGTAGAGTATACATTTTTTCCTTCTTTCGAAAGACCAGCAGCATTGGTGAATTCTGCAACAGCTATCTGTCCAAGCGTCTTTGTAACTCCAGTACTATAAGAACCCGTAATTGTACCATCTGTTCCTATCGATACACCCGTCATAGTACCAAGCCTACTTCCAGTACCCGTGGTACCATCAGACGCGCCTTTTTTCATAGCGGTTGTGATTACTCCACTATTACCCGACACTTTACTTCCTGACAAGTCTATATTAATTGTTGAAAATTTCAACTGATCTGGTGCTGTGCCAAAAGAAAGATTCGTTGTAGTTGCTGCTGTTCCGTCAATAGCCTCAAGTACACCAGTGGCTTGATTATAGGAAACTAAAATTGCATTATTAACAGTAATCGGAGTTCCGGCGTCAGTAAATGTTAATGTATTTCCAAAGGTAGCTCCTGATGTTCCCATAACGGCAGCCTTAGTAGTTGAATCCGAAATACCATCTAGTGTCAAATAAAAAGTATTAGATGGTAACGTAGCACTTGTTGAATCAAGTAGCCCTTCAGCATTATGTATTGAAAAACTTGCATCATAAGAATATCCAAGTGCGTCATAAAAGCTAAGAGCTGCTACTGAGCCTGTACTTCCATTCAAATTCGAATTAGCTGTATCAATAATACCACTGTAAGTTGCTTGTGTTGTTGCCACTGGATCGCATGTAAGATTTGCAGCAGACATAATTTGAAGTGGAGAAACAGTTGCTTTTAAAATATCTCCATTCGCATCAACCTGCCATCCCATTACATTGTATCCAGTTGTTGACATTACCAGATTACCTGCACTATCTACTGCAAAGTTACCTGCCTTCGTAAAATAATTCTGTGTACCGTCGTTTACTACAAAGAAACTATTTCCTGTAATAGCGACATCAAATGGATTGTTTGTTGTCTGCGTCGCACCTGCGGTAGTAATATTTGTACTAATAGCTCCTGTTGTTACGCCAAGACCTATTTGCTTTGCGTTCGTACCACCTGTTGTAGCGGTAGCACCAGTAGCTGACTGTGTTGTCTGATACATAACATCCTGAAACGTTACTGATTGTGATTTATATCCTACCGTGTTAACATTGGCAATATTATTACCAATTACATCCATCTTTGTCTGGTGTGTTTTAAGACCTGCTACACCAGAATATAATGATCTCATCATAAGAAAATAACCTCCTGTTATTTGTTTGAATTTAAGAGCAGCTTGTCTTATCAATCATTCAAAGACATAGCTTCCATGAAGGTCCAGCTATATAATGACCGCTCCATCAATATTAGTATAAACTCTTTCTGGTAAATCACTTTGATCCATCGCTGTAATTACTGTTTTGTTTTTTACATTTACAATAAAAGCTAAGTTGTCAACCATCACTAATGATTCATTGATTCCCTTCTCATTGGCCTGTTTGGTTCCACATTGCAGTCTTTGCATCTGTTCCTGGGTCATATCTATATTCCTTGCTGCCAATCTTTCACTCGCATGCTTGGAAAACTTCAACTCAGAACCTTCGTCAACTCCATCTAATTGTTGCTGTTTTAATATGTTGCTAAATGAAGTGTTTTCTGCTTCGTTTACTGTTGTTACAATGTTTCTGTTCAGGTACTTCCCTGTAACCTGCTCAATGGAAGAGAATTGACTATTATCTATTTTCATATTCATTCTCCAATCCAATTATTAAATTTTAATTCTATTCTTAAGTTGTTACTGGTGTGTCTGGTTTAACAGTTGTGTCCAAATATTTCTTATAATAGTCATCATCCAGAACGGTATCCAAATCTGATAGTGCATAATAGTTATTGTTAATAAAAAGAAAAGGTTTTCCATCCGATACTATCATGGCATCAACATACCCTGCTGTATAATAGGTATCCCCTGTAGAAGAAGACGTCGTTTTCATGATAACTGGTTGACCAACTAAATCTGCTGCTTGGCTCTCATCAGTGGCATTTTCCAAGTTCTGAGTAGCCTCTAGTTGCGAAAATGTTGCCAATTGGGCAATATATTCCGTATTAGAAGTAGGTTCTAGTGGATCTTGATATTTCATCTGTGCTACAAGTAATTGTAAAAAGGCATCTTTGTCTAGCGACGATGCACTTTTAGATTTTGTGGTACTATCTGATAATGCTTCTGAACCACTGGCCACAAACTTACCATCTGATATTTCTTGTACTATTGGCATGATTCTACCCCCTAAATTTATTATGCTGAATAATTAATAGAATTACCACCATTAATCATCATCTCAGCAATTAATGCTTCATCTACCGACATATCCTCTAATGAATCTAAATCATTATAGTTAAACTGTCTTCTGCTATTTTTTTGCTGTTGTTCAAATTGTCCTTGATTTGCATTACTATTTCCATCTTCAAGGTTTCTTTCAAACTCATGACTTTCAACTGTCACTTCAACCGATTGTACTTTTAATCCTTGATTATTCATAGTATCTCTTAATTGAATAATTTGACCTTCTATCACTTCTTTCACCGTAAGACTTTGTGCTACAATCTGCGCGGTAATAATGCCTTCTTTGGAAGCTATTTGTATCGTAAGCTTTCCTAAATGTTCTGGATTTAATTGAAATTCCATTGTAGTGGTATCCGCATTAACAGAGACTTTGATTTGATTTTGAATCTGTTTTAAGATATTTTCAACATCAACCGTTGTCTTTTCGCTAACCGGAACTACTTCTTCCAAATTATTCCCTACATTTTCTTGTTTTTCTTGAACCAATGAGTATTCTTGAAATTCATCCACCACTTTATCTTCCACTTCTATCGTGTCAGACTGTTTTGTAGTTAGTTCTGCTTGATCATCAGTTTGTTGCTCTGCGTTGTCTTGCATATTAGACGTTAGTGTTTTTGATTTGTCACTCTCACTTGAAACTTCTTCTACTACATCTGTTGAAACTTGATCTTGTTTCAGCGTAGTATCTTCCTTTTTAACATTTGCATTTTCCAATACACTCTCTTTGGTAGCTTCCGTTATAACCACAGGTTCTTTCGTTGTGTTATCTTGTAATATGTTATCCTTTACTAATGCTACGGCTTCATCTGTGTCAGCTGTATCTGTATTATTGACCCTTGTAACCACATCTTCTGAGCTAGTATTTAAGCTCTCTGTTTTGAACTGATCTAACACTGCCATTAATTCATCTTCTGATATACCTAGCTCTGAAAGTATATCATCCTTCACACCATCAACGAGTGTTACTGCATCACTAAATTGCTGATATAAATTTCCATCTGTTATAAGTGCCGATATATCACTATTTCCAGATATTTGAGTTAGAATTTGTGCTAAATTATTTTTATCCAAACAATCCAAGTATTGAAGCCCTAATGTTTGCATAGCCGATTCTAAATCCTCTTCTGACACACCTAGAATATCTAATAGAATATCCTTTATTTTTTCAGAAGCTTCTTCTAACGAATTTTTAGAATTAAGTTTCTCTTCTACCGTTGTTATATTAGAAGATACTTCTTGCGTCTCAAGTTCATCCACTTGCGAATTTTCTTCACCGTTCGAATCACTCTCGTCCGTTTTATTCTTAATTGCTTCATTTGTAGTATTATGTGAATTTGATGTGCTTTCAGAACGCTTTGAATCCACAGTACTTGTAGCTTTTTGATTTGATGTACTCGTAATACTACTTTGACTAGTTGTTGCTATACTATTAATAATAGTACTAAAACTAGAAATACCTTGTACCATACTTGCTTGCCTAGAAGATGTTTCTACCGATTGATTACTACCTAGCGATATTGTATCTACTGAAGTTGCATTCATTTCCTTTCCTCCCTTCTAATGTATTGTTGTTATTACAAGCAATGCTTACAATAACTCTATTCTAAGGTGCCATGATTTTTGTGACCTTAGCTGCTATAGCAGGGTCCATTGCACCGAGAATACTTCCTCTTGCATCCGTGCTCATATTTGTTAATATTTCTGCTACCAAATCCAGATTATTCGTCATCGTTTCAAATATTCCTGCCGCCTGAGCTGGTTTCATTTGACTATATGCTTTTGCATAATCCTTCACCTCATCTGAGTACGCAATCTGTTGTACAACTTGTTTATATAGTAATTCTGCATTATCCGGAGATATGCTTTCGTAATAAGCTTTGTATTCCGAAATATCAGGTGCGTTGTCATTAAAAACTATTTCTTCATCGAACTTAGCTTTTAACTGCTGATATTCTGTCTGTTGGTCTTCAAATGCCTTTAATCTTTCAATCTCTGCATTACGTTCTTCCACTGTACTATCATTTGTAGTAATTTGATCTTGTGCTGTCTGAAGCTGCAACTCTAAGCTTTTTATTTGTTCTACCGCTTGTGCTAATGTATCATAAGGATAGTCGCCATCAGCAGCAGCATCTTGTGTTGTAGTATTTGGTAAAATAGCACTTATTACAGGAACATCTTTTAATACAGGGTACAGTACGGTTGAACCGAAATTTCCGACATCCCATTTGATTAAAAGTGCAAAAATACCAAGCCATACTGCAATGATAAACAAAGTTACTACTACTACGCCTATCTTACCACCTGTAGTTTCTTCTTTCTCTATATCATTTAACCCTTGTGCTTTTGCTCTCTTTTTTAATTCATTCTTTTCTTTTCTGCTCACTTTAGCTTTTTTTTCTTTTGCCACGCTTCACACCCGCCCATCTATCTCGCCTTACCATAGGTATAGCTTACTAATTCATCAATTTCTTTGCTTTCTAGCACATTTATTTCTTTCACAAATCCTTCAAATGCATTTTCTCTCAGTTTTTCATGAATTTTTCTTTCATTCATAACCTCATAAAGTTTGACTCTTGCCTGCTCCAAATTTCTTTCTGCAACTGTTATCTGAAGAATTTGATGTTTTATATCTTTTTTTGTCTTCTCTATTGCTGTTTTACAAGATTTAATTTCTAAGATGTCAAGCTTGGAACTCATCAGTACTCTTATTTCATTTTCATAGCAAGTTTGTTTATCCATTAGTTTTCTAAATTTCTCTTGTTCTTGCGTTAATTTAACTCTTGCATTTGAATAATTCGTTTTTGCCTGACCCTCTAATTTATATTTTATCTCTAAAATATTTTGCATTTTATACACAAATTTAGCCATCTGTTCCCCTATTATTCTGCAAAAATAAGATTAAGTTTTTGAATGATATCATCAAAATCATATTTCTCATCTATATCTTGCATTAAGTACTCATTGACAGCATCAATTTTGCTAATTGAATAATCAATATTTTTGTTAGATCCATTTTTATATGCCCCAATATTAATTAAATCTTCTGCTTCATTATAGGTCGCTAATACATTCTTTAGTTTGCCTGATACTGCCTTGTGGTCCTTATCTGCAATTTGTGACATGCAACGCGAAATACTTTGTAACACATCAATCGCCGGATAATGATTCTTATGCCCAAGCTTTCTTGATAACATAATATGTCCGTCCAAAATGCTTCTAGCAGTATCTGTGATCGGTTCATTAAAGTCATCGCCATCAACCAATACTGTATATAGTCCAGTGATAGAACCGACATCTGAATTCCCTGCTCTCTCAAGCAATTTTGGCATCTCCGCATATACACTTGGCGGATAACCCCTTGTAACTGGTGGCTCACCTGATGCTAGTCCAATTTCTCTTTGTGCCATTGAAAAACGTGTAAGTGAATCCATCATAAGAAGTACATCTTTGCCTTGATCTCTAAAATACTCTGCTATTGCTGTCGCCGTCTTAGCTGCTTTGTTTCTTATCAATGCAGGTTTATCCGATGTTGCTACCACTACTACTGATCGTTTTAGGCCTTCTTCACCTAAATCACGTTCTATAAACTCTCTGACTTCTCTTCCACGTTCGCCAATTAAGGCAATTACATTAATATCAGCTTTTGTATTCCTGGCAAACATTCCAAGTAAAGTACTCTTACCAACACCACTACCAGCAAAAATTCCTATCCTTTGACCTTTTCCAACTGTTATTAGTCCATCAACTGCCTTAACTCCAAGTGGAAGTACTTCATTAATAATCTTTCTTCCCATAGGATCTGGGGGCATTGCTTCTACTGGGTATGAAACAGTAGAATGAATTTCTGATGCATCAATTGGTCTACCTAGCCCATCTAACGTTTTCCCTAATAGTTCATTTCCTACCGGTACCGACAAAGGATGTCCTATATTTTCTACCATACAACCAAGACCAATTCCTTGCATATTTTCATAAGGCATCAGAAGTATTCTTTTATCCTTAAACCCTACCACCTCTGCAAGTATATATTGTTCTTGTTCTCCATCTGCAATTATCTTACATAAATCGTTAAGCTTTGCATCAGGTCCCACTGATTCAATCGTCAAACCAACCATTTTGACTACTCGACCTAATTTTTTATAAAAGGTATTGTCTGTTAAATTATAGTATTTTTTCAAATTAATTGATGTCACCAAACTCGCCCACCTTTTAGTTATTTGATAGTATCTTTAATGTCTTTGTTAAATTATCAAGTTGTACATCTAAGCTACAATCAAATACTCCCCCATCTGTTTCAATTAAACATTGATTCTTCGTTAACGCCATATCTTCAATTATTTCAATACTCGCTGCCTTTATCACTGTCTTTTCCAGTACTTCCCTATACTTCATTACATGTGGATAATCTGCTTTAGATACTTTCACTAAAAACTCTTTACTACTCTCCATACGCCCCAATGCATTTTTAATTAAATGAGAAATTATATTACGATTGTCTTCGAATTTAATTTTAAATACATTTTGTACTACCGTAGTAATTGCGTTGACTAACAGTGGTTCCATTTCATTCAACTGCTTGTCATAGTCTTGTAATAATTTTTTCTTATCCGCTTCTAATTTAGCTTTCTCCGCATCTGTATCTATGGTAGATTGCTCATACCCATCGTTATAACCTTGTTTGCTTCCTTCTTGATAAGCATCTTGTTTTAACTGCTCTGCAAGTTTTTCGGCTTCCTGCACAATTATGCTTGCTTCTTCCTTAGCATTATGTATAAGCTCTTCTGCTGTAATTTCTGGTTCTTCAGGCTCTTTTTCTGGGGTTACCTCAACTTCTATTGCCATCAATCCAGCTTTAAAACCGTCTTCTTCTGAGCCTTCTCCCATTTTGTGTGATGTATTTGATAATTTCTGAAGCTTACTAAGTTTTTGGGCTATTAATTCATTATAATCTATAACCTTCTTATCATCACCACATTGTACCATATTATATTTAAACAAATTAGACAACTATCTCGTCACCTCCGCCTCGTGAAATAACAATTTCTGCGGAATCTTCAAGTTTTCTTATAATATTAACAATCTTTTGTTGTGCCTCTTCAACATCCTTCATTCGAACAGGTCCCATAAATTCCATATCCTCTTTAATCATTGCTGCCAAACGTTTTGATAGATTGTTTAAGATTGCATTCTGAACTTCTTCATTTGCTCCCTTAAGTGCAATCGCAAGATCATTGTTATCAACATCCCTAAGTACTCTTTGAATTGCTCTGTCATCCAGTGAAAGAATATCCTCAAATACAAACATCTTCTTCCTGATTTCATCAGCTAATTCTGGTTCATCAATTTCAAGAGTTTCCATAATATGCTTTTCAGTTCCTCTATCAACTGTATTCAAGATTTCAACAATTGCGTCTACACCTCCAACAATTGTATAATCCTGATTTACTAAGGATGCTAGTTTTCTTTCCAATACGCGTTCTACTTCTTTAATTACATCTGGTGATGTTCGATCCATTTGCGCGATACGTTTTGCTACATCCGCTTGCTTATCTGGTGCTAATGATCCAATAACCGCTGACGCTTGCGAAGATGATAAATAAGACAAAATCAAAGCAATCGTTTGTGGATGCTCATCCTGTATAAAGTTAAGTAATTGCGATGCATCTGCTCTCTTAACAAACTCAAAAGGTCTAACCTGTAGTGAAGCAGTAAGTTTACTAATAACATCAATTGCCTTCTCTGAACCAAGTGCTTTTTCAAGTAATTCTTTGGCATATCCGATACCGCCTTCTGCAATATACTGTTGTGCAAGACAGATTTCGTAAAACTCATCTATTACTTTTTCTTTTACAGCTGGAGATATACTTCTGGTATTTGCAATTTCTAAAGTTAATTCTTCTATTTCATCTTCCTTTAAATGTTTAAATATTGTTGAGGATTTTTCAGGTCCAAGAGCAATTAATAGTACTGCTGCCTTTTCCAATCCACTTAATTCTTCTGTTTTAGCCATACTTTATCACTCCCAATCTTCATTTAGCCAGTTACGTAATAGCTGCGCCACTGCTTCTGGATTTTCCTCAACAAATTTCTCAATAAGCTTTCTAGCTTCTGATTTCTCATTGAAGTCAATATTATCAAGTGGTGAAGCTTCCCTCGTGGATGCCAATAATGCTTCAACTGATAACTCTGGTTCTGTTTCAAGTACATCCAATGGTCTTGTGCTCTTAAAGATTACAAATCCAAGTAGTGCTAGAATTAGTACTATCATGATTATCATGAGATAATCTGACCAGGTTCTTGTTGAACCGTCTGACGCTTGAAAGAAAGGAACATCATATGCAACGATTGAAATATTTGGTTCTGCTATTCCTGTTGCTTTTGATACCATAGTATAAAAAGTTGGATCGACTGTTGTCATAGTCTTTACATCATTTGCTGCTATGTATTGGGCAAATGTCATATTGTTAAGTACACCTTGAGTCCTTAAATCATCTTCATTATACATAACATATTTTGTAGCAACAATTGAAATGGAAGACGCAGTATAGTTAACAGCTCCAGGCGCAAACTGCGTATCCGTAATTTTTTCATTTGGTGTGTAATCATTTGAATTCTCTGTCGTAGTACTTGACGAAGTTGTCCCATCTTGTATTACGTAAGTAGTGCTACCATTAGAGTCTGTACCGGGCGCACCCGAAGTACCACCAGTTGTCTCATTTTCATACACTTCATTATGACTTAATAGACCTTGTTCTTGTCCATCTGCTGGAGTATAGCTATGCTCCGTCTGATTTACCACATCAAAGCTAATATCAAGATTTGGTGCAACCTCAATATTGTCATATACATTGGTTCCAAGCATAACGTCTTTGACTTCCTTCTTTAACAATGCTTCTGCTTCACTTTTCACGGTAAATTGATTGCTTGCATTTCCAACTGTTGTTGAATTATCCTCACCTGAAAATAGCAAATTACCATTCGAATCTATAATAACAACACTATCTGTTGTCTTATTTCCTACTGCGGTAGCCACATATTTGGCCATAACCGTTGGCGCTTCATCCGATAACGTTCCATCAAGTGTTAACATTACGCTTGCATAAGTATCTAATTCTTGTGAGATTATAGTCCCATCATCATCTGGTATAGATAAACTTACTGAAGCATCTTTAACGCCTTCCATTGTCATAAGTGTTTCTGACAATGCTGATTCTAAATATAATTTATATTTCTTCTCTTTGTCAGCTTCTGTAGTACTAAATCCGCCACTTAAAGCTGTATCAATATCATAACCATCCGCTGGTATACTATTAGCTCCCAGTACTAGTGTCGCATCTGCTAAATCTGCCTTATTGACAGAAATCACCTTTCCGCTGTCCGATATATCCATTGAAATGCCATCACCTTCAAGTAGGTCTTTCACTTCTGATGCCTCTTTGGTTGAATCACAAGTAATCAGTGTAACCATTTTGGGTTTGGTGAGTACAACGCCTAAAATTATCAAAGTAAACAAAACAATTGCACCGACACTTATTATTGTAGCTTTCTGTTTCGTAGTATACTTATTCCAAAATGCCATTAGCCTACTTGGTATACTCTTGAGTCTTTCTTCCATTAGTTATCTCCTGCCCTTAATATATATATAACATTCCTCACAAAGTCATTTCCCCTTCGGACTATAAGCATCCTTATTCGTCCATATATTAAATTTGTATATTCATAATCTCTTTGTAAGCTTCCAAAAACTTATCTCTAACAGCCATTGTATACTGTATCGCTGTAGCAGCTTTACTCTGTGCTATAGTTAAATCATGTGTATTATCACTATACCCCAATGCAACGTTAAGTTCTTCTGTTTTATAATCTAATTGCAATTGGTTCGTTTCATTCACCATATCTACTGCCGACTGTAGATATGTGCCAAAACTATTATCATCTGTATTTAGCGTTGCACTATTCAGTGCTGCATTCTTTATATATTCTGAACCAACATTACTTAATGCTGATATATCACTCATTGTTTAATCCTCCTATTTTCCAATTTCAAGCCCTTTTAATGCTATGCTCTTACTTGTAGTAAATGCCGTTACATTTGCTTCATATGCCCTACTTGCATCTATCATATTTGTCATCTCTGTAACTGTGTTTACATTTGGATATGAAACATATCCATCTGCGTCTGCATCTGGGTGAGCTGGATCATAGGTTTTAACAAAATCTGTTGTATTATCTTCTGTTATAGCACTAACTTTTACTCCTGTTCCCGAATAACTACTATGTGCATTCGATAAAATATTTGCGAATGCGGTATTACTCTTTTCCGAAAAACTAACTACTTTTCTTCTATACGGTGTTCCATCTTCCGTTCTTGTAGTACTTGCATTAGCAATATTTTGCGAAATCACATCTAATCTAACTCTCTCCGCTGTCATTCCTGACGCATTAATATCAAACGAACTAAAAATCGACATATTCCTTCTCCCCCTATTATTTCATAACTGCTTGTAATAATTTAAATTCATTATTTATGCTATCTGTTAACATATTGTATTTAATCTGATTTGCTGCGAGCTCAACATTCTCTGTATCCACATCAACATTGTTTCCATCCACTCTATAGGAATAGCCTGCTGATTCAGTGTAAACATCTGCATCCAACCTTTTCATAGACACACTCGCAACTTTATTGTCTAATGATGTATTATTCGCTCCCCGTAGTTGTCTTTCTAATATATCTTCGAATTTTACATCCTGCCTTTTATAATTAGGCGTATCCACGTTTGCTATATTATTCGCTATAACATCATTTCGTGTCCATGCTGCATCTGCTGCCTTATCTAAAATATCAATATAATTATAAGCATCTGAACCTATCATATTATTTCACTCCTCCTAAACATATTTGCACATAGTAATCATAATCTTACTTCATTATAAAATATCCTGCGGAATTTACAAGTCAAAAATAGAAATTTTATAAGATTTTTCTAATTATAAAGTCTATATTTGTCGTTTTTTAGTACCATGGTACTATGTTTGATCGGATTTTGTCACAATTATAAATTTCGTATTAACAATAATAAATTTTCTATAAACTGATTTACCAGTATAATAATAAATATGAATGCATAAAAAAGACATATGCTTTACTTTCTGCACATGTCCGATTATAATTTATGCTTTTTGTATTTTGCTTTTTCTAATGTCATCTAATTCTTCAAAAATAACATCATTTAGAACTTTTATATAAGTTCCTTTCATTCCTGATGATCTTGATTCAATTACACCTGCACTTTCAAACTTCCTTAGTGCATTCACAATAACAGATCTTGTTATACCAACTCTGTCTGCTATTTTACTTGCAACTAATATGCCTTCTTTGCCTTCAAGCTCATCAAATATATGAGTGATAGCTTCTAATTCCGAAAAAGATAATGTACTAATTGCTGATTTAACAATCTGTATCTTTCTAGACTCTTCCGCACTTTCTTCATTCACGGATCGCATCATCTCAAGTCCAACCACTGTTGTTCCATATTCACTTAAAATAATATCATCTATTTCATAGCCTGCATCACTTTTATATATGAATAATGTACCTAATCTTTCACCTGCAATATCAATTGGTGTAATAATTGCTTCATATTTCTTGACTTCATCAAAAATAAATCCTAGTGTTTCTAGATTAACATTTTCTTTTGTAGATAAAATACCTAATAATCTCTCGTTCAAAAGCGGGTCAATATATCCACCAACCTCATCTTCAATTAACTCTTTAATTTCCTCTACGCCATCACAAATACTAATCCCCAAAACTTTTCCTTTTTTACTGATTACTAAAATATTAGATTTCAATATTTCAGTTAAGACACTACAAATATCATTAAATACAACCTTAGATGTACTATTGTTGTGTAGCAATTTATTGATTTTTCTTGTCTTGTCCAATAATTGTACGCTCATACGTTCTCATACCTCCTTTGCATTAAAATAATAAGCAATGAAATAAATTTATATTTTATTTAATTGTAATTAATTTTTATTCAATTCATGTTTATTTTTTATTTTATCACACACATTATACAAAAGCAATCCCACATTACAAAAGTTTCATATTGTTATTTTTATATCAAATTCAAATAATTTATTCAAGAATTTTCTTGTTCTTTTTCTTGTTCTTTTTCTTGAACATATCCACATTGCTCATCTAAACAAACCAATTTATTACCTTTTTCAACCATCATTCCACCACATTCTTTACATTTAATTTTAGATGGTTTTTGCCATGACATAAAATCACAGTTCGGATTATCTTCACAGCCATAATATTTTCTTCCTTTTTTGGTCTTTCTCAACACAATATCTTTTTTACATTTTGGACACTCAACACCAATTTTTTCTAAATATGGTTTAGTATTTCTACAATCTGGAAATCCTGGACATGCTAAAAATCGTCCATGTGGACCGTACTTAATTACCATGTTTCTTCCACATTCTTCACAAATCACTTCTGTAACTTCATCTGCAATTTTGTATTCTCCTAATTCCTTCTCCGCAATAAGAACTGCTTCGTTTAGATCAGGATAGAAATTACTTATTACAGTTTTCCAATTTACACTTCCTTCTTCAACTTTATCTAATAACATTTCTAAATTCGCTGTAAAATGAACGTCAACTATACTAGGGAATGCTCTCTTCATAATAAAATTAACAATTTCTCCCAGTTCGGTAACATACAAGTTCTTATTTTCCTTTGCAACATATCTTCTCGCAATGATAGTTGTGATGGTTGGTGAATAAGTACTTGGTCGACCAATCCCTAATTCTTCTAACATTTTTACGAGTGCTGCTTCCGTATAGTGGGCTGGTGGTTGTGTAAAATGCTGTTTACTATCATATTCATTTAGTGATAATGTTGTTTTTTCATCTATACTATTAATTAATAAATTATTATTATCTTTTTCATCTTCGTCTTGAATGTAGACGGATAAAAAACCTTCAAACACTAGTTTAGAAGTAGCGACCATAAATACATAATCTTTACCTTCTATTTTAATAGCAACCGTTTCATATTTAGCTGTTTGCATTCTACTTGCCGTAAATCTTTTCCAAATCAATTGATACAATCTGAATTGATCTCTTGATAACGAATCTTTTATTTCGAATGGGGTTCTTGTAATGTCTGTGGGTCTTATTGCTTCATGCGCATCTTGAATTTTTTTACCCTTTTGCGACGCATTCTCGTGATTTGCAACATACTCATCGCCATAAATTTTTTTAATGTATTCCCTAGCTGTAATATCAGCTTCTTCCGCAATTCTAGTAGAATCTGTACGCAAGTATGTAATAATACCAGTTGTACCGCTTCCTTTAACATCAACACCTTCATAAAGCTGTTGCGCCAAACGCATTGTTTTTTGTGTAGAGAAATTCAATTTTTTTGAAGCCTCTTGTTGCAATGTACTTGTTGTAAATGGTAATGGTGCTTTTTTTATTCTTTCGCCTTTTTTTACATTAGTGATTTTAAATTTAGCACCTTTTAACTCCGCTAAAATTTTATCCAATTCTTCTTGTGAATTAATTGCTAACTTTCCATTTTTATCTCCATAGAATTTTGCAACTAGTGGTTTTTTCTCTCCCTTAATTTTAAAATTTGCATCGAGAGACCAGTACTCGGTTGGTATAAATGCATTAATTTCCTCTTCTCGATCACAAATAATTCTTAATGCAACTGATTGAACTCTGCCTGCACTTAATCCTCTTTTTACTTTCGCCCATAATAGCGGACTAATCCCATATCCTACCATTCTGTCTAACATTCTTCTAGCTTGCTGTGCATCCACTAAGTCCATGTCTATTTCACGTGCTTCTTTAATTGATGCTTTTACTGCAATTTGTGTGATTTCATTAAAACTAATCCGATATATTTTATCTTCAGTTAATTTTAACGCTTTTGACAAATGCCAAGATATGGCTTCTCCCTCACGGTCAGGGTCAGTTGCAAGATAAATTCGATCTGCCTTCTTCGCTTCTTTTCTAAGATTAGCTAATATATCACCTTTTCCACGTATTGTGATATATTTCGGTTCATAATTATTTTCTATATCAATACCTAACTGACTCTTAGGCAAGTCTCTAACATGTCCATTAGATGCCGCAACTTGATAATTTGCGCCTAAAAACTTTTTTATCGTTTTTACTTTTGCTGGTGATTCCACAATAACCAAATACTTAGCCATAAAATACTCCTCCATTAGCTTACTTATGGTTTTCTATCTTTATTTTAATATAATAATTTTTCGATGTTTCTTTAATAAATCCTTTTATTTCTAAGTCTACTAACGCAACCATAATCTCTGCATATTCTAATTTTACATCACCTAAAATCTCATCCAGACTTTTGGGTTGTAAATCTAGACAACTATACACCATATTTTCTTTTCTTTCAAGTAAATTATTGATTTTTTTTATTAACTTTCTGTTTTTTTCATACTTTATCCCCAATTCGTCCATAATATCTTGGGGTGAATTGGCGATTGCAGCACCTTGGCTGATCAGTCTATTACAACCTTTACTTAAAGGGTCTGTAATCCGCCCTGGAACTGCAAAAATATCTTTTCCTTGCTCAAGTGCCAAGTCCGTTGTAATCAATGATCCACTCTTTTCTCTTGCTTCTATTACTACTATTATATCTGCTAATCCACTAATAATTCTATTTCTTTCTGGAAAATACAAGGAATGTGGTTGTGTATTAATTGAATACTCTGAAATAATTCCGCCTTGCTGTGCCATACTATCATATAAATAATGATTTTCTTTTGGATAATATACATTTACCCCGCATCCTAACACTCCGAATGTTTTTCCATTGACTTCTAACACACCTTTGTGCCCATAACTATCAATTCCTCTTGCTAATCCGCTGATGATTTGTACGCCATTTAGACTTAGCTCTCTCGCATATTCTAACGCAATTTCTTTTCCATAATTACTGCAATTTCTTGCACCTATAATAGCTACAGATGGTTGTGTATCACTCGGAATATTCCCTTTTATATATAAACCGCACGGTGCGTCTGGTATATTCCTTAATTTTTTAGGATATTTCATATCTGCATTACTAATAAAGCTTATATTTTGTTCTTGTAATTTTTGAAAATTTTCTTTTATCTGGTTGATGCTTTTACTTTTAATTAACAAATTTTGTTCATGTTCCGTAAGAATTTTAATTGTTTTAACTTGTTCATCCGTCATTTCATATAAATTTAACGGAGATTTATAGCACTCAATTAAACGCTTTATTTTCTTTCTATAAATACCTTTAATGGTACATAACCAAAACCAACTTTCTTCTTCTGTCATAATTTCCTCCACTTATGTAATTTCACTTGTTTTATAACTGCTTATCACCTTTATCGTTACTTTTTCGTTACTTTATAGTTACCTATATTTTTACCTTTTCCAATATTTTTTATCTATCGTTTTATAACAAATGGCCTCACTGATATGTCTCTTTTCTATCTCTGGAGAACCGTCTAAATCTGCAATTGTTCTTGCAACTTTTATTATTCTATGATATACGCGCGCACTTAAATCCATTTTATTAAAAATTGTTTCCATATATGTTTGAATATCAGTAGAAAGTTTGCAGTATTCGCTTATTTGAATTCCTGTCAGGTTAGAATTAAAAAATATATTTGTTCCTTTGTACCTGTCAGCTTGTATCTTATGAGCTTTTATTACTCGTTCTTGTATGGTTGATGAAGTTTCGCTTTTATCTTTTCTTGTCAACTCTTCATATTTAATTTGTGGAAGTTCTATACATAAATCAATTCGATCAAGTAATGGTCCGCTAATCCGACTTAAATATCTTTGTACACTATTTTCTGAACAATGGCATTTGTTTAAATCTGGATAAAATCCACAATTACATGGGTTCATAGCTGCTACTAGCATAAAATCAGATGGAAAAGTACAGCTTGTAGACGCTCTAGAAATATTGACCACTTTATCTTCTAATGGTTGTCTGATGCTCTCTAAAGCCGCCTTATTGAATTCGGGAAGTTCATCAAGAAATAAAACTCCTCTATGGGAAAGACTGACTTCTCCTGGCTTAATAGTAGCACTTCCACCTATTAGTGCTGCCTTTGTAATTGTATGATGTGGGCTTCGAAACGGACGATAAGAAATGAGTGGAACATCTGGTTTTAGATTACCTGAAATACTACAGATTTTAGTTATTTCTAGACTTTCTTCAATTGAAATAGGCGGTAAGATTGTCGGTATTCTTTTAGCCAACATAGTCTTTCCTGAACCTGGTGGACCAATAAATAAAATATTGTGCATTCCAGCAGACGCTATCTCTGTAGCGCGTTTAGCTGGTACTTGTCCGTTTATTTCCGAAAAATCTAGTTCGTAATGATTTCCTTTATTTGAAAATATTTCTTCTATATTAATATCTTCTTTTTTATGTTTTTCTTTGTGATTCATAACATCAATAAATTCCTCTAATGTTTCAATTCCTATCACATCTATATCTTTAATAACAGCTGCCTCTTTCGCGTTCGTTTTGGGTACGATAAATTGAGTACAATGGTAAGTTCTTGCCGCCAAAGCCATCGGTAATATTCCTTTGACTGGTCTTACCTCTCCATTCAAACTCAATTCGCCTACAATCAAACTATTTTTGAGACCCTCTTTATCTATAATTCCCAAAGATGCTAATAATGCTGCTGCAATCGGTAGGTCAAACAAAGACCCTGCTTTTCTTAAATCTGCTGGTGATAAATTAATTGTTATCCTTTTAGGCGGCATACTAATTCCTGTATTTCTAACTGCCGCCCTCACTCGTTCCTTAGCTTCCTTTACTTCGCTTGATAAATAACCTACCATTTCAAAAACGGGCATGCCGTTACTAACATCTGCCTCTACACATACGAGATTGCTATCTATGCCTGTAACGCACGCCGAAAAAACAGTGCTAAACATTTCGTACTCTCCCTTCTTATTCAATTGTATTTTCGGAAAAATAGTGGCGAATGGCCACCCTCTGGACATAAAACCCGAACGGTTTTAGAATATATATGCATCATAGCATATAATTGTATTTTTCAAAAGCTTTTTTTATTTGAATTAACGCATTTTTCTCAATTCGAGATACGTAGGAACGTGAAATACCTAAATATTTAGCAATTTCATGCTGTGTGTATTCTTTGTTGTTGTGTAGACCATATCTTAATTCAATTACCAGCTTTTCTCTAGGTTTTAAACAATCACCTATAATTTTATATAATATTTCTATATCTTGCTTTAAACTGACTTCATCCGAGATACTTGGCGAATTTCCTTCTACTACATCCAAGAGATTAATTTCGTCTCCTTCTTTGCTGGTTCCTATAGGTTCATATAGTGAAACATCCTTTGCTGTTTTTTTCTTAGTTCTAAGAAGCATTAAAAGCTCGTTGTCAATACACCTGGCTGCATATGTGGCAAGTCTATTACCTTTTGTGCAGTCAAACGTCGACACTGCTTTTATAAGTCCTATGGTTCCAATCGAAATCATATCTTCAATGTCTTCTTCCATAAAGCTATATTTTTTTGCTATATGCGCAACTAACCGTAAATTTCTTTCAATAAGAACATTTCTAGCCTCTATGTCCCCTTCCTTCACTCTTTCCAAATAATGTTTTTCTTCATCTGCGTTTAATGGCATGGGAAAGGTTCTCAACTGAAGCACCTCGAGCACTATTTATTATATTCTATGTTTCACCCCCATACATTGTGCCTTTCCACAAAAAAGAAGATTAAGTCATAGGTGTGAAAAGTCCGTAATACAAACTTCTCACACCTATAAATTAATCTTCTTTTACTCTTAAAATATCGTATTGTTCTAATTCAATTCCAATGTCTATAAATAGCTTTTGCTTCGGATGCGGTGCGCTCTCTACATCTGCACCTTCCTCGTCCACAATTCTCTTAACAACCACTTCTACATTACTGCAATTAGGCTTCATTACTTCTATTTTATCTCCAACGCTAAACTTATTTCTTTGTTCAATCTGATATAAGCCTTCCTCATTTTTAATGTCTACTATACCCAAATACGTATATTCTTTAATGTAAGTATTACTATCGTATATTTGTGTTTCATTTGTAGGTTTTCCAAAGAAAAATCCCGTTGTAAATTGTCTGTATGTGCATTTACCTATTTCTGCAATATACCAAGGTAAATTAGCCTGATACTTATCGGGAGATTCGATGTAATCATCAATTGCTTTTCTATAAGTTCTTGCAACCGTCGCAACATAGAGTGCAGTTTTCATTCTTCCTTCAATTTTGAGACTATCAATTCCGGAATTTAAAATTTCCGGGATATGTTCTATCATGCATAAATCTTTTGAATTAAATATATAGGTTCCTCTATCATTTTCATAAACCGGAAAATACTCTCCTGGTCTCTTCTCTTCAACAACCGAATATTTCCACCTGCAAGGATGTGTACATGCGCCTTGATTTCCATCACGCCCGGTAAAAAAATTACTTAACAAACATCTACCCGAATACGAGATACACATAGCTCCATGAACAAAACTTTCTATTTCTAAATCATCTGGAATATTTTCACGAATTTCTTTAATTTCTTCCAAAGATAATTCTCGCGCACTTACCACACGCTTCGCCCCTAGTTTATGCCAAAATTGATAGGTCATATAGTTTGTATTATTTGCCTGTGTACTAATATGAATTTCCATATCACCCAGCACTTCTTTTGCTATTGTAAATATTCCCGGATCTGAAATAATCACCGCATCTGGATTAATCTCTTCTTTTAATTCTTCAAAATATTTTCTCACTCCATCTAAATCACAATTGTGGGCGATGATATTTGCTGTTATATAAACTTTAACATTATGTTCATGAGCAAACTTAATTCCAGCTTTCATGTCATCTTTTGAAAAATTCTTAGCTTTCGCACGAAGTCCAAACGCTTCCCCGCCTATATATACTGCATCTGCTCCAAAATTCACAGCTATTTTAAGCACTTCCAAATTGCTAGCCGGTATTAATAACTCTGGGTATTTCATATTTTCCTCCATCTGTGCGACCTTCTGATGCACATACTGGTAGATGTGAAATCTCTATTACCTTCACTCCTACTTCTTTTTATTGATAACGCTAATCGTTACACCATCACCTATTGGCAATATTGTTGTATTTAAATCCGATGCATGTGTCAGCTCATATAAATACTCTCTCATTCTGCTATGAATCGTACGATTTCGTCTAATTATTGCATAACGTGACTCAATGATATCTCCATCCTGCATAACGTTATCAGAAATCAGTACTCCTCCATCACCCAATAATCTTCTTACTTGTGGCAAAAAGTGGATATACTGACCTTTTGCAGCATCCATAAATATCATATCATATTGAGCGTCTAAATCTTTCATGATATCTAATGCATCGCCTTCTAATAATGTAATTTTATGGCTCATATTTGCTCTTTTAAAATTGTCTTTGGCAATTGGAATTCTCTTTTCATATTTTTCTATCGTCGTAATTTTACAACTGTCGTTTGTATATTCTCCCATTAATATTGCGGAGAAACCCACTGCTGTCCCGACTTCCAAAATATTAATGGGATTTTTCATTGCCAATAACACCTTAAGGAGGCTTTGTGTTTCTTTTTTTATAATTGGTACATAAGTATCAATTGCTTCTTGTTCTATTATATCCAATATCGGCGTATTTCCCGAATCCAACGAATTGATATACGCTTTCATTCTCTCATCTACTATCACAAGCTATTCCTCATCCGTCTCGTCGTCGGCTTCTGCCTCCGCATCTACTGTTATTATATTAATCATATCTTCGGCAGTCATTGACGTATTAAGAGTGTATTTTCCTGAATTAATATCATTACTAAGTGCAGAAAGCTTCATCTGTACATAAAAAAGTTTTGCATCCTTTATTAATCCTTTTTCTACTAATAGTTCGCCTATTTCATACGTGGAAGCATTTGCATCAATTGTCACATTGACATCTCTTCCAGGCTCGGAGGCGATCGATTGTTCCGCAAAGACAGAGAACCCAAAAGAATATGCTTTTAATCCAAAATTATAAATAAAAATTATGACTAATGCCGCAAAAATTATTTCTAATGATACACTTATTACAGTTCCAGCAAATTTCTTTGCACTCATCCTCACACCGCCTGTCTACATAGCTTGTCAAAATATCAATTCCAAATCTATAACATTTGCTATTGATGCATTTACTTCTTGTGTTATTCTACACATTCTAAGTTCAGCTGCTAAAAAAGCATTCACTTTGGCATCTTTCCTAAAATCTGCATACTCTTGCTCAAATAGGTCAAGTTCATCAAACAAATCTTCACCATCCGAACTACTTTGCATTTTAAAGTTACGTTCTCTAAATTCATTCAATTTTAAGCATAACTCTATATTCCCACTCAAAGCTTCTTTTGCCTCGTTATACGCCTTGTACTCTTCGCTCTGAACGATTGCTTCTACTAAGTGATCCGTACACTGCTTAACGTTATTCATAGTATCACCTATACTTCCATAATAATTGGTAAAATCATAGGGTTTCTCTTCGTCTTTTTCCACAAGAATTCATTCAACGCATCTTTGACCATATTCTTAATTTTACCCCAATCAGATATATTTTTATCTAAACAATTTTGAAGTGCATCACTTACTACCTGTCTAGCTTCATCCATCAATGTTTCTGATTCTCTTACATAAACAAAACCTCTTGATACAATATCAGGCCCTGCTAGTACTTGATTGCTATACTTTTCTAAAGTTAATACTACAATCAATATACCATCTTCTGCTAAATGTTGTCTATCTCTTAATACAATATTTCCAACATCGCCCACTCCGAGTCCATCCACAAATATTGCTCCTGTTTGAACCTTGTTGACTACCTGCGCCGAATCTTCACATAATTCCAACACATCACCCGACTGCAAAATAAAAACATTTTCTTTGGGAATACCAATACTTTTTGCTACTTCCCCATGTGCCTTTAAATGTCTATATTCTCCATGCACAGGAATTGCATATTTCGGTCTTACAAGAGCATAAATCAATTTAATCTCTTCTTGACATGCATGTCCCGAAACATGAGCATCTTGAAAAATAACATTTGCTCCAGTTCTTGATAACTCATTAATTACTTTTGATACTGCTTTTTCGTTACCCGGAATAGCCTTAGAACTAAATATTACAGTGTCTCCTGGTTTAATGGTTACCTTCTTGTGAATATGCGCTGCCATTCTCGAAAGAGCCGCCATTGATTCTCCCTGACTTCCGGTGGTAATGAGTACGGTTTGTTCATCTGTATAATTTTTCATTTGTTCTATATCAATTAAAGTGTTCTCCGGAATACTAATATATCCTAGTTCTGTTGCTATACCAATAATACTAACCATACTTCTACCTTCAACAACTACTTTACGTCCATATTTATACGCTGAATTAATAATCTGTTGAACTCGATCTACATTTGATGCAAAGGTTGCAACAATAATTCTTGAATTTTTATGATCTGCAAATATATTATCAAACGTTTTACCAACCGATTTTTCAGACATAGTAAATCCTGGTCTTTCTGCATTCGTGCTGTCGCACATAAGTGCAAGAACACCTTTTTTACCAATTTCTCCAAATCTTTGTAAGTCAATCGCGTCTCCAAATACTGGAGTATAATCCACCTTGAAATCGCCTGTGTGAACAACTGTTCCTGCTGGTGAATAGATTGCAAAAGCAGAAGCATCAGCAATACTATGATTCGTCTTAATAAATTCAATGCGAAATGCACCTAAATTAATGGATTGACCATGTTTAATTACTTTTCTTCTTGTACTTTTGATAAGATTATGCTCTTTTAATTTGTTTTCTATGATTCCCATCGTTAGCTTAGTTGCATAAATAGGAATGTTAACATCCCTCAATACATATGGTAATGCACCAATATGATCTTCGTGTCCATGTGTTATAACAAATCCCTTTACCTTGTCCAAATTTTCCTTAAGATAGGTGACATCCGGTATTACTAAATCAATACCCAGCATATCATCTTCTGGAAATGACAAACCACAGTCCACCACAATAATACTGTCTTCAAATTCAAAGGCAGTAATGTTCATTCCTATTTGTTCTAATCCGCCCAAAGGAATGATTTTCAATTTTGAATTGTTAATGTTTTTCAAAAAATTACCTCCATAGTTGTATATTGTTCCGCACATTATTCTTTTTCTTTGGCCCGGCAATTTTTACATTTACCATAGAGTTTTACTTCATGATCAAGTACTTCGAATGAAACATTATCCATAATTTTTTTTTCAAGTTCGTCTAATAAGTCCTCCTCAAAAGAAAAAATTTTGCCACATTTCAAACATATTAAATGATGATGATGGTGTTTTGTCGGATTTGCATCCAGATTACCCATTTCGTATCTAACAAAACCGTCATCTAAATTAATATGATCAATCAAGTTAAGTTCTAATAAAAGTTGTATCGTTCTATATACCGTAGCTATTCCTATTTCTGGATAGTCCACTTTTATTAATTCATAAATCTCTTCTGCTGTTAAATGTTTGTCAGGCGAGTTGGCAAGCGCTTCAAGAACTCTTACTCTTTGGTTGGTAACTTTCAAACCATTTTGTTTCAGTATTGTTTTGAAACGCTCCTTGTCTACTGACATAAATTTCACCTCTCGTTACTAGAATAAAATGCTATTTATTTTGCAGCCATTGGCTGTATTAACCTATTTTTCTATATCTATATCATCTAATATTTCCGCAAAAATATTAGAAACATATCCTAATTCATCATCGTCTTCCACGATTTCGTATACTGCTTCTTCACTATCTTCTTCAGACGTATCTTTCATAATAAGCGCCTGTGCATCACCCTCTTCTTGATCTGTTACTAAAATATAATTGACACCATTTATCTTTGTCTCTTCAACAATAAAAAATTCTACAATTTCATCATCGAGATTAAATTTAATTTTCTCCATTACTTCCTCCGTTTGTGCATTTTCAGCACTAATCAATAAATGCAAACGTTTTCTTTACACTTGTTCTTTCTTATTTGCTAAGAGGTCCAAATAACCTTGTAAAATAAAAACTGCTGCTAGCTTATCCACATACAATTTGCGATTTTCTCTTCTAATATTACCTTCTATCATTGTTCTATCAGCCTCCACTGTTGTCAAACGTTCATCCCACATTTCAACTGGTAAGCCTGTTCTTTTCTCTAGCATTTCTTTGAAATCCAATGATTTCTGTGCTCTTTCACCTATTGTATTATTCATATTCTTAGGAAATCCTAATACAATCTGATTTACCTCATATTCTTTAATCAACTCATCCAGACGTGCTAACGTCTGTCTTAACTTATTCTCTGATTGTCTACGCACAATTTCAATGCCCTGAGCTGTATAGCCCAAAGGATCACTAATTGCGACACCAACTGTTTTGGAACCAAAGTCCAAACCCATTATTCGCATACTTTCCTCCATTTGTGCTATATGTTTATGCACACACTGACTGATGTGGAAAATTTCTTTCACACATCATCTATTCCCATTTATTTGTCTTAATGTACTCTTTTAAAATCTCTTCAACAAGCTCATCACGTTCTACTTTCATAATCAAACTTCTTGCATTACGATGACTAGTAATATAAGTTGGATCTCCTGACATAATATATCCCACAATCTGATTGACCGGATTATAACCCTTCTCAGTAAGTGCTTGATATACCACATTCAAAACCTCTTTCACTTGTACTACTGGTTCAGCCTGTACTTTAAAATATTGTGTATTATTAACATTTTGCATACTACCACGCCCTTAATTAGTCTTTGTATCTATTCTAATATAATTTACAACAAAATTCAATAAATTATTTAATGTTTTTAATTTCTGCCATGATTTTATTGTGCTCAATTAAATTTTTCCCTACACAATTGATTATTTTATTTTCTAATTCTTCATTATTGCGAATTAGTGTTTTTACATATTCCTTACTATGACCAAGATAATACTGTGTTCCTTCGATCATTACTTTTTCTTCGATGAGCACTTGCATTTCTTTACCAATCTGTGTGTTTACAAATTCATCAGATTGTTTGCTCGTTATTTCTAATAACTTAGTGCTTCTTACGTTCTTAACTTGCTCATCTACTTGATTTTCCATGGTAGCCGCTTTTGTACCTTGCCTTTTTGAATATTTAAATATATGCATTTCATAAAAATTTATTTTTTCAACGAATTCTTTTGTAATCTCAAATTCTTCTTCTGTTTCTCCTGGAAAGCCAACGATTACATCTGTCGTAATAGCTGGATTGTCAAAATATTTCCGAAGAAGTTTACATGTCTCATAATATTCAGTTGCACTATATTTTCGATTCATCCGCTTCAAGGTAGCATCACAACCACTTTGTAATGATAAATGAAAATGTGGACACATCTTCTCAATGCTTGCTAACGTCTGAGCAAATTCTTCTGTTATAATTCTTGGCTCAAGTGAACCTAATCGAATACGTTTAATTCCCTCTACTTTGCTAACTGCAACAATTAAAGATAATAAATTTTCATTTTCTAAATCTACACCATACGAACTTAAGTGAATTCCCGTCAGCACCACTTCCTTGAACCCTTTATTTGCAAGTCTTTCAATTTCGCTAATGACGTTTCTACTTTTTCTGCTTCTCACTCTTCCTCTTGCAAAAGGTATAATGCAATAACTACAAAATTGGTTACATCCATCTTGTACTTTTATATTAGCTCTTGTATGTTCGAATGAACTATCAAGTTCCAATTCCTCATACTCATCCGTATGATTAATATCGATTACATTATCTATTTCTATATTGTTTTCATATTCATTTAAAATATGAATAATATCTTTTTTCTTATTATTTCCTACAACAATATCCACACTCTCATCTAATTCTAACTGTTCTTTCGAAGCTTGTGCATAACATCCGGTTGCAATAACAATTGCACTTGGATTCATTTTCTTAGCTTTATGAAGCATTTGTCTTGATTTTCTGTCAGCTATATTTGTAACAGTACAGGTATTGATTATGTAAACATCCGCCTTATCCGTGAACTTTACAATCTCATACCCGCTTTGTTCTAGCAGTTGTTGCATCGCTTCTGTTTCATAAGCATTTACCTTACAACCTAGATTGTGTAAAGCCGCTTTTTTCATAGTTTTTCTCCTGTTCTAAAATGTTATACAAAATTGTTTTGTTCAATTGTACGCTTTGTCTAATAATTGTTAATTTTCTGTTAAATTAATGTGTAATATTGCTTGTTTTTATCTTCATTGTACATATTATTAATTCTTTTTTGTTCAAAACATGAAAATTCAGTCAAACTACGCCTTTCTTTCAATTGCATCTTGACTTTTATTTTCCATAAATGTAAGATAAATATATCAAAATATAAGGGAGGTTTTAAAGATGAAAACAGTTCAAATTTCTTTAAATTCTATCGATAAAGTAAAATCATTCGTTAACGAAATCACTAAATTTGATTATGATTTCGACTTAGTTTCAGGAAGATATGTAATCGATGCAAAGTCAATTATGGGTATCTTTAGTTTAGATTTATCTAAACCTATTGATTTAAATATTCATGCTGAAGACGAAATCGAATTAATCTTAACAGTACTTAAACCTTATTTAATCTAATTCATGAGGTTTATTATCAACTGAATCATTATAGAAAACACGTTATGCGCGTTTTCTATTTTTTTGCTTTCAATTAATGCACCTACATGCTTTAAATTATTTCATTGCATGTTTTATTATGAATCATCCTATTTAAGCAGCCATCAGATAGCATAAAAGAATCTGATAGCTGCTTTTCTTATATTGTAAAATGCTATTATTTCAACTCTTTTACACCTTTGTGGTTTCCATTATTTTGACTTAATCACAAATGATAACTTCGTCCGTTTTAATCGCAATTTCCATTAATTCCTCTATCTTCTCTTCCAGATTTCTTTCAGAACGTTTAATAATATTTATATTCGGCTTTGTCACTGGATGTTTTGCTACAAATATGGTACAACAATCTTCAAAAGGAAGAATTGATGTTTCATATGTATTAATCTTAAGTGATATATCAACAATATCTTGTTTGTCAAAACTAATTAAAGGTCTAATAACAGGCATTGTACAGACTTCATTGGTCGCTGCAAGACTTTGCAATGTTTGGCTTGCTACCTGTCCTATGCTCTCTCCTGTTATAAGTCCTAATGAACCTGTTTCTTTTGCAATGTGTTCTGCAATTTTCATCATATATCTTCTCATAATAATAGTTAATTCATCATGTGGACATTTATCATAAATATACAGTTGAATATCGGTAAAGTTAATTACATGTAGATGTACTGGTCCTGAATATACCGCTACCAACTTTGCCAAATCAACCACTTTCTGCTTTGCTCTTTCGCTTGTATAGGGTGGGGCATGGAAATATACAGCATCGATCTTTACGCCTCGTTTTGACACCATGTAGCCTGCTACAGGACTATCGATTCCGCCTGACAGCAAAAGCATAGCTTTACCATTCGTACCTACTGGCATTCCACCCGGTCCTGGTATAATTTCTGAGTAAATATATATTTTTTCTCGAATTTCTACATTAAGCATAATTTCCGGCTTGTGTACATCCACTTTCATTTTAGGAAAAGCTTGTAGTAATTTCTCTCCTAAATTGCAATTGATTTGCATTGAATCAAGCGGATAATTTTTTCGTGCACGTCTTGCACTAACTTTAAATGTTTTATCTTGTGTTGGATATGCTTGTCTCATATACGCAATCACATCCTCTGTAAGTGTTTCAAAGCCCTCATCTTCTACATGAACAACAGGGCAAATTCCTACAATACCAAATACCTTTTTCAATGCATCTACTGTTTCATCAAAGTCGTATTCACTTAGTACCTCAACATGTATTCTACCTTGTTGCTTTCCTACTTGAAATTCACCCTCTACATTCTTAAGTGCATGTCTAATTTGTTTTACTAATGCATCTTCAAATAAGAATCTGTTTTTTCCTTTAATACCGATTTCTCCGTATTTTATTAAAAATGATTTAAACATCTATATCCTCCGTTTATGTAGCTTATGTTTGCAAAGCATTAGAACATTTATATATCTAACCTTCTCTTCATTTCAGACAAGTAGAAGTACTATTTTGCCTTTCAATCGTTTAGCTTAATGTCTCTTATATATTCTTAAGATAGGCAAAATTTCCTTTAATGCATCGATACAATATGCTAACTCTTCTCTTGTTGTCTCAACAGAAAAACTAAATCGAATGGTTGACTCCAACAGTTCCTTTTTGACACCAATGGCTTTTAATGTCTGACTTACCGCTGGTTTGTTGGATGCACACGCCGATCCTGCCGAAACATAGATTTCTTTACTCTCTAGGGCATGCAATAACACCTCGCTTCTCACATGTTCAAAGCTTACACTGACAATATGAGGTGCACTATCTTTATCTGTTTTCCCATTCACAATGGTACCATCTATCTTATCAATTTCATCTATAAAGTATTGTTTCAACTCGTAGAGTTTCTCTATCTTCGAATTAAAATCCTCATAGCTTTTCTTCACTGCCACACCAATTCCGCCTATACCAGGTACATTTTCAGTGCCTGAACGTATCCCTTTTTGTTGACCACCGCCAAAAATTGTTGGCCTAATTTTAACCTTTTCATTAACATATAGTATGCCAACACCTTTAGGACCATTTATTTTATGACCACTCATTGACAACAGATCAATGTTTTGTTTCTTTGGAAACATCTTATATTTGCCAAAAGCTTGTATTGCATCTACATGGTATAGTGTATTGGGATTTTTATTTTTTATTATTCGAGAAATCTCTTCCACTGGCATTACTGAACCAATTTCATTATTGACATACATAATAGATACAAGGATTGTTTCCTCGCAAATAGCTTCTTCCAGTTTATTTAATTTTATAATTCCATTACTATCTACAGGAATATAAGTAATTCTAAACCCTTGTTCCTCTAAATATTTCATCGTATTCAAAACGGAAGGGTGTTCAATTACTGAAGTTATAAGGTGTTTACCAGCTCTCCTATTAGCCATAGCTATTCCAATAATAGCTAAATTATTCGATTCTGTTCCACCTGATGTAAAATATATTTCTTTTGCACTTACTTTCAAATTTGTAGCTATCGTTTCTTTTGCCTGTTTGATATATTTTTCAGCCTCTAAGCCTTTTGAGTGCATAGAAGAAGGATTTCCAAAATCTTTCATAAAAGCATTTACTACCACATCTTTTACTTCCTCGAAACATTTTGTCGTAGCTGAATTATCTAAATAACATTCCACGTGTTTTCTCCAATCATTCGTTTTCCAATTGGAACATAATAACAGATAATGTTGTTAATCCTGCTGTTTCCGTTCTCAATATTCTTTTTCCTAATGTAATTGTATGCATCCCGTTGCTCAATGCAAGTTCTATTTCTAATTCATCAAAGCCGCCTTCTGGTCCAATAAATACACCAATTGACATATTCGGCTTTAATGATGCAATGATTTCTTTTGTTTTTGACATACCCTTGGCATTCTCATACGGTATTAGATTATACTCAAAATTCTTGGCATATACAAGAGCTTCTTTTAATGTCATAACCGATTTTACTTTAGGAATTATAATTCTCTTTGATTGCTTTGCTGCACTTTCTGCAATCCCCTGCCATCTGTTTATCTTGCTTTCAACCTTTTTCGAATCTAATTTAACAATGGAATTTTTCATGGCAACTGGTATAATTTCATACACACCTAGTTCTACCGCTTTTTGCACAATCAATTCCATTTTATCTGATTTAGGTAATCCCTGAAACAAGTATACTTTTGCCTGAAGTTCCGTTCCCATTTCGTCAATTGCGAGTATCTTTGCAATCACCTCATCATTTGTAATCTCTTCTAGACAACACAAATAATCCTTGTCTACACCGTTACTTATTAAGACCTGTTCACCCGGTTTCATACGAAGCACATTCTTAATATGATTAACATCTAGTCCAATGATTCTTATATTTTTTTCTTCTATTTGTTCTTCTTTAACAAAAAAATGATACATCTTCCCTACCTATTTCTTCTTAGCTGTAACTGACACCCATTCACCCTGGTGAGTTATTTCTATAACTTCAAGACCATTTTTCTTCACTGCTGCAACCACTTCTTCTTCCTTCGTATCAATAATTCCTGAGGTTATATAATAACCACCTGACTTTAAATTTTTCATAATGATAGGTGTTAAGGGTACTAAAACATTTGCTAATATATTCGCAACTACAATATCATATTTCTCATATCCAGCACTCTCTTGTAAGCTTTCATCCTCTAAAATATTACCTATCATAATCTCAAATTGGTCTTCAGGTATATGATTTACCTGTGCGTTTTCTTTGGAAGCATTGATTGCATTAGAATCAATATCAAGTCCCAGAGCGCTTGCTGCACCAAGTTTTAGCGATACAATTGATAAAATTCCACTTCCACATCCAACGTCTAGTAATTTTGTCGTGGAAGTAATATATTTTTTAAGTTGTCTAATACAAAGTTGTGTCGTTTCATGCATTCCGGTACCAAAAGCGGTGCCCGGATCGATTTGTATCATTAACTTGTCATGATCTTCAGGCTTTATTTCTTCCCACGATGGTTTAATTAAAATGTCATCAACCGTGAATTGCTTAAAATATTGTTTCCAATTATTAACCCAATCCTTATCCTCGGTCTGTGATTCTTCAATCGTACATTCTCCGATATCCATAAACTTTCTAAGTTCTTCGAATTCATTTCTTATATTCTGTAATAGTTCTTTTGTATCCTCTTCACTATCAATATAAAAGCTTAAATATGCTATTTTATCATCATCCCCAGGATCTGGTAAGATATCCACAAACATCAATTTCTTATCCGATTCTGTTAATGGGACTTTATCGACTATTTCTACCCCTTCAACACCCAAGTCCATGAGTGTACTGCTTACAATATCTTCTGCTTCTGTAGTTGTCTTTACTGTAAATTTATTCCATTTCAAAATATGCACCTCTTTACTTATTGTCTGTAAAATTCTAGATTTTCTTCTAATTCCTTCGTTACGGTTCCACCACTATTTCTAATTGAAGCATATGCATTCTCTGTTTTTTTAATCTTAACTGCTGTCTGTGCTTCATATTTATCAATCAATTCTGAAAACGCAGGGAAATTTGCTAATTCAGCACGAATTTCTTTTGTAAAAGGGCAGTATGTCATTAAAATATTGCGTGATATTTTATTCAGTCTAGAAGCCCCTTTTGCTTCGTATTTAATCCAATGTATATAATCTTGTACAAATACTTCTTTAAAATTATTTCTTGCTTTGGCAACTGCATTGCGTATTTTTTCTTTGGCTTGAGGCGATAAATCTCTGTTTTTCTTATAAAACTGAATGTAATCGTAATATTCAGCCGTTAATGACTTCTCTGTAATATCGCTCCAATAAACGCCTTGTATATTTCTACAAATCTCCCATCTATATCGTCCTGCTACTAGCAAGAGCATTTCTTCTATCGATTCCTTACTTAAAACAGGTAAGGCAACTCGTGCTGGCGAATCTTTTTTCAGCCCTGAAGTTTCCTGCCACATCGTTCCTTGTGTTCCAATTGTAGGCATTAGAATTGTAATAGGTAATACCTTCTTTGAAATATATTCTTTCGTTATTCCCTTATTTGAGTCATGATATAAAATTGTACGATAAAATAAAGAATAGTCTACCTTTTGTAACGCTTTGTAAGCCGAAACAATAGACGCTTTTGGCTTAATAAATTTCTCTATACCGCCAATCATAAGATCCTTATGTAGCACTGGACAAAACGTTAATATTTTGCCGCTTGTTACTCTATTTGCTGCTTTGAACATATTGGCTATTTCAAAACTAACCCGTCCCTTTAAATCATTTAAATAAGCCTTTTCTTCTGTTTCAGATATATGATGTGTTCTCTTCTTTTCACGTAATACTCCAATGTAGTCTAAATCAAATTCATTCTTTGATGGTTCTACATTCCCTTTATAGATCTCTTGAAGCCATTCTCTCATTGTATAAATTGGATATTCGCTTTTATTTTCTTCTATATTAGAATAAAAGAGATAAACAAGCTGACTCTCTGTAATAAATCGTTCATCAACATATCCATAATTTAAAAACAAATCAATAACTGGCTCCGCAATTTTTGTTTCTTCTACTTTAAAAAATACTATTTCATATAATTCATAAAACTGTTTTGTAATTGCTTTTCTTAGTTTGTCCACTTCTTCAATCGTTGCAAATTTATCTGCTAAAGAATTATACACCGTTAAATACTGTTTGAATTTATCGCCTTTTTCCTTACTGATACCTGAATATTCAATGATTGTAGCTAAAGAATCTTTCGCTAGTACTTTAGCTCCTTTGATTTGATCCATAGTATAGTGTCTCGTAAGATTGGTTTCTTCATTATCAAAATTTGCTCCAACTTTAATCTTCGCTTGAAAATGTCCCATTAAAATAGGCAATGCCGATTGTTCGATAATTTTTTCCTTAGTGACAAAATCAGCAATATTCTTAATTCTTGACCAAATAAGTGAAATGTCACCATTTGATTCATTAATTAAAAACGCAAGTTCTGCATGTCTCATAAACAAATTATCTTCATCTTTAGCAAATAGTGCATCTTTCACTTTGTTTACATACGAAATAATCAAATTATACACTTCCACTATTTCAAATGCATATTGTTCAATTCGCTTAATCTCAGTCATCATTACATATTCATTGGCAGCATAAAATTTCTTTTTAATCTCTAATGATATTAAATCTAAATTAACATAATACTCTAAATCTGATGTAACAATAATCCCATCTTCTTCTAGTTCTTCTAATGTTTCGATACGTTTAATAATTGCAGCATCTTTGTGATATCCTGCACAAACATTCTTATATTCTGCATATTCCTCTTTAATAAAATTATAAATTTCTCCACAAAGTCCTTTTATTTTTTCAAATTCACCTGCCAAACCCATTATCTGTTTGCCAAGTGAACTTATTATCATTCCTGGATAAGTTGCATCCATAGCAATCACATTACATACATCCTCTACTGTTTCTACTGAATAGTAACAAACTAATGTCTCTTCCCTTGCTATATAGTTGTACATATATTTTCCTGTACCAAGCTCCAAAACACCTATAATATTTCCAGCTGTAAGTATATTCTCTCCATACTTTCCAGTAGCTTTTACTGTTCCTTTAACGATTATGCTTATTTCCTTTATTGTAGTACCTTCTAGATAAAGGACTTCACCCGCTTGCTTTTTTCTAGACATAATTTGCTGTTCTAATCTCCCCATGTTACGTCATCCCTTTCTATATATCACTATATCCTTGTATTTAATCTCTAGTATCAACATAATTCACAATAACTCTTCTTGTTATTATTACACTGAAATCAAATTCATTATTTAATGTTAACTATTTTACTCTTGCAATACAGTCCGTATTTTATACACTCTTTATTAACAGAAATAAACCCATATGCAACTTTGCTGACTTGGGTTTATTATAACATCTATTAAAAGGATAGACAATAGTTCAATCATTGCTCCTCTTATAAAACGACAAATTTTGTATCATAAGCCTCAATTTCTAGTTCGATTTTTCCTTTATTTGTGTTTACACTTGGATATTGTTTTGCATCACTATTATTGATTATTACCAAAATATTACTATCTGGGTAATAAGTGCATTCCGTCATAGCACTATCTGTTATATAATTTTGTTCTAACTTCTCTTTACATGCATAAAGTATTGTGTTTAACAGCATTCTAGTGTTAGCAAGATTACTTTCAAAAGAAGACATATAAATTCCTCTACCTTTTCCAAAGTCATAAGATGTTAAAGTTGGAACCTTATTCTCCTCGGCTAGCACTTGAGCTTTGCCATCTGTCAAATAAATATGTTCTTTTGCTTTTATAGTGCTTCCGTTTGTTATCAAGCCATCTATTTCTTCCACGTCATAACTCCATTTACCATGGCATACTCTAGAGCCATTATCTTTATCCACACCAAGTACATGTGCCATTCGAAAGAAAGTATCATACCCTTCTATTGCTGATGGTTCATTTATTCCCATAAATACGCCACCCGCATGTACCCACTTCGTTAAAATGGCAACTACTTCCTCGTCGTTCCATCGATCTGCTCCACTCCATGCCGAACCTGCAAATCCTGCGTTTATTACTACATCAACATTATCAAGTCCGCCATTTTTTACATCTTCAAAGCTAATGTATTCTACATCAAATGGACTTCCTGATAAACTTTCATTAATATGAATCAAATCCTGCATATATGTTTCATGGAAATGTCCTGATAATGTCCACGAACGAAGACTTCCCCATGCTGTAAGGATTGCAATTCTTGGATTTAATACCATTGGCTTTCCAGCCTTGTGAAATTCTTTGATTTGTCTAAATTCATCTGCTACTTTTTCGATATAGTCACAAAAATCCGGATACGGTTCAACCAGATGTAAATACCCCCCTAGTCCAATTCTATCTACTGATGCTCTTAGTAATGCTCTTCTAATGCTATTCCAAAACTTCTTAGCATCTAGTGTTGGATTTCCTCCCTCCATAAAGGTTGGTGCTCCACCAAGTCCGACTGGAAATAAATATGGATGTAATCGCAGTTCATGAGTTGGTATATCTACACCTGCACACAATCTTGCCTCAAACCCCGAAAAAACGCATTTAATAATTCCATCAAACCCAAACTCTTTAAATCTCTTACCATATGGTTCTATGCCAACCCAGCTATCATCATAAAAAACATATGCCTGTTTGCCATAGTTATGTACCATATCTACTAGTTTCTTGCCAAATGTAATAACGAAATCATTAATGAATTCCATCCAATCAAGCTTGTGTTTATCTGCAGGCATGTGCGTTACATTTAATTTTCCTTTGTTAATAAAATCTTCTGCTGTTAACGCATATCCATATTGATTGGCAAACTCATCTAAGGCTAATGGGCTTACTGTAAAGTCATAAGAACCCCAATCTGAAAATAAGTGTCGGTTATTTTCATTGCTACCCCAAATCCATGCGAAGTTATAAAACATGGAAGTAAAACGAACCACTGTAGTGTCTGGATGTGTCTCACACCAATCCTGCATCCACTCAAGCATATATTCCTGTGTTGCTACATGTCTAGGGTCAATCTGCATCAAGTGTTCTTTTTCCCAGTTATTGGTTGTATGGTTATACATAGAAATCTCTTCCCATATTCGATACACTAAAAAACTCACCGTATACTTATGCCAAGGTATGATTCCTTCTACTTGTACGCAACCATCTGCTTCATTAAAGCTCCATTTGTCCCTGCTAACTTCTTCATTAACCGTACGGTCAAAGACCTGCCAGTATTTTAATGAATCTTTAGAACTATTTAACATAAACTGTTCTTCAAAGAAATCTTCCATTAAATGAAACGTAAGCTTTGTGTTCTCTGCGACCTTAGGATTTGTCATTAAAAATGACTGTTGCAGTTTGTCCATATTCTGTTTAGCCCATTCATTATGATCTCGAATAATACAAATTGTTGAATAAATTCCATATCCAGCATTTAATATTTCATCTGATAATATAGTTCCATCACTATCTCTAATTACATCAGCTCCCCATTTTTCTGCCATTTTAAGCGTTAACTCTTCATATCCTGACTCCCCTGGCAATGTAAAGTAGCCGGTACTTTTACTATTTAATTTTGACATTGCATTAATACCTTTCTTTTGTTAAATTATTTTATATTTTTCTAAATTACTATAGATTATTATCTCTATTATTTGGAATAATGTCAAATATTATTTTATATAGTAATGAATAGTTACCAAATATCCCTCGTGTGTATACATAAAAAGAATTCAAAAAATCATGTAATTGATTATATTATTATTTGTACTAGATAAACTTACCGTATCATAATTGTTCTTTCCCTTTTCTTCTTCATTCACAACTGCTTTACTATCTACATAATTATCAACTGAAACTGAACTACCATTTATATTTGCTATATCCATTTTTATCACCTCAATCACCGCATTCGTATGTATAAGAAATCTGTAATGATGGAACTATTGTTACGCTCTTACTTGATTTTGTTGCTTTATATTTAACATTCCATTCACCCGTTAATTTTGTATTCTTGCTTGAATTCACATCATATGTATATTTTACTGGCAAATAGCAAGCTGTTTGACCTGCGGTTTCCCCCATTGGTGTTTTCACCTGAAATGCTGCTATATTTGTGCCTTTTCCACCTGAGCTGACACCAATGGAAACTTTATAACCATCGCTGTAGCTTGAACGTCTGATATTGATATCGGCACAAATGATGAATAAGTTGAGTCAGTTCCCATTGCTTGTTACAGCCACCTATTAATATTATAACTCACTAAAAATACTACTTTTAATAAGTGTTATAACCGAATTACTCTCTTTGAGATTTTATCTCATACAAAAAGCTACGGTATAAGAAATACTCCTTATACAATAGCTTTTTCATTTCAATATTCAATTTTAGAATTAATACTTCCATTTTTCTTATCAATTACAAAGTATCTTCAAAACTCTCTTTCAATTTACCCATAAAACCCTTTTTCTTTGGTTTATCTGAATTGATACTATCACTTGTTGATGCATTATTTAATGTATTATCTCCAACTGTATCAAACTGGCGTAATAATTCTTTTTGCTCTTCGTTTAGCTTATCTGGTACCTGTACTACTAAAGTAACATAGTGATCCCCTCGTAATGCTTTATTACGTAAGGAAGGAACGCCTTTTCCTTTTAGACGTACTTTTGTATCCGTCTGTGTGCCTGGTTTCACGTCATACATCACATCACCGTCTACAGTATTGATTCTAACATCCCCACCTAGTGCTGCCTGCGCAAAAGAAATAGGAGCTGTTGAGAAAATATTATATTCTTGTCGTTGGAAAATAGGATGTCTTGCAACCGCAATTTCTACAAGTAAATCTCCTCTTGGTCCACCATTAGTTCCTGGCTCACCTCTATCACGAATACGAATACTTTGACCATTATCAATGCCCGCTGGCACTGATACTTGAATATTTTTTCGTTTAGCAATATAACCACTTCCATGACAGTCACTACATTTCTCTTTTACTATTTTACCAGTTCCTTGACAATCTGGACATGTCGATACATTTCTTACCGTTCCAAATAAAGACTGTGATGTATATACTACTTGGCCTTTACCACCACATTTTGGACATGTCTGTGGACTCGTTCCCGACTTGGCACCTGTTCCATGACAAGTTTGACAGGTATCTTTCAAATTGATATCTAATTCTTTTTCGCATCCAAAGACTGCTTCTTCAAATTTAATATTGACTCTGGCTCTAAGATTAGCACCCTTCATTGGTCCATTATTTGTTCTAGCGCTTCTTTGTCCGCCTCCAAATATGTCACCAAATATATCGCCAAATATATCACCCATATCAGATCCATTAAAATCAAATCCACCAAATCCGCCCGCTCCGCCTGCTCCACCGTCAAATGCAGCATGACCATACTGATCATATTGGCGACGCTTTTCTGCATCACTAAGAACCGCGTACGCCTCTGATGCTTCTTTAAACTTATGTTCAGCTTGTTCATCACCCGGATTCATATCTGGATGATACTGCTTCGCTAATTTTCTATATGCTTTTTTAATTGTTGCATCATCTGCACCTTTATCGACGCCGAGAACTTCATAATAATCTCTCTTGTCTGCCATCATAACCTCCATCTACCTATGTAATAGGCATATAACTTATTCAACTGTATATAAACGCAAGTTTCCACTTACGTTAATATACACTATTAGGGACACATTGTAAAGAATATGTCCCTAATAAGATATTCATTTGTTACTGTTTTGTTACTGTTCACTCCGTTCACAGTAACAGATGATTTCTGCATGCAAATTCGCTACGCGAAGCAGAAATCAGTTGTTGAATCATTTTCTTACGTAGCTTAACAGCTAGTGTTAAGCTACTGTGTGAACAGTAACACTGTTTTATCATCGCAACCGCGAGGTGTTTTTTGTGAACATAGATCACACAAAACCCAAGTTTTTCATGCACGACATGATGCCTTCTGCATCATGTCTGTGCATAATTGTTACTATGAAGCCGTAAGGCTGAATAGTAGCATCTAATTATTATACTTCTTTATAATCTGCATCTACAACATCGTCAGTCTGATAAGCGGATGCATCTTGATCTGCTCCACCCATATCTGGGCCAGCTCCACCTGCTGCTTGTGCTTGTTCATATACTTTTGCAAATACTTTTTGAGCACTTTCCATTAACTTTTCTTTTGCTACCTTTATTTCTTCAACCTGAGACTCTGACATATCTTCTGGATTAGATTTTTCAATTAATTCTTTGATTACTGCAAGATCAGCTTCTACTGCAGTCTTATCGTTAGCATCTACTTTATCGCCAACTTCTTCTAACGCTTTTTCAGTTTGGAATACCATAGAATCAGCATCATTTCTTGTATCAATAGCGTCTTTACGTTTCTTATCTTGTGCTTCAAATTCTGCTGCGTCTTTTACTGCCTTATCAATATCACCATCTGACATATTTGAACCAGATGTAATTGTGATATGCTGTTCTTTTCCTGTTCCTAAATCTTTCGCTGAAACATTAACGATACCATTTGCATCAATATCAAATGTAACTTCTACCTGTGGAACTCCACGTCTTGCTGGTGGGATACCATCTAGTCTAAATTGTCCAAGAGATTTGTTATCTTTGGCAAACTGTCTCTCACCTTGAACAACATTGATATCAACTGCTGTTTGATTATCTGCTGCTGTTGAGAATACTTGGCTCTTCTTTGTAGGAATTGTAGTATTTCTCTCGATTAACTTAGTTGCAATACCGCCCATTGTTTCAATAGAAAGTGATAATGGAGTTACATCAAGAAGTAAGATTTCGCCTGCACCAGCATCTCCTGCTAATTTACCACCTTGGATTGAAGCACCAAGAGCAACACATTCATCTGGGTTTAATGCCTTTGAAGGCTCATGTCCTGTTAACGCTTTTACTTTATCTTGAACTGCTGGCGTACGAGTAGATCCACCAACTAATAATACTTTGCTAAGTTCTGAAGCAGAAATTCCTGCGTCACTTAATGCTGTTTGAACTGGTTTTGTAGTTCTCTCTACTAAATCATGAGTTAACTCATCAAATTTAGCTCTTGTTAAATTCATATCAAAATGCTTTGGTCCTTCTGCTGTTGCAGTAATAAAAGGTAAATTGATGTTTGTTGTTGTAGCTGCTGATAATTCTTTCTTAGCTTTTTCAGCTGCTTCTTTTAATCTTTGGAGTGCCATCTTATCTGATGATAAGTCTACTCCTTCTTGTTTCTTAAATTCAGCTAACATGAAGTCTGTAATTCTCTGGTCAAAATCATCTCCACCTAGTTTGTTATCTCCTGATGTCGCTAATACTTCTATAACTCCATCACCAATTTCAATGATTGATACATCGAATGTACCACCACCCAAATCGTATACCATAATTTTTTGTTCTTTTTCATTGTCAAGACCATATGCTAATGCTGCAGCAGTTGGTTCATTGATAATACGTTTTACGTCAAGACCAGCTATTTTACCAGCATCTTTTGTTGCCTGTCTTTGAGCGTCATTGAAATAAGCAGGTACTGTGATAACAGCTTCAGTTACTTTTTCTCCTAAGTAATTTTCAGCATCTGTTTTTAATTTTTGAAGTATCATTGATGAAATTTCTTGTGGTGAATATTTCTTTCCTTCAATATCAACTCTGTATTCGGTTCCCATATGTCTCTTAATTGAAGAGATTGTTTTGTCTGCATTCGTAACTGCTTGACGTTTTGCTGGATCACCTACAAGTCTTTCGCCTGTTTTTGAAAATGCTACTATTGATGGAGTAGTTCTGATACCTTCTGCATTAGAGATTACGGTTGGTTTTCCACCTTCCATAACTGCTACACATGAATTTGTTGTTCCTAAATCGATTCCTATTATTTTTCCCATTATTGTGGCCTCCTAATTTGCTACTTTTACCATGCTATGTCTAACTACGGTTTCTCTATATGTGTATCCTTTTTGTAATTCAGCGGATACAACATTTTCACCTAATTCCTCGTTTTCTTCATGCATTACTGCATTATGAAGATTAGGATCAAACTCTGCGCCTTCGGCTTCTATTTGTTTCACACCGATTTCTTCTAATGAAGTCATTAGCTGTTTGTATACTTTATCCATGCCTTCTACAAACGGTGATGCTTTTTCTTCTTCTGTAACTGCTAATAAACCTCTTTCAAAATTATCTACTGTAGGAAGAATTTTTTCTACGATTGTTCTTGCTCCAGTTTCAAACATCTGCTGCTTTTCTTTTTCATTACGTTTTCTGAAGTTTTCAAATTCAGCCATTGACCTTTTCAATCGATCCGTAAGGTCCTCTATTTGTTCATCTTTTTTATCTTTTTTATCTTTCTTTTTACCAAAAAAACTCTTTTTCTCTGAATCAGTTGTTTCTTCCATATCTTCTACTAATTCTTCAGCATTTTTTCGGTCAGCGCTCTCTGCCATTTCTTCTAAAATTTCTTCTAAAATTTTTTTTGAACTTTCTGGCTCTTCTATTATATCTTCCACTTGTGTTTCTACAACTTCTTCATCTATATTTGGTTCCTTGCTTTGCTGCTCATTGTCTAACAATATTTCCCACCGCCTTTCTATGTCTTCTTAAATATAACATCTAGCTGCTTCATTAAAATTTTTAGCGTATCCACTACTTTTTCATAGTCCATTCGTTTTGGTCCAATGATTCCAATTGTTCCTTTCACACCTTCTTCTAATTCATAGGTTGCAGTTACAACACTGCAATCTTTCATTGTCTGTATGGGTGTCTCATTTCCTATATAAACCTGAATACCACAATCACTTTCATCACCTAGCGACTCTGTTACTAAATTGACCAACTGTTGCTTTTCTTCTAATGTGCATAATAATTCACTTGCTTTTCCTGAATCACTTAATTCGGGGTATTTAAAAATATTAGTCGTTCCACTTGTATATATTTCTAAATCGTCATCGGACTTAATAGCTTCTGCAACTGCGTCTAATACACTATTTATAATATCGCTGTGAATACCTGCTTGTTCTTTCATCTTCGAAATAACGTTAAGATTAATCTCATCTATTGATAATCCATTTAAATTAGTATTGAGAAGTAAGTTAAGCTTAAGAATTGTATCGTTATCTAATGTTTCACTAGATTCAATTATATTATTCTTAACAATATTACCTTCTACCACAACTACTGCTAGAATGTGTTCCTCATCTACCTGAGAAAGTTGCATAAACTTTAGCTTATTTTTATGATATCTTGGAGAAGAAATCATAGTAGCATAATTTGTATTGGTTGCTAACAGTTTTACAACCTGTTTCAAAACAAATTCCATCTTATCCGCTTTTTCAACCATCAATTCCATAATTTCAGAAACTTCTCTGTCCTTTTGCTTCATAATCTGATCTACATATAATCGATATCCTTTATCTGATGGGATACGTCCTGCTGAAGTGTGTGGTTGAACGATATATCCAAGCTCTTCTAAATCTGACATTTCGTTCCTTATTGTTGCTGAACTTAAATTCAAGTCTGAAAACTTAGAAATTGTTCTCGAACCAACTGGTTCTCCAGTATCTAAGTAATTTCTTATGATTGCATGTAAAATTTTTGCTTTTCGTTCATCTAGTTCCAACCTGTTCACTCCCTTCAGTTAAGATAATTAACTTCATAAGCTTTTAGTTTTGTTAGCACTCATTGATGTAGAGTGCTAACATCTATGTACCTAAAATATCACCATTGACTAATTTTGTCAATAGTATTTTATAAATTTATTAAAATTCCTCTCTTATAATATCTCCTTTTTTCTATACAATATTATTAAGTAACACAATTATTATGAAATAACAGATTGATTTCTCTTCTTCAACCTTTGTATACATGTCTTTCCTAATAATATTTCATTTTGTATATCACTTAATAATCATAATTGAAATCAAGTATTTTTTCACTTACACCAAAGTATACTTTCGTTATTTCATCACAAACCTTGACAGTTTTGTGTATTATACTGTATATTCTTATGTATATAATTGAAGTAAGTATTTTTAATCTTTAATTATTGCGATGTATCTTATAACTTCCCAAGTTGGCAGATTGAACCATACACGCATAAATTTAAAAGGAGTTGGTTTTTTTGGATTCTGGTGACGCCACACAGTTGTTTATTTTAATTTTACTTTTATTTTTGTCTGCATTCTTTTCTTCCGCAGAGACGGCTTTTACCACGGTGAATAAAATTCGTATTAGGACCTTAATGGAAGATGGGGATAAACGAGCAGAAACAATATTAAAAGTAATAAATGACTCAGGCAAAATGCTCAGTGCTATATTAATAGGCAATAATCTTGTCAATATAACAGCTTCTTCTCTAGCAACTACTCTTGCAATTCGAATTGCTGGGAATACTGGAGTTGGTGTAGCAACTGGTATACTTACATTATTAATACTTGTATTTGGTGAAATCACACCTAAGACACTTTCAACACTTTATGCGGAGAGCATTGCATTATCGTATGGTAATATCATATATCTATTGATGATTGTTTTGACACCCGTTATATTTTTAGTGAACAAGCTTTCACTTGGCGTTCTAAAAGTTTTTAGAATTGATGCCAGTGTTAGAAATGACTACATTACTGAAAATGAACTTCGAACCATAGTTGAAGTTAGTCATGAAGACGGCGTAATTGAAAGTGAAGAACGCAAAATGATAAATAATGTGTTTGACTTTGGTGATTCACAGGCAAAAGATGTTATGGTTCCTAGAATTGATATGTCATTTGTAAGTGTAAATTGTACTTACCCTGAATTAATTGAGATATATAAGGAAGAAAAGTTTACAAGGCTTCCTGTATATGAGAATACAACTGATAATGTTATCGGTATTATTAATGTAAAAGATTTACTTTTATATAATCCAAAAACATCATTTAATATAAGAGATTTTTTCCGTGAACCATATTTTACATATGAATTCAAAAAAACTTCTGAGCTTATGATGGAAATGAGAAAAAGTTCAATTAATTTTGCAATTGTTCTTGATGAATACGGTGCTACTGCTGGTCTTATAACATTAGAAGACTTACTAGAAGAAATTGTTGGTGAAATCAGAGATGAATACGACAGTGATGAAGAAGATCTTGTAAAAAAAATAAATGAAAATGAATATATCATCGAAGGTTCTATGAAACTTGACGATATAAATGATTTTCTTAATCTCAAAATCACTTCTGATGACTATGATTCTATCGGAGGGATTATTATCGAATTACTTGATCATCTTCCCGAAACTGGTGAAGAAGTCACCACTGAAGATGGCATTCGCCTAATGGCTGAAGTTGTTGATAAAAAACGTATTGAAAAGGTTCATATGTATCTTCCCGACAACTTATTGTATATGGAAGAAATTAGTTTAAATGAAATCCAAACGTTAGCACTCTCCGATAGTAAACAATAATTTATAGTATATTATGTTAGGTTTCTCTAGCGTAATATATTATTTTTTGTTTCCCTCACAAACAAATCATTTAAAAATATCCTAATACCCTAACGTATTAACTGTAATGAAGAATTTTCTTTTATTACGTTAAGTAACTCATTGTAATTTTCTTCTAATTGTCTAAATTCCTTGTTGATAGCACCATGGTTATAATGTCTTAGTTCTTCTACTATAAGGACTAAGACACTATAAATGGAATCTAAAGCTAAATTAGCAGATACACCTTTTAATGTATGGGCATTCATAAAAGCTTCCTCATATTTTTTTAACTCTAAATTTTTCTTTAACTCTATAAAATTTCTATCTTCTAAGAATTCAACTAAGAATTTTTCATATAAATCCTCATTATTCATGAATCTCTCTAACGCAATATTTAAATCCACTCCAGCTGTTAATAATTGTCTTTTGTACTTTGAATCCATCTGCTTCACCCCATCGTCAATTTTCCTCTATCGTTAATAAGATAGAATGCTGCCAAATCAAAATTATTGTTGTTTATTATTCTTCTCTTCGTTTTCTCTTACCCTGATTTCATCATCTGAAACTCTAATGATATCACTTACCTCTTCTACGGACATCTCCATATAGTTAGCAACTTCTTCCATATTGGCTGCTCTTCCAAGCTCTTCTTCTAGATTTTTTACACCCTCATTCAAATAATTAACTTTATTTACAATTTGTTTCTTCGCATTCTTAATAAAGTTATTTTCTTCTATGACACTCTCAATAGAAGCAATGATACCTTCTCTAAGTACTTTCTCTACTTCCAAAACACTCGCAAGCTCATCAATTTCATCCACCGCAAGCATCAGCCCAATGTTTCCTTCTTGTATTAAATCACTAATCAAAATACCCTGATCGCCATAATTTCTTGCGATTTCTACTACCTCTTGAAGATAAATTTCTATCACTCGACTCTTTGCGAAAGAATTGCCTCTTATTGCTTGATTATATAGTGTTACCTTCTCCTCCTCATCTAGCAATGGAAGCGTACCTAATTCTTCAAGATACATTTTTAAATATTGATTTTCTTCAGCATTAAATTTTTCTATTCTTTCGGATATATCTGTATTATTCTCTAATTCTTGTAATTCTTCGTTCTCTTCAAATATTTTAATCTCATCATTTTTCTTATGACCTTGCACTACTATCTTATTGACTTCTAAATAACTGTAAACCAACTCCATATGTTCATCAGTTAATGAAACTTTTTTAAAAAAATCTTTTATTTCATCCACTGTAAGTATTTTATTTTTTGTTTCTGCAAGCTCGCTAATTTCTGTAAGCATCTCTCTAAATATAATCTTATCATTCATTGTTAATTAATTGTCTCCTTCTATTATAATACGAATTTCACCTAGTACATTTAATTTGAAATTATAATTTCAAATCTCACTTTAAGCATAGCATAAAGTTTTAAATAAAACAACTTAGTACCGAAGTAAAGCAAACCGTAAATCATCATAAAATGTTATGTTAATTTACGATTTGTTTTACTCTTTCTATTCATACTATTGGTTTAAATATTCGTTTGCTGCCCTTCCTCCTATATACCTTGAAAAGTTAAATTTTCTAATTCCCATTTTTTCAGATTCATTTTTAATATTTGCAAAATACTCCATTACTTTTGGGTCTTTGTTTTTATATTTTGCTAATGCAGGTGCTGCATCTGCTGATAATGAAGTGACATAGTAAATATCTCCATAACAATAATAATCATCCCTTTGACTTCGTGGTTGAGTATTTGATTCAATCGATTTCATATTATAACTAGCTATAAAATAGTCTGGATGACTAAATGCTAAACCTATATAGAAGATTGTCACAATAACCATACTATATCGAAATAACGGAAATGTATTTTTATAAATATTTATTACGATGCCTAACATTATAATGGCAATTACGAGTAACGTCCACAATACAAATATTCTTAAAAAAGTAAGCTGATATATACTAATATACATAAGCATCCTATATGCGCTTGATGCAATCATTATAAAGGTACATATAGTGATGATAGTAAGCATTACATTTAATATTTTACTGTTTCTAAAAAATGCCATACAGCAGAGCACAATAGCAAGATTAATTGCACATACAACTAGTAATTGAAAGAAACCTTCTCTCGCATACTGTGCATATGTATAACCCGTTGGAATCTTCATCTGTCCGCAAAACAAACCTACTATTTGTATCCCGCAAAATAGTAGGTAGATGAATGATATACATACAGATATAGTAATCGCAATAATAGGTTCCTGTGTTCTTCTATCAGTATCTTCTTCTTTTATATCTCTTTTGGCCAATGCATTAATAAAACTATAGAAAGTAATATAGGAAAGCACTATCATTACAATTATTGTAAATAGATTTTTCCATACGAAAAGTAGTTCTAATAGATGATTAAATATATTTTCAAAAATTCGATCTGCACTCAAAAGAAGTATTATAATAATAAATAACAAGGGTACCGTAATCATAATTCCAATAAATACATATTTAAGTATTCCATTTTTCTTTTTTTGACGACTTTTTATTGCTTCTAATGCATCTGCAAATGGATAGCCTACTGCTGCTACTGTATATATTGCTAATACTCCCAGTGCCTCTACACCTTTTTGCAATCTCCAATTAGTATCATTATAGAATTGATGAATCATAAAGCTCATAAAAAGTATCATGATTCCTAATTTACTCATCATAATCAAAATAATATTGTCTGTAAAACAAATTGAAAATCCTAATAATATAATTGCTATGATATAAAATACTGAATCCTTTTTCAAGTTTATTTCTAACTGTTTAATCATAAATATATAATAGTAAATGGTTCCTACCTCTAGCAAAGGTACTGTAATTCCTGAACTATTATGATATAAACAAAAGGTATAAAACATCGCGTAGATAATACTAATAAATCCAAAAATTTGAAAATTTTCTTTAATTATTTTTCTCTCTTTAGATTCAGACGCTTGTTTTGTTATCGGTAACGCAATATAGGTTGTTTTTTTATTACTCAAGATATCCGATTCTGGTAAGGAATCGGTTGTAGTTGAAACTACATTGTTGCTTTCTGCAATATTATTTATATTATTTAACTCACTTTGACTTTCATTCATACTCTTTTCCTCCATTGGACCCAATTATTTCTATGCCATTAATTCATGACAATTAAATTATTCTTAGCTGATAAATACTTTTATTTTTCTTATCTCTAATTTTTTATTTAATTACCCTTCCTCTTCAACATATTCTAATATATCACCCGGTTGGCATTTTAATGCCTTACATATTGCTTCTAACGTAGATAACCTAATTGCTTTTGCCTTATTGTTCTTCAAAATAGATAAATTGGCCATTGTGATATCTACTTCTCTTGCTAATTCAGTTAGACCCATTTTTCTTTGGGCCATAACCACATCAAGATTTATTATAATTGCCATTCATCTGCCTCCTAAATTGTCAAATCATTTTCAAGTTTATAGGTAACCGCTTTATCAAATACACGAGAAAGCACTTTACTAAAAAGTCCTGCAATTATAAATACTAAAATAACAACCGCTACTGCTGGAGTTAAATATAAAAACATTCGTAAACATGTAATACCCGCAATCATAAAGCTGTACGTTCCCATTCGATTTAAGCAGATTACATTCCCTTTAATAAAGCAATCATCTTTGATAACTGTTTTAAACATTTTTCTCAGCTCCCATATAATAAGTACCGCAAATATTCCTGAAACAAAAAATAAGATACATAATTCAAAATAATTTTTTTCAAAATATGAATTGTAATTTCCATAGAATTTAATGCTTATAGGAAGTGTTAAGCATACAATCATCCCTCCAAAAAACATGAAATCTAATAAAACTTTTGTTAAAACGGTAATTTTATCCCTCATTTATTCCAACCCTTTCTTTTCAGTATACAAATCTGATTCCTCAGAATAATATACTTAAATAATATTTTCTTTAATATATCACATCAAAAGTTGTAATTCAATATTATTTTATTGTTTTGCGATATATTTTTATTGTTAGTATTTCGTAAGTGAAAAAGTAAACCGTACTTTTTTGTTAAAGAATTTGCAAATTTGCAAACATCCTTTTGGACAAAAAGATACCGGCATTAGCAGGACTGAATAAAGTCTTCTCAGACGACGTCATGCTAAAACCGGCATTGATTGTAATTCTTAATAGAACTGGAAGTAAGCTTAATACTATGGTTAAAAACAATTCAGCAAAAATGGAATTACTTGTGGATTGCATCGATGAACTATCCGCTTATTGCACCTAGGAAAGCATGAGAACAGTTCAAATCTCATACTTTACAAATTATACAGGTGGATTTTTGATTTTTCATTTGACCAACTAAAGGAAATTGAATCATCCTATATTTCATGAATTATTTTTTAAAAACTCTTTAAATGCGCTTGCTACCTGTTCCTGCTCTCCTCCTTCAACTATTACCTCAATGGTATTTCCGCACTTTATTCCCAATGACATTACCTGTAGAAGTTTCTTCGCATCCACCTGCTTACCGTCTTTCAAAATTGAAATATTACAATTCTCATATTTTTGTGCTTCTTTAACTAATAATCCTGCTGGCCTTGCATGGATTCCCTGTGGATTTGTAATTACATAATTAAATTTCTGCATATCATTATTTCCTTTTCTCTTATCTCTTATCTTAAATATTTCTTTTACCTGCCATTTTACCTATTTTCCAACTTTGGGTATTACATTTAGTTCTTTATTAATTACACACAACAACTCTTTTGGCATATTAAACCGAGAGCGTTTTGACATACTATCAATTGTCATCAGTCCCTTCATAGCAACCATCTGAGAACTTTCCGCCACATCCCCAAAGTATTTTTTAAATACTTCTTTTGCTTCTTCTTTTTTGTAAAGTTCTTCGATTGTATCAAAGGTTGAATAATAACCATCCCTGATTGCTATTTCCTGAATATCTGTTAAATCAAACTTTTGGAACCAATTTGTTACATGGGTTTCTTCTTTAGGTTTTTCAATAATATAGCTTTGATCCATCTCATTGACACAAGTTAAAAACATTTCATCCGTAAAGCAGTTTCCTTCTATATCAACCGCTTCTACGTACACTTTATTTTCTCCGAGAACTAATTCTACTCCTTGTATTACCTTCATTGGTTCTGTACTATCTATTTCACGAACTAGAGCATCATTGATATAAAGTTTGATATGATTTACATTTGACAATAACACAATATCATTTTCTTTTTCATGTCGGTTTACAAATCGACTGCCAGCTAATTTCACAAAATGTTCTTTGGACCAATAAGCCTTACATAGATAAAACGCATCTTTTTTAAGCTTTCGGTCTATTGTTACTAAACCTTTTTGATTTTTTCCTTTTACTCCGCCTTCATTTCTAATTTCACTTCCAAAATCAAACATTGCCCATACATAGCCGCCTAGTACAAAACTTCTTTCCTGAAAGGTTTTTAAAGCATTATTCTGGAATAGTAGCTGATACTCTTCTGTATAATCTTTGACGCAAGGATGGTAGGAATGAAATTTAGGATTCGTATCTACACCATATTCGGTAACCATAACCGGTATATCTGGTCTCACATTGTGAAATTCATCCAGCCTTGTTGCCAAATCTCCCATTTCCTTATAATACCAGCCATAATAAAGATTATATCCTACGAAATCAGTTAACTCATTTAACACGCTATCATTTGCCACCGAATGAATATTAGCCTGAGCTATCAATCTACTGGAATCAAGTGCTTTTGCAATCGTTGCAAGTTCCTTCACTTTTTCATAAATTCCCTCATTTTCTATGGCAATCGTGATTTCATTTTGAACGCCCCAGCAATAAATGGAGCTATGGTTATACGCCTGTTTGATTAATCGTTCTAATTGTTCCTTTGCATTTTTATTGTCTTTATCAGAAGTTGTCGGGACACTAATAAATGGTATTTCTGCCCATACCAATATTCCTTCCTTGTCACAAAGACTGTAAAAATAGTCGTTGTGTTGATAATGAGATAATCTGATGGTATTGGCTCCTATTTCCTTTATTAATGCCATATCAAGATCCATATTCTCTCTTGTTAATGCATTTCCCATCTCTGCAAAATCCTGATGACGGCTAACACCATTAAATTTAATGGCTTTACCATTTAAGAATACCCCCTTGTCTGATGTAATCTCTATATTTCTAAATCCAACATTGATTGTTCTTAGGTCTAGCAACTTTTCGTCTTTATGCAGTTCTATTTTACATGTATAAAGATAAGGATTTTCAATTCCTTGCCAAAGATTTAAATCCTCTAAAACTTCCGTAATTTCAAAATCACCATCGTCTAAAATTATCATATTCTTTGTTCGCTCTAATACACAATTATCTTCTTTATCCATAAGTTTACAAATAATTTTTATCTTTGTTTCGTTTGGAACTTCATGAATAACTCTTCCCTTTACCGTTAATTCAAAGCTATCTTTTCCAAGACTCTTTTGTGTAATATAAATACCATCTCGTCCATTGTCTAGCAACTCAAAATGAAGGGCTTCAGCTGATATCCATTTTACTTCACGATATAAACCACCATAAAATGAAAAATCAGCCATGAGTGGATATACATCGCCCTTAGGACTATTATCCACCACAATAGAAATTAAATTCTCACCCTCCTTCAAAAAAGGTTTTAGAGCTACTCGGTACATTGCGTAACCACATCTGCTACTACCCGCCAAATAACCATTCACATATACATCAGAAACAAGACTTGCCGCTCCAATTTCCAGAAAATGATACTGCTCAAGTTCCTGTTTTGTTATTTTCACTTTTCTTTGATAATAACATTTTCCCTTAAACATTCCCTCTCCACTTTGTCCATCTATTGCGTTAAAGCAATGAGGTAATATCACTTCTTCCCCATTTTCAATTTCTTTTTTTATATAGACATCCTTTTCATCTTTTATAAAAAACCATTTATCATTCATATCAACTATATTCACGTTCTTATCCTCCATTCATTTTATCTTTTAAAACAAACATCACCCGCCTTTTGGACGGGTGCTGAATTGTTCTACGCTTCTATAACCAGACTTTCTGATTGTTGTTCAAGTTTTAACGCTTCGTTATCAGCCTTTTTAAAGAACGGATACCAAACTAATGCCGACAAACATACAAGTAGAACTTGCAGTACCGCTATTTTCCAGCTTCCTTCCATAAATCCACTAAAAATAATTGGCATTCCACTCATTGGTGTCATTCCCGCAACTCTTGGGACAATTCCAATTGCAGTTACCACATATGCTATTGATAAATTGATAGCATTCATAAATACGAATGGTACAAAAAACTTAAAATTTAAAACTAAAGGTGTACCAAAAACAAGTGGTTCACTGATTCCAAACAGAGCTGGAACTGCTGACAATTTTCCTAATGTTTTATACTGTTTGCTTTTCGCTACAAAAAGCATAAGAAGAGCAAAACCTATCGCACTACCAGCCATACTATATGTACTTACAAATGCACGACCTGTAATATTAGGAAGAGCCTCACCAGCTGAGTAAGCCGCTAACTGTGCTGCATCCATTGCCGTAAAAATCGGAAGTACTACTGAATAGATAACTAAAGTTCCATGAATTCCAAAGAACCATAATAATTGTGCAAATGTCCATAAAATAATGATGGATACTATGTTTCCACCAACACCTTGAAGTGGAAGTTGAAGAAATGTATAAACAAACTGGTGCATCGTTTCAAATGAAGTTGCTGAAAATAGAGCGGAAACCATCGTAAATAATATTACTGAAGCAAACCCTGGTATTAAACTGCTAAAGCTGTTTGATACCACTGGTGGAACGCTATCTGGCATTTTAATTGTAAATCCTTTTTCCTTCAGTCCAACATACACTTTAGTTGAAACCAAACTTACAATAATACCTGTAAAAATACCTGTTGCTCCAAGCCATTGAAATGGAATACTGCTCACCCCTTCAGCTGAAGTCGAAATCGGGGTAACAATAAAGAAACAAACAAGTGCGAGTAATCCTGCAATAACTCCATCCTCTTTATGCTCTTTTGCATAACTTCCTGCAATTGATACAGTAAAAATTACCGCTAGAAAGTTTGTTGTAAACGCAATAATAATTTTTAGAGCTCTTTCAATTCCAATATTTGCAATTAACTCTTTATAGCCTGGAATTGGCAAGTTTAAAAACAGAGCAGCAAATGCACCTATTAGTGTAATTGGCATTGCACTCATCATTCCACCTGAAATTCCATTCATAACTTTACTCTTTTGAATTTGTTTTATTGCTGGGTTGATTTTATTTGATATGGCTGTTGCATCTAACTTTGACATATTTAATCCTCCTAATTTAATATTTTAATCCAATAATGCCAATGCATCTTTTAAAACTTTCTCTCCATTCATCATTCCATAATCCATCATATTAATGACCTTAACTTTCATCCCCTGTGGTTCATATTTTTTTCTTAGGTCATCTTCCAAATAAGAAATTTGTGGCCCTAATAATAGAACATTTGTAGGTTCATCGTAGGATTCAAATTTCGCTTCAGACATTGCAATGATTTTCGCTTCCATTCCTTGTGCATTTGCACTTTTCTGCATTTTAGCCATTAACATGGACGTTGACATTCCAGCAGCACACACTAAAGTAATATAAGTCATAATTGTTCAACCGCTCCTTCCAATTTTATTATTGTTTGTTATAAATGATTTTATACATATCAATCATTTCAATTGCTAGGTCCTTTGTTGTAATTGCATTCATTAAATGATCCTGACCGTGAACCATCAAAAGCGAAATATTTTCCTGATTCTCTCCTCTTGTTTCTGCTTGAATGATATCTGTTTGAAATTCGTGAGCTTTTTGTAACGATTGATTTGATTCTTTTATCTTTAAATCAGCTGTCTCAAAATCTCCTTTTTTAGCAGCTCTAATTGCTTGGATTGCTTTACTTTTTGCATCTCCGCCATTTACAACTAGCTCTGTTATTATCTCCTCTAAACTTATGTTCATTTGCTTTCTCCTCATTTCATTATTGATTTGATGCTCTTATCGTACCACTTCTAAAATCTTATCTCCAACAAAAAAAGTACCACATTCAATATGGTACTTTTTGCGTATAATGCTTTCTTTATGTCGTAGTTCCTGCACTTAATAAGTTTATTAATACCTCAAACTTTTGATTTTGGATTAAATATTGGATATCTTCCAAATCAAACAGTAGCTTCGTAGTTAACTGATAAAATCGTTCGATATCTGCATCTTCCTCCGTAGATATCGCAATCAAAAAAATAACCTGAACTTCATTATGTCCCCACCAGAAGGGTTTTTTTAATATTCCCACCGTAACAAAATTCTCTTTTGTTATTACTTGGAACGGATGCGGAATTGCCGCTAAATTTCCAAAATCTGTTTGTCCCATCTCTTCTCTCTTCATAACAGCGTCGTAGAAACCATCTGGAAGATTATAATATTGGTTCGTATGCTCACATAATTGCTTTATAATATCTTCTTTTGTCTTCGCCTCTATATCTGTTACAAAAAGAAAATCCTTATAGTACTTATGCAAAAATTCATTACTTCCCATTTCAAACATTTCGCTATATATAGCAATGTCTTTATGCTCCAAAAACAAATTCACTTCAAAAACAGGTACTGGAACCTGCGTATTGATTGGAATCGTAGTAAACACATAATCAATACCTTTTCCTTGAAAATCATAGTTATCTAATTCATACGCTGTACATTCGTATATCTGATTAATATACTTTCCAAAAGCCTGTTTATATTTATAAATAAATAGCTGCGTTGTTCCCTTACCTGAGGCACAAACAATCAAAATATTTTTCTTATCTACTATTTTATCCTGTTTCTCTAGTGCAAGAGCAAAAATCATAGCAAAATAACCAATCTCATCTTCTGGTATATTTATCTTATAATGTTCATTGAGAACAATACACGCAGTCGCCGCAATCGTATAAGCAAATGCGTATTCCTTTTTTATTTCTTGCATAAGTGGATTCTTAAGTGGAATTCCATATTGTATTCTAATATCGAAAGGAACCATATGTTGATTCAATGACATACGAAGTTCTAAATTATTTCTGAAATCTATTTTAAATCCCTTATATACAATGTCCAGCATTTTAAGTGTAAGCTCATCTATATCTCCTGATATAATAACGTTTGGTCCATATTTGGAATAGGAATTAGACGACAATTTTGCACCCATATGGAGGGCAAGATAAGAAATCTCGCTTTCAGAAAAAGAAACATCCATATTTTCTTTTACTAAAGATATAATCTCTTGCGTTGCCTTTATTGCCTCCTCCCTAACTAGGTTTCGAACCTTTGCATTATCAATAGAAACTTGATAATTACGTCTCATTCTACCTATTGCAATATAAACATGAGTAATTAAATTTTCTAATGAAATTTCGGAAATACGAAGTTTTTGTTGATTTACCACACTCATAATAATATCACCGATCATCTGAAGTTCTTGATATTTCTTATTATCGTTTTTAATAAACCCATTTCGTTTAATTAGGCTATTGGCAATACATATTCTTTTATCAAATTCTTTACCTTCTACAAGAATTCCATAATTCGGTTTACGTTTCAACTTCAAATTATAGATATTTAATATATATTCTACTTTCTTCAAATCTGCTGTTAACGTATTTCGCGATATATATAGGAAGTCACATAAATTTTCCAATTTAATATAATCATCTCGATTCAACAAAAAAGCAAGGATGTAAGGAACTCTCTCCGCAGAAGTTGTTGGAATAATTTCCTTATCCTCCTGACAATTGTAAAAAGATAAAAATTTCTTTTCCTCTGACATTTCCAGTTTATAACCCATTTTGGGCTTGGCTATAATCAATGCACCGTGAAATTTTATGATATCATTTAATTCCTTTACTCGAATTCTTATTGTTTTTTCACTTACTTTTATTATTTTCGCCAGTTCTTTTGCTGTATGATATTTCTTATCCATAAATTCTTCTAGAAGAATTTCATACCTATCATCTATCATTATGTTCTCCTTTCGCAATTTTTTTGCAATAGTAACATAAAAATTCAATATATTATTTAGTCTACCATCTATTACTCAGAAGTTCCACACAATAAACTACAATAATAAATACGGTAATTATTGACGGTTACTGTTCACACAGTAGCTTAACACTAGCTGTTAAGCTACGTAAGAAAATGATTCAACAAATGATTTCTGCTTCGCGTAGCGAATTTGCATGCAGAAATCATATGTTACTGTGAACGGAGTGAACAGTAATTATTGACGATACCCTATTTGAACGTACCAGTACAAACGCAGTACTGCTTTTAAACCACATCTTAGCATTGAAAACCGTATTATTTATAATATACAACTACTTCATCAAAACTCAAGGGGTACTTAATGATTATAACTGATTAATTAACTTTTTAATGTTTTTCTATTCAATGTTTTCACGTAAAACATGATGTAATTTCCATTACTTGTCTGTATTGTCCTGGCATATAATGATCTTGGTGCCAACGTTCCCGCAGACGGCGTATACATGGTAGATGCGCCATATGCTTTGACCTAATTTGGAACAACTAAGACAAATAGTACCAGTAAAAGTAGCCACAATCACAGCTGAATTTCAAAAAGCATACCCAAGCATTTTATTTTCGAATACTTCTTTATAATTATCAAATGTTATATTGCTTAATTTGGGAAGCATCAAAGGTGAGGTCGTAACCATATCCCCCTTTGACTTAAAGGATGCAAATAAAGTAATTAAAATCGGTCCAATTTCCAAACATAGCAAAGCGATACATCTAAAATATTTCAACCCATTCATGGCTATTTTTTTGGTTTTGCTGGAACTTATTCTTTCATTCAAATTAATACTCCCTTCTTCGAGCAATATTGACAAAGAGGCTTTGAATTGCATACACAATTATAATCAAAAACATAATCGTCATAGCCATGGTCGAAGCTAATCAAAAAATGTTATATTTAAATGCCGTATTGATCGTATATAGTGTAAATGTTGAGGATGCATAACCAGATCCGCCGTTCGTCATTACAAATGGAATATCAAAGATTTGCAAAGCTCCTCTTACATTATCAAACACCCATATCTCTCATTAAATTCGATGGAATAGACACCCTCTCTGCCAAAAATAAATTGCATGGATAAGTTATGATATGCTTCCTTGATCCTATTCCAAAAATCATTTGCACCCTTTCCTAAATTACTAATACCTGCCGAAGTAACTATATTCATATAATTTTTCCAGACTGTGATTAATTGTCTGCAAATAGATTTAATTTTCACTAGATTCTCTTTCTCTTCTGCTTCATATAAAAGCACATAGTTTGAGGCACTGATACTGGTAATAAAGCATTTAGAATTAACTCTTGGCATCTGCTTTGCGAACTGAAGCAGCGTAAGAACAAATAATCCTAATGTGGTAAATAAAATAATTCTTAGTCGGTAATACCATTTCAGTATTTCCCATTTTAAGAAAGTACGTATTTGCAATAAATCTCTTTCTATTAAACTAGGCATTTTGTATCACTTCCAAATAGTAATCCTCCACTGATTTACCAAATTCCTGTCTTATTTCTTCACACGATTTATAGATAGGTCCCCTTTTACTAAGGATAAGAATATCATCAAATACATTTTCAAAATCCTTCAACAAATTTTTTACCAAACTTTTTACTTAATTTCTCAATCCTAATTTTGTCACTCACTTAATAATACCTCCGATTTGCGTGGTGTGCATCTTGGCACGTAGTGCCTTTTATTTAATAGGGAAGTTCATAGAACTTTCCTATTAAATAAAAAAGCAAACCAATCTTTTCGACTGTTTGCTTTTCAAGAACACGCTATCGGCATATAATAGAATGTTTTTTTATTTATATGTTTTTTAAACTATATATTTATTTATTTAAAAAATCAATGATTGTATCAGATGTTTTTGTCAAATTATCGACTTCAGTATTAATCTGCTTTGTTGAATTAACTTGCATAATTGCAATTTCATTTGAAGCATTGACATACTCACTCACTTGTTTCATCGAGTTTGCAATACTTGTTAAGGTTTCACCTATCTTTACCGCTGATTCTTTACTCGTCTTAGATAAATTACTCATTTCACCGGCTACGACCGAAAATCCTCTTCCTGCTTCGCCAACCCTTGCCGCTTCAATTGCTGCGTTGAGTGCAAGTAAGTTTGACTGATTTGCAATACTTTGTATCGCGCCTAGCATGGAATAAGCTTCCCTTACTTTCTCTTCTGCCACCTTAGCTACGTCCTGAATAAGAATTAATGAATCTTCTAAGTTTTTAGCACCAATAGAAATTTCTTCAATTTCTGTAGATGTCTTGTTTAATGATAAATGTATCTCATCTGATGCAGATTTTAACTTGCTTTTTATTTGAATTGATTTAGATATACTCATGCATCCTACGATTTTTTTTGAATCATCCTTTATCGGATATAATCTACAATAAAGTGTTTCACCAAATATTTCTTCAGGTATTACATCAGCCTCAATTTTTCCTGTTCGCATTACATCAATCATTTTCGGAATAGTATCTAAACCATCACCTATATGCATTTCATTGCTCAATTTGAACCCTTTTGCATTCTGAATGGCAATTACTTTTTCACGATCAGTAATTAAAACACTATAATCTTCCCCTGTAAAATCATTTAAACATGGTAGCATATCCGTATATGATTTTAGTATGTTATCTTCCATGATATTGTTCTCCTTTGTGTCCCTTATTTATTATAATACAATTATACATTATATCACTTAATTTTACATATAACATCCCTTTTGTTTAAATACATGCTTGTTTATATTTATTTAATATTTATATTTATTTTTATTTTTATACATATTTTCACAATTTTAACTGTTTATGATACTCCACTGCTTTATTAATTTTTCCAAACTAAAGGTAGCATTTGCTGGACTAGTAGAAGGTAATTCAATATTATCTCTACCTGTCATTTCCTTACTATGCTTACAATATAATTTACCTGCTACTTTTCCATTTGTGTAAATTTTCGAAATATCACTTTGCTTAAGAATGCGATTCAAATCAGTTGGTACTACATTTTTAATGCTTACATCACTCGAACCTATAATTTCACAACTTTCAATTACATCCCATATTGCAATATGGTAGTTCAATAACATATCTTTTTTATTCTGGATTGTAACTGGAAGCTCACATCTATAAATACCTGCTAATACTTTCCAAAATCTATTCTGTGGATGACCGTAGTAAAACCCGTTCTCTCTTGACTTAACAGAGGGAAAACTCCCGAGAATTAGTATTTTAGAAGCTTTGTTAAATATAGGACTAAGCGTATGTTCCAATCTTTTATATTCTGCCATCTATTTCACCACCTAATTTAATCAAACTATTATATTTATTGTATTTTACCGCCTTCTCTTATGACTTTTATATTTGCTACTCTAGCTGTTATCTTATCTACTCTACCTGTTATTATTCGTCGCATGCGAAAGCAAAGCAACTTGAATTCGTTATCTCTAACTACATTTGTTTTCTAACAATTTTATATTCATCATCCAATCGAAAGTATGGACAGCTTTCAAACGAATTCTTCATAAATTTTCCAAATTCGTCCTCGTCTAAGTTAATATTACATTCATAATAATCTTCTTCCTCATCATAAATATAATTGCTACAGCAATCACAATTTGATTTTCCTGCCATTTTACATGCCTCCGTTTTCTGCTATCCGTTGTTTTGTAACAGACACTCAATTTCTTTTTCCGTT
>JBGUEQ010000001.1:0-224294 GCA_041821265.1 Lachnotalea sp. | reverse complement strand
TGTTTCTCATGCCCGTTTCTAACGGGCATTTTAATTCATAGGTTCTCCGAAGGAGAACTTTCCTATGATACAAAAAAAGAACCAGATATTTGAAATCTGATTCTTGTTATTAAAAGATACTACAAAAAATTTAATTGTGCTTTCTATGTAAACAATATTCCCAATGTCTACCTCCGATTAGAAGTCGCCAGATACGGTCTGTTTTAGATTCTTTTTACAGCAATTATTTGAAATCGTTTTTAACTAGAACACTCATTTATCTAGGAACAATAACTTTTAATTCTACATGTGCATTGGCAATTCATTTAGTAAATGATTGAAATAATTATATGATTTAGATTACTATCTTTGGCAGACTTTGCAAAACTGTACATAATAGAACTGGTCTTTCTTAGCATCTCTACTAAAGGGGTGGAATAGATTCGCATTGTTTCAGTATATCTATGTCCGAAAATTCTAGAAATCAGTCAAAAATCAACTCTCTCCTGACATAGATTTGTAACACATGCTTTTCTCTGTTAGAGAAACATAAAGGATGTGTATGTATTTATCACTAATGAATGAATATAAACAACATAAAGTAATTAAACTTAAATACTTGAATTATATTCATTCTATTTTAGCTCCCTATCTTACACATTCAACATCTACTTCAACAATGCCTTCATAATCCCACCATAACATTCTGTCACCCTTGTAAGCTGATCTACCTCAACATACTCATCAATCGTATGTGCCAACTTTTCATCGGAAGGGCCCATACCAATTGTTTTAATTCCTGCTTCACCAGCATAATGGCTACCATTGGTACAGAAATTATATTGTGTAATTTCAGGCTGAAATCCCATACCATTTAATTCCCCTAGGATATCTTGAATAAAATCCTCTTCCTTGGAAAATAACCATCCTGGGAAAAAACGTTCTCCTGAAATTGAATTTCCTGTATAGCACATTTCATGTCCTGTTGCAAAAGAAACCTTTGCCTTTATTTTATCATCTGCTAACATAAGTTCATCTAATACCTTTTGAATTGGCGCTAAGACACTTTCCTTATTTTCACCAACTAAAAGCCTTCTATCATAAGTTACTCTACAGTATTCTGGAACAACTGAAGCTCCTGGATAAGGACTTGATTTAATATCCGTCAGTTCTAAAATACCTTTTCCTAAAACTTCATGTGTGGTAGGCTCAATTTCACGAATTGCATTGATCACGTGACTCATCGCATAAACTGCATTGATTCCTTTTTCTGGACTTGCCGAATGTGCAGGTACACCAAAGGTTTCAACAACAATTTCTCCTCTTCCTCGCTGACCAATTTTGAGATTTAGATTGGAGGCTTCCCCAATTACAACGTAATCTGGTTTCACAAATTCACTGATATTTCTTGCTGCAACGCCTTCAAAACATTCTTCATGCACAACACCAGCTACATAGAGTTCACCTGCAAAATCTCGGTTATTCTCTTTTGCAAAGTTGGAAACTGCGCAAGCCATTGCGGCAACTGCGCCCTTCATATCACTTGTACCTCTTCCATAAATTTTCCCATCAACCAATTGAGCTCCAAAAGGCTCATGCGTCCATTTCTCTTCATTTTCAACGGGTACCGTGTCGATGTGTCCATCAAACAAAATTTTCTTTCCAGGTCTGTTCCCTTTCATCATGCCAATTACATTCCCATAGGAATCGATTTTAACTTCATCAAAATTATTTTTATCAAAAAACGCTTTTAATGCTTTTGCAACTGGTTCTTCTTCTCCTGAATAACTACGGATACTTACTAATTCTTGGCATAACTCTATTACTTCGTTACTTTGTTTATCACTTAACATATTGATTTCCTCCTGTAGTTGGACAATTTCATTTACTTATCCATTATTGAAAATTAGGCATACGCTCCCAAAGCTGTTTGTCTCTAGTCCAATACTCACTTATTTTCATTTTTTATATTGTATATGGCCTTTATATCATTTCTATTCTTTATATCGTTTCTGGTCTTGCATATTGACCATCCCATACAATTTTGTTATAACTTTCTTGATCGGTATCACCTTCTGTGTTGAAGAAAAGAAGTACAGAATTTTCATCGATTTTAAGTTTTTGTTTCCACTCTTCTAGATCCTTGTTTGTCATTATTTCATAGAACAAACCAATTCCTGCTGCTCCACTTTCACCTGAAATGATTCTTTCGTCCGAATTCATAGGGGAGGAAAGTACTCTCATTCCCTGTGCTGCTACATAATCAGGACAGGATACGTAGTTGTCGCTATAGTTTCTTAAAATATCGATTCCTACGGTAACCGGTTCTCCACAAGCAAGTCCTGCCATAATGGTATCCATATCACCAGTAACCGGATGAATTTTTCCATCATTTGCTTGCATTGTTTTGAAGATACATGCTGCTTCATTTGGCTCTACAATTGTGATAATTGGTTGATTCTCTCCATAAACCGATGCAAAAAATCCTGTCACACCAGATGCAAAGGAACCAACACCAGCCTGAAGAAAAATATGAGTTGGCTTTTGTTCAGCCATTTGTCTATAGACTTCATATGCCATTGTTGTATATCCTTGCATAATGTGAGTCGGAATGTCTTCATATCCATCCCATGAAGTATCTTGAACAAGAACCCATCCATTTTCATTCGCATGCTTATTTGCCAGTCTAACTGCATCATCATAGTTCAAATCCGTAATCTCAGCATCTGCTCCAGCCGCTCTTATGTTATCAAGCCTTTCTTTTGCACTTCCCTTTGGCATATAAATAACAGATTTTTGTTTTAGTTCATTTACCGTCCAAGCTACTCCTCTACCATGATTTCCATCGGTAGCCGATATAAAAGTAATGTCTCCAATTTCACTTCTAACTTCGTCAGAAATCATCTTGCCATATGGCAAATCATCGATGTCCATATCCATTTTTTCAGCGATATAACTACCAATGGCATAACTTCCTCCCAATACTTTAAATGCATTAAGACCAAAACGATATGATTCATCTTTTACCATAATATTTTTAACACCGAGTTTTGATGCAAGATTTTGTAGTTCTCTCAGTGGTGTTGGTTCATAGATTGGAAAGCTTTTATGAAATCTGTTTACTTTTTGGGCAACCTCTAATCCAAGATGTTGTACCGATGTCTTATTTGCTGATTCTCTTTGATGTTGAATTATTTCAAAACTCATAATATTCCTCCAAATGTTTTATTTTATCTTTTACTTCATCGTTTTTCATTCGATCTAATGTATTTTGTTCTTCTACTAGAAATCCTTCGTTTTCACTAGAATCAAAACTCTCCCTGTCATTAAAAACAGTTAGTTTTTCTAAATATGGAATATGCCCAGCGATGCAAGCGAAACTACAGTTACCACATTCGTTACAAAGACTGTCATAATGAATGACAACAGGTTTATTCTCTAACATAACCTTTTTATTTGCACGATTTGGGCAAACATCCACACAGTTATTACATTTTGCACAAAGTATTGAATAATCAGTAGATTTTGCAAAGCTTTTTCTTTCTTTACTAAAATATTCCGATTGAGAAACCGCCTTGATCGCCAAAGCATTTAAAGCCTCAACATCTAGTATTTCTTTTTTCACAAACCCTTCTCGGTCAGCCTGTTCATTCATTTTTGTTATATTTTTGTACCCTCCTGTTTTTAATAAAATGGATGATACAGTTACTGGATAAATTCCTGTATTTAAAATATCTTTTATATTATTTACATCTGCACCTCCTGAATAAGAAATAGGAAGTGTTCCTTTGAATTCTTCTTCTAATTTAGCCGCAACCGCGATGGATATTGGATACAAGGCAGCTCCTGATAAATACATAGTTTCACCTGCAAGCTCACTTTTCGTAATGTTAACCTGAAATGTATTCGTAAGCTTAACGCCAAATGCTTTTCCTTTTTGTTTTGCTATCCCTTGTAGATACTGAATCATCTCCACTGCATCAGAAAAATTAATATCCATTTCAAATGATTTGTTTTCATACGTGATATGCGTATAACCCATACCGTCAAGAATGGTTTGAATCTGCTCTTTTCCTAATAGCGTTGGATTCAATTTAATGTAGGTGTTTAACTCTTTTTCTTCTATTAAATACTGGGCAATGGATTGAATTTCTTCACTTCTACATCCATGCATGGTTGATAGTGCGATTGTATTTGTGATACTAGGTGATAAAGACTCAATATAATCCTCTGTTACATGCTCGAATAAACCTATATTTTCCAAAAGGTAGGATATATCTTTTTTCCATTCCGAAGTTTCACTTGCATTTTTCATATTCTCGATAAAATCATCAATCTTCTTCGATAGAATACCTGCTAGGTTGTACCCTACACTCATAATAAAGTGGAAACCATTTTCATTTCCTAGCTGAAACTCTTTTATCAAAATTTTCAATAAAATATATGCTTTTATGTATTCCTCTGCGGCCTGATTAACGGTAAGTTCGGTTGACCATTCTGTATTATATACTTCCTGCCAAGAATAAATGCATGGTTTTACAATACCAAGCGCTTCTCCCTCCATAATCTGAACTGTTTTTAGTTCAAAATGGGAAGCTCCTGCACCATAGCCAGCAATAATATTTCCTGCAAGCTGTGTATGTGGACCTGCTGCTGGACCGATTGCACTCGTATAGTTCGGATCTGTATTACGTTTCACTGGAACAGATAAAAAACGTTTGCTTTTCTTATATTCTTCCAATAAACCTTTTAGCATTTGCTCAAAAGCGATCGGTATCATTTTATCACTCATATAAATTTCCCCACAATTTTGCCGAAGACTCTCTACATTTTCCCAGCAAATTTTCTTTCTCTTCTATTAAAATCTCTCGATTTTTCATTAATACTTTTCCATTTACAATGGTTGTATCCGTTAACGCACCACTCATTCCAAATAGAATGTGCCCGTCTATATTTGATTTATTCATCAGTGTATATCCTTGATAATCCACTAATATGATATCTGCAACGGCACCTTTTCTTAAAATACCAACCTCTTCTCCAAACAGATTCGAAGCAATTGAGGCATTGTTTTGAAAAAGCATCTGCGTCGACTCCATAAATCCTCTATCTGGATTCTTACTATTATGCTTTTGTAAAATATTTGCTACTTTCACCGATTCTAACATATCATTCGTAAATCCATCCGTACCAAGTCCCACTTGAATTCCTTTATCAAATATAGTTAATACGTCTGGACACCCTACCGCATTTCCCATGTTTGATTCTGGATTATGTATCACCACTGTATTTGTCTCTTTTAATAGATCCATATCTATTTCTGAAATATGAATACAGTGACCTGCAATTGTTTTTTCTCCAAGCAATCCTTTTTGATTGAGACGTTCTACAACGGAACATCCATATTGTTGCATACAATTTAGATTATCATATTCCCCTTCTGCTACATGAATATGGTAGCCTGCTCCATAGTGATTACGCTCCTTACAATACTCAATTGTTTCATCGCTTAATGTAAACGAAGCATGCATTCCTACCATGGACTTAAGCATTGGGTCGTTCAATTTCTCGGTATATTCAATGAAATCAAAAGTCTCATCTACCGCCTCTTTCATTTTGCTTTCTCCGTCTCGATCTGATATCTCATATGCAAGGCAAGTACGGATTCCTAGCATTTTGGCAGCATCTGCAATTTGAAACAGGCTTCCTTTGATTTCTTTATAACTGGCGTGGTGATCTACAACGGTTGTTACACCATTTCTGATACATTCCAGATACGTACTAACTGCACTATAATAAGTCTGGTTCAGGTCCAAATGTCGATCCATATTCCACCAGGTTCCTTCTAGTATTTCCAAAAAATTAGTAGGATGATTTCCTGGAATACTCATACCTCTTGCAAATGCACTATAGATATGATTGTGTGCATTGATATATCCTGGCATAATCAATTTTCCTTTGGCATCCATATATTCCACATCTTTATATTTTTCTTTTAAAACGCTATCCTGACCAACCTCTTTAATATGACCACCTTCGATTAAAACTGCTCCCTTTTCAAAATATGGATTTTTCTTATCTCTCGTAATCAGTTTTCCATTTCCAATCAGCAATGGCTCATTCTCTCTATTTTTCATTCTTAGCAGCTCCTATCGCACAAAAGTTGTACATAGCAAGGCCATGTACAACTTCATCGTTGCTTTATTTTTATTACGGTTCAACTTATGTGTAAATGGTGCAATGCAGCATTTCAGTACTAATTGTTGCTTTGAAGTCGTTTGGCTAAATCGTAACTTATTTCTCTTTTCATATAGTATAACTACCATGTATTTGAGTGTCAAGAGTTTTTTGGTCATTTGGTCAAATTATTCTAAATAAATAAAGCATAAGGATATGGTAGTATACAAACTGCCATATCCTTATGCCTTATTTGAGACGCAAACACATGGGGGAAAGTGTGTGTTAAAATTTTATTCTTTCCATAAAATACTTTCACCCTTCCTATGTTCATAAATTACATTTTAATAATTTCTTTAATTTACTACTTCAAATTCCTATGGTAAACCTATAAAATATAATTTAAAACTATTTTATAGGAGGTCATACACTATGACAAATGAAGATAATTTCATATGGTAATGACAGTTCCTCATACACTTCATTCTATTATGCTCCAAAATTAGGAAGTTTGTTACACTATCCTATTCAATGCAGTTGCAGAAACTCTGGCTGAATTATCTACAGATAAAAAACATCTGGAAATCTTATGGTTATTTCCCATTTTTCATACAAATCATCTTCATTTCTGGAACTCCAATATCATTTGCAATCACAATATCTGCATTCTGGTAAATTTCTTGAAACCTCTTTGATGTTCTATATAAAACAGTTCCCAGAGAAGAATCCCCATTACTTATGACAGTTGCATATTCGTCAATTCCAACCAAGTAAGCATCTTCTTCCACTGAATCATTCACGACTGCTTCTCCTCTCGTACCAAAGAAGACTTGACATGACGGCTTTAATTCTTTGATTTTCTTAATTAAAATCTTATCGAGACAGATTTCACCACCGTTATCTCCCAAATAAAGAATTGTATCTGCATTACTAATTTCCTGCATCAGAAGATTTGACTGGTTAATCTCCAACTGTTCTCCTTTTAATCGTAAAAAGGATGCTTCAATATCAGAAAGCAACAAATTATGAATGGGATTAAAGTCAATTACATTTCCTATAATTGCATATTTAATAGCTTCTAAGAATGGATTTTCAGCTCCATTTATCTCCTGTTCTAAATCAGAAATCTGTTCCAAAAACATTTTATTGTAATGTACTCTGGTTTCTTTATATGGATCTCCATTCCCAATTTCCTTCTTTAGTAAAGCAAAAATCTCTCCAATCAATTCTGGTGTTGACGATGTGTTAAAATCTACCTGACTTAGATATGTAAAAACTTTTCTTAATATTCGATTTTTATCCTCTAATCCAACCATATCTGCAACCTTTATTGCTTGATTGACTGTGCATGGTATGCATTTATCTTGTATCTACATATATGTTTTTCCTCCAATAAAACCATATTAGTTTTAGAGTTTTTTGATTGAATAGCAAATTACACTCTTCCCATCTCCAAAAGAATGTTGCTTATCTACTCCACCAAACCATTCATAGTTCCTATCACCTTCGCCATTGATTACTATTAAATCAGCAACACCATCTCTTAGTTTCGTCATCAAAGAAATATCATCAAATCCTTGTGCATGACCATGAAGAATATAATCAGCCTCTTTTGTTACGTTCATAATTTTATCAAGATGATTCAAGAAATCCTTTAATTTACTACTTTCCTCAAGCTGCATCCAGAGATGATGGTTAATACTGTCCCCTGTAAATAAAATCCTGTCCTCTCTCAGTAGCAGACAGATTCCTCCAGGCGTATGTCCAGGTAAAGAAATAATATCAAGTGTCAATCCACCAAGTTCAATAACATCACCATCTTTAATTGGTTTAAATGACGGCATCGATAAGTTGTGTTCCTTACACGCTTCAACAAATTCCTGAAATGCCATATGTTCTTTGGCAACCTCACTGTCATCTGTATTCATATATGCCTCATCAAAATAAATATTTCCAAATATGTGATCACAGTGGCCGTGTGTATTTACTACCATTAGCGGCAAATCTGTCAAAGTACGAACCACTTCATACACATTCTCATATCCGTTCATTGTATCAATAACTAAAGCTTTTTTGTGTCCTACTACTAAATAACCAGTAGCATTGCCATTATCATCCATCAGATAAATATGATCATTCAATTGTATAACTTTAATTCTTTCAAACATTTAATAATCCTCCTATAAATTTAGTATCTGCACCCTCAAAACCAACTTTTTCGCAAATGATTTGTCAGTAAGCCATAATAACTTTAACAAACTGGAAGTTATAAGCATTTTCCATATATGCACATATCATAAATATTTTCATTTTTAAAAACAGCATTTTTCATCATACCTTCTAAAATAAAATCATTTTTTTCCAACACTCGTTGAGAAGCTATATTAGGTTTGTATACTAGACCAGTGATTCTTATAATATCTAATTCCGCAAATGCAGTGGAACAGATTTGATTTACAGCCTCTGTCATGATATCATTTGACCAGTTGTTTGTTCGTAATAAATATCCTATCTCCGCATTTTTACAACATACATCACTCTTTTTTTCAACTGATATATTTCCTACGCATTCTCCATTGACAACGACAGCTCTATAAATCCCCTCTTTACCGTCCTTTGTTTGAGCCATATCAATCCACCACTGAGCATCACTTTCCGTGTATGGAAATGGTAATCTATTTGATATGTATCATCTTTTTGAATGAATGGTTTTATATTTATACCTGCTAATTCTTCTTTTGGAGAGAACCCAAATTGTATACTCATACTATCTTCTTCACGATTATTTTGCTCTAAGACTTTTTTAATGAGTATATTTAATAAGTCAATTCCATCATTTCCTATATTAATATCTAACTTTCCATAGATATCATCTATATACACTATATTCTCTTTTATGCTAACAATTGCTACTAATTCCAATTCCGGGAAATAATAGAAGCAATCTTTTTTAAACTCTAAACCATAAAAAATAACAAGTTCCTCACAATCCACACTAGGGAAAATAGAAAATGGATTGGATTGCTTATAACAGTCTAGAAGTATTTTTCTATCATTACCAAACCCAATATTAAGTTTTCTTACAGTAAGTAATTGATTCCTTCCATATATACATATACAATCTTCTTTCTTCCATTCGTAGCAGCCAATATACTCTATTGCTTTTTCAAATCCCATTTTAGGATAAAAATCTACTGCCACATCATCGCTCAGCAAGAATATTTGGTCACATTTGCTCTTATATTGGTCAACAATTTCATTCATTAACCAACGTGAAAGTCCTCTTTTGTAATGTTCTTCTCTAGTAAGCACCCCACCCAGTTGAATATATGTTTTCTCTTGTCCAAAAAGATACTTCATATGATTAACTGTAATCGTTGAAACTACCTGATTATCTTTTACAAGCACATGAGGACAAAATCTGATATTTCACCCGCATAAGTCTTTCCACACACTTCCATACCAAATAACAGACTGGGTCTTATTTTCTTATGTTCATTGATATTATCAACCAACATCAATTTCCAATTCACACCATATCTGTCACTAATCCAAGCATATCACCCACTAAATCCATAATTACCTAGAGGCATTAATTCACTTCCCCCATCTATTAATAGATGATGTAAGCGCTCCACTTCTTCTTTAGTTTCACAAGACACCAGTATTTTTTGAAGTTAACTAAAATACATATATAACCCTCATAAATATATAAACTTTCTATAACAACCCAAACTGTGCACTTTCAATAATGGCTTTCATTTGACATAAGCAAAAAGGGTGTCCTGAAGGATCAAACATAACTCTCCAATTATCAGAAAATTGATTTTCTGCGATTATTGCACCACAATGGATTGCATGTTGAACTGATTTTTCTAAATCATTAACAGCGAAATCTATATGTGCCATTTGTTGTTGAGCTTCGGGCACTTGTGGCCACACAGGAGGTATATACTCTGTATTTTGTTGAAACAATATGCCAGGATATGTTCCCTGATTGGTTCCTGGCGCGTATACACATGCCCACCCTTTATCAATAACCATTGTTTCCCAATTGAGTAACTCCGCATAAAATTTTGCTAATTTATAAGGATCTTTGCAATCCATTGTAAAGGAGTACATTTTGATTTTCAATTCATCTTCCATAACATTAATACCTCCTGATTTTAATAATATCTCTGCGTATTTATTTCCTTAATATTTTGTCCATTGCTTTCCCTTTTGCTAACTCATCTATTAATTTATCTAAATAACGGATTTTTCGCATTAATTCATCCTCTATTTCTTCTACCCGATATCCACAAATAACGCCTTTGATAAGTATGGCATTTGGATTCATAAGCGGTGCTTGTTGAAAGAACTCTTCCATATTTACTTCATTAATAATTTGTTGTTGTAATGAATGTTCCTCATAGCCAGTTAGCCAAAAAATAATTTCATCTACTTCTTTTTTTGTTCTCCCTTTTCTCTCTACTTTTTTAATATAAAGGGGGTAAATACTTGAAAAAGGCATTGTATAAATTCGCTGATTCTCCACTTTAAAATTTTCCTTTGCTTTCATTTCCATCTATGCAAACTATTTAACGACTTAGTTGCTTATAAAATACCTCCATTATCCATATCTGTCTTATTAACAAAATCCATATGGTATAATTTTTCCCAATGGTTTATATTTAAAGTACCCTTGGTAAGATGAATTGCTAAAATACAACAATTTTCGTCATTTTCATTGTTCGCCAAATCATACCACTTAGCAAAAGCTGTACGGAGTTTGGTTCTGATTTCGGCGTTTTTGGGGTCAAGCACCCAGCCAAGATTTTCACCTACTCCATTAGCAGTAAACATCTCCAAGCACCCTGAAATAGAAACTTCTTGATTTTGTCCAATTTGGAGCATTTTGTTTGATTTTCCATATGTAACAACATAGAATACACCATCCTCATAATAGGAATCCACACTGCGCACAACAGGACGTGGTTTTGCTTCTGCGTTAGTTTCTCTGGCAATAGTGCCAAGAGAAATCACATTGTCTTTACCGTTTCCAAACTTTTCTTCAATTAATTTGATTCCTTCTTCATACTTAGTCATTTTAATTACTCCTGGTATTAAACATAATGTGAAATTTGCATTATATTAACTTTGATGGTTAATGAATATATTTAATTAATCTTTCTAATGTCTTTGCTCAGATGTTTGTTAAATCAAATATAATGATATTTAATAATCTTCTATTAATTGAGATTTAACTCTTTTTGATAATAAACAGATTCCTTATCTCTGTACATTTCCATATATCCAAGCTTTTTATAAAACGAATTTGTTCTTATATTCCAAACTGGAGTTTCTAATCTCCATATTTTAATCTTTGGAAACATCTTTTCAATATATTTCATTGCTTCTAGTCCAAAACCTTTTTTATTCTCATTGGGATCTATGAATATTCTTCCCACATACATGATCTCCTTATTTCTTTTATCCTGGAATAAAACAGCTCCACCAATGATATAATCCTCCTGCATTATCGTGTATAAATTATGACTTAACATCATTTTTTTATGCCAATTTTCAGAATCGTAATCGGGTGGTCCTCCTTCCTCATTGGCACCTACCAATACGTCTGTATTGAAAGCTCTCTTTGAAATATTGGTTACTATTTTGATTTCTTCTGGACTCGCTAACTTAATATCCAATTCATTCACCCTCTTTCGAAGCACCTATAAAACAGTTATATACATCCTACGATACTACTTTACTCTATCATCTTGAATTTATATCTTATATGATTGCATTCACAATTAAATTATCTAGTTTTGTTTTTTCATGTTCCAGTTCCTGATTAGCAGAATGGAGCATAGCTGTTAAATGGGTTAAAATCTTCTTAATCTGGCCTTTTGTGTTTTCTACCTGTGTCTGAGATTGGTTTATTTTATTCAACACTGCACTATCTGCAAAAAATCCGTCAAAGAAATAATCTGCAAAGCCTAGAAATCCATTAATACTAACCTGTATATCCGTATGAATTATTATGTCGGTCAACTCCGTTTTTAAACGGCGCAACTGTATCTGGAGCTGTTCCACTTCGTTTTGGGCTTCGTCCAAATAGCTATGCTTTTGTATATCGTTTTCAACCGCAGTAAGTTCACTTGCAGTAACTTCATATTTCACAGCAGCAGCAAAAGCCTCTTCACGTTCTTTATCCACTTTTTCATCCATCTTACCAATAACTGCATAAATGAAAGCTGTCAGGCTGTGACCTTCTAGCCGTTCAACATCATTTTGCTCCTCTAACATGCTTTTTTTAAGATCCTCTGCTTTAACACTCAGTTCTTTTTGTTGCCCGTATAATTCCTCTAGCTTTGACCCCATTCTTTTTTTATATACAACTTGTTTTTGAAGAAGTTGCAATTATTCATCATAATATGCCATAAGAAAACTCCTTTCATTTTTAATAAAAATCTATACTACTCAATTAATTAAAAATCAGATACTTAAAATATTTCATCTAGTAAAATATAATAGTTACTTTAATTTTTATTATCAGGCTTTAAGCCCATCTTATCAAAAAATACCTGTTCAGTTTAAAACCAATTGATTATAGAATAAAGACTAAAACATATCACTAGCCAAGTCGGCATCCCCTTGTGTCGGTTTTACTATTTGGAAGAATTCATATGCTTTAATTTACTTTCTATTCGCAAGCAGGCTTCAACATGCATAATCCAATGCCTTGAGAACGGCATCTGTATTAATCCTCGTATATCTTTACTACACCAATAATCAATTAACCAATAAGCGTTTTCATCTTTACTTACAACATTGAGCATTTGTAAATTCCGTTTCTTATCCTCTGTTATTTTAATTTTCATATTATCAAATGTTAAAGATTTTAAAATCTTAGTTGTGGATTTATCTACATCAGTTATATATTGATATAATTCATCAATACATAGTTGTTTTGAAAAATTACCAATCTGTTCCTTTACAAGCTCATTTCCAGTTGTAATAGTCTGTGATTTCGTTCGTTTTTGATAATTATATTCAAAAAAAATCTGTTCATCATCTGAAATTAGCGAATGGACAACAATATCTTCGATACGAAAAATATGCCAAAGAGAATATGCAATTGTCTTACTATGATATCCATTTGCATTGATGTAAGGCATAGTACTGAAATCATCAACAGATAATTTATCTTTAAATTGTTGCATCTGTTGCATTAGTTTTTTTCGAAGAACTAGAAGTGTATTTATGCCCTGTGTAAAGGTCTCCTTTTTCTTAATCTGTAATTGCACAGACTTATTTAGTTCCGACCACTCTCTATTCATTATAACTACCTTGCCCTTTCTTCTCCTGTTTTATTCTCTCTGTAAAAGTTCCCTCCCCCAACTTCCCATTATTGTTATAATCAGCAACTACTTTTATAATCTTAAATTTTCTTTCATTACATAAGTTTTGTTCTATAAAAATCCAACTTATTATATTTTATACCAAATTTCCATTTAATTCCATACATAATTGTAAATTTATAAAAAATTCTACATGCACTGTCCACTTTCATTTGATTCATTTGTATTCATTAAATATTATTTTTCCATCTATAATTTTTCAATTTAAAATAAGCAAACAAAACGTTAATAATATAAAGAGCAAACAAAAAGATTGGCGATCAAGCCAATCTTTTTGTAAACCATGATACTGCCATATGGTCCGTTTATATATTATTTATAAATTACAACTTATTTACTATATGGAGTATTTTCCAACGGAAGTGAGGTACGGAAAATTCCATCCCTTTTATAGTAAGCCGCTTGCGCAGCTGGTGATGTTGGAATCAAAGGTATTTCACCGATACCTTTTGCGCCATAAGCTAGCTCTGCATGATTTTTCTCAATCAATATCGTCTCGATTTCTGGAACATCAGTTGAGCGGAATAATCCTAACTTACCATAAGATACCGTTGGACGACCACCTTCTATTTTAGGATTCTCGGTCAATCCAAATCCTAGTCCCATTACAACTCCACCTTCGATCTGTCCTTCGACATTGGAAGGATTGATTGCACAGCCTACATCATGAGCTGCTACTACTTTCTTGACTTTTCCATCTTCTCCTAATATGACTACCTGAGTTGCATAACCATATGCTAAATGGCTCACTGGATTTTCTTTGTCAGAACCCATTGGATCGGTAACACCAACAAATTCCTCATAATATTCTTTTCCTTCTAGTTCTGCTAAGGTATGTGATTTTAAATCTTCTTTCAATTGGAGACTGACTCTTCTTGTCGTCTCTCCAGTTATAACGGTCTGTCTGGATGCAGTACTTGTTCCTGAATTTGGTGTAATGTCTGTATCTGGTCTTGCTACCTCAACATTTTTTGGAGTAAGTCCCGTTGTTTCGCATAGAATCGAACGCATGGTTTCTGCAATTCCCTGTCCCATACAAGCAGCACTTGTTCGAAGGCTTACGACACCATTTACAACTTTTAGACGTACACGCCCTGTATCTGGAATACCAACGCCCACTCCAGCGTTTTTAATCGCACATGCAAGTCCTGCATTGTCATAATTATCATAATATGCCTTCTTGACTGCCTCGAGGCATTCTACAATTCCCGTTCCTTCATCCGCAATCTGCCCATTTGGAAGTACTTGACCTGGACGAAGTGCATTCAAATAACGTATTTCAAATGGATCGATCCCCACTTTTTCTGCAAGCAGATTCAAATTACATTCGGTGGCAAACATAGTCTGCGTTACACCAAATCCACGAAAGGCTCCACTTGGTACGTTATTGGTATAAATAGACTGACCAATGATATCAATATTATGATAATTATATGGTCCAGCCGCATGCGTACACGCTCTTTGTAAAACAGGTCCTCCAAGAGATGCGTATGCACCTGTATCCGCAATCAAACGCAGTCTCATTGCCGTTAACTTTCCTGATTTATCGCAGCCTGTTGTAAGTTCCATCTCCATTGGATGACGTTTAGGATGTACAAATAAACTTTCATCTCTTGTTAGTGTTACCTTTACAGGTACTTTGGCAAGGTACGCTAGCAAAGCCGCATGATGCTGAACGCTCATATCCTCCTTACCACCGAATCCTCCGCCTACATATGCACTTACAATCCTTAATTTTTCTTTTTCTATTCCAAGTAACTTACCAATCTCTCTGTATTCATCGTAAACACTTTGACCACCTGTATACACCGTAAGGGAATCTCCATCTGGGATTGCTAATGCACTCTCTGGTTCCAGAAATCCATGTTCTTGAGCTGGTGTCGAATAGGTATTGGTTACCATAAATGCGGATTCTTCTAATGCTTTATCAACATCTCCTCGTTTAATTAATTCGGTACGATATACATTTCCACTCTCATGTATCGAATATGCATCTTCTTTCATTGCCTCTTTGGGTGATAACAGCGGTTCTCTCTCTTCATACTCAACTGTAATCAGACTTTTAATTTCTTCCAATGCCTGTTTCGTTTTAGCTGCAACCAACGCAACCGTATCACCAAGATATCTAGTCTCTTCTCCGACTGCTATTAATGCTGGCCAATCCTGTGTCAGATGACCAATGACACGATCCCCTGGTACTTCATGTGCCAAAACAATTTTGACCACTTGTGGATGTAAAAGTGCTTTACTAATATCAATCCCTTTTACAAGCGCTCTTGGGTATTTGGAACGAAGTGCAGAACCATAAACCAGTCCCTCTGTCTTCAAATCATCTGCAAATTTTGCTGTTCCTAGAATTTTATCTGTAGCATCTGGACGAAATGTTCTCTCGCCAACTTTTCCTGTAAATTCACTAACTGGAATTGCTTTATTTTCTCTAAAAAACTCTCCTGCCATCAATATGGCTTCTTCAATCTTCTTATAACCTGTACAACGGCAAATATTTCCCTTAATTGCCTTTTTTACCTCTTGACTCGTTGGATTCGTATGATCATCTAACAAAGATTTCGCACTAATTATCATTCCTGGAATACAAAACCCACATTGTACGGCTCCTGCTTTATTAAAGCAATAGTCATAGACTTCTTTTTCCCTTTTCGACAATCCTTCTACCGATACAATTTCAGCTCCATCAACCTTTTTTGTTGTCATTAAACAAGCTCTTGTTTTCTTACCATTAATCAAGATCATACAAGCGCCACAAGAACCTTCTTTGCATCCATTTTTAAGAGATGTGATATCAAGCGTATCTCTTAAATAATCTAGTAAACTCATATCGTTAGCTGTTTCGGTTTTTATTCCATTCATTGTAAATTTATACATATGATTTCTCCTGACTTTTTCTAATAACCATTCCCTTACGCATCTTTGTATATTTCGCATGATCTACTGCAATTTCACCATTTACAAGGACATACTCAATTCCCTCTGGAAATTGTTTTGGATTCTCAAATGTTCCTTTGTCATTAATGGTATCTGGATTCCATATTGTGATATCTGCATAATATCCAACTTTTAAAACGCCTCGCTCTTTTATGCCAAGGGCATGAGCTGCTTTTCCTGTCATCTTATAAATGGCTTCTTCAATTCCCATTACCTTTTCTTCTCGTACATATTTTCCAAGTACTCTTGCAAAGGAACCATATACCCGCGGATGGGGAGTGCCAGACAATAATCCATCTGTACACACATTCATTTCGTCGCGCTTCATAATTTTAATCACGTGATCTTCTAGTCCATAAAAATCAACCATACCAACTGCATTTTGCTCCTCAATAAGAAGATCAAAGGTTGCCTCAAATGGTTCTTTATTTTTTAATTCACCTAATTGTAGCAAGTTTAAACCAACTACATTTTTATTAAGCTTGGTTGCGACACTTGTAACATAAATTCCTTCTATACCAGCAAAATCTATGAAATTATCCCACCCTGGAATTCCGTCTTTCATATCTTTTTTCATCTGTGTTCGAAGTTCATCGCTATGAAGTCGTTTTACTAACTTGTCGGTTCCTCCATTATGAGCCCAAGGTGGAAGAATAACAGATAACATGGTACTTCCTGCAACATAAGGATATTGATCAAGAGAAACCTGAATGCCCTCTTTCTTTGCCTCATCTAATAATTCAAACATTTCATCAAGATATTTCCAGTTTTTCTTGCCACATACTTTAAAGTGTGAAAAATGAATACGAACTCCACTTTCTCTACCAATTTCAATAATCTCTTTCATTGAAGTAACAATGGTATCCGCCTCGCTTCTTTGGTGTACTACAAATACACCGTCAAATTCTTTTACCACTTTACAAATTTCTATAATTTCCTTGGTATTTGAATAGGCGCAAGGCATATAAATCAGTCCTGAAGATAATCCAAGACATCCTGACTGCATTTCACGTCTTGTAATGTCACACATTTTCTGGATTTCTTCCTCACTAGGTTCTCTATCATCTAATCCAATTGCTTCCATCCTAACATTTCCATGTGGTAGCAAATAACTTTCATTCAGCGATGGTTTTGCAGCCTCAATCATTGATAAATAATTCTTAGTTGTCTCATATTCCCAATTAATTTCGTCACTTTCACCATCTAGCCCTGCAAGATTTTTCCGCCACGCTGAAATATAGGGAATCGGAAGGGGTGCCATGGATATTCCATCTTGACCAAGTACTTCCGTGGTGATTCCTTGCATTAATTTTGGTATTACATCAGGTTCTGTCAGCACTTTCAAATCACTGTGACTATGTGTATCAATAAATCCTGGTGATACAATATAACCTTTTGCATCAATGATAACTACATCTGGCGTGATCATATCTTCGAAAGATTTCACCTGGCCAATTGCTGCAATTTTATTCTTATCTACAAGAATATCGCCTTCATATGCATTTGAATTCGTACCATCTACAATAATTGCGTTTTTTATTAAGATTGCCATGACTTAATTCTCCTTTATCCGAGTGCCTTGCTGTACTCTAATTTTGCAAAAAATCTTCTAAAAGATTCAAACAAACCTTTTTACGATAAACTGCGGTTGATCTCTGATCATCAATTGGATGAAGACATTCACTATACGCCTGTATGATCTCAGGAATTTTGGATAACAAATCTGCATATTTTATTCCTACATAACGCAATTCAATCTCTTTTTTTCTTAAAACTGTAATTCCAACCGAACCATATGCGACTCTTAAATCAGTCACCACTTCATTTTCAATATTCATCACTGCGGCAAACAACAATTTGGAGATTGCCTGCGACTTTCTTGCTCCTACCTTTTTATAACCCACCTTAGTAACTTGTGCTATTTTATCATTGTAAAGCACAATCTTTGTTACTATCTCATTAGGGTTTAAATCAATCTTACGTATCCCTAATATAAAATTTTCAATTGGAATGATTCTTTCACTCAACTGATTGTTATCATTGATTGAAGCCACTACAATCTTCGCATCAAATAGATAAAGCACTGGTAATGTGTCACCAGCTGGAGAAGCATTACAGATATTGCCACCGATTGTTGCCATATTTCGAATTGCAGGTGATGCAATCTCCTTCATAACCATTTTTAATAATTCTGGTACAATAGGATTTTGAATCAAATCATAGTAAACAGATGCTGCACCAATTGTAATACCGTCATCTTCTTGTACAACTTCTTTTAATTCGCTTAATTGATTGATAAATAACATTTCATCTATTGGTTTCTTTACTACCATCAAATCAGAACCACCTGCATAAATAACTGCATTGGGCAACTTCTTCTTCATGTTAAGTGCTTCTGTTAAGGTAGATGGCTTCAACTTTTTTACCATAATCCATCCCCCTGATCAGCCGCCATTTTCACTGCATCTATAATCATGTTATAACCAGTACATCGGCATAAGTTACCCGATATACTTTCTCTAATTTCATTCTCTGTTGGATTGGAATTACTTGTGAGCAGTGATTGAGCTGCCATAATCATTCCTGGTGTACAAAATCCACACTGTACCGCCCCAGCTTTTGCAAATGTTTCTTCCAGAAGTTGATACTGTTTGGTATCTTTAAATCCTTCTACGGTGAGAACAAAAGCTCCTTCTAGGCTTCCAATTGCAGTAATACACGAATTGGCAAGGCGTCCATTGATTAGTACTGAGCAGGCTCCACATTCTCCTTCTCCACACCCTTCTTTCACTCCTGTAACTTGAAGGTCATCACGAAGAACATCAAGTAAGCGTTTGGAAGGATCACCTTCATATACTATTTTTTCATTATTTAAATTAAATTCCATTATAAATCCCTCTTTTCTTCTATATCAGTTCCATTAATTTCTCAGGCGTAACTGGAATAAAATGAATTGCACTTCCAACTGCCTCTTCGACTGCTGCTGCATAGGCAGGCGCACTTCCTATTATGGTAAGTTCTCCTGCGCCTTTTGCACCAAAAGGGCCACCTTCATAAGGACTATTTACGAGTGCTGTCACGAAAGGTATTGTGTCTTTTGACGTTGGTATAATATAATCCGTCATGCTTGCCTGCGCAATTCTTCCGTTTACGTTTTCCATTTTCTCACTTGAACCATACCCAAGTCCTTGTAGCATTCCGCCTTCCATCTGCCCTTTCATAATGGTTTCATCAATTGCGTTGCCTACATCAAATATTCCCCATACACCGAGAAGATTTGTTTCTGCAAGTAATGTATCCACTTCCACTTCCACCACATTAATTCCCCAAGAATAGGTTGGATAAGCATCTCCTGTAAACGTATTAATATCCCAAGGAATCATCTCTGGGTGAACGTAATGTTCTTCTATCATTTGATATTCGCCTGTTTTATAATCGTTTTTTAGTTTCGTGGCCGCACGCTCTAATAGTTTTCCAACTATCATGAGAGAACGCGATGCTACGGTAGGACCTGAATTGGGAACTCGATCGGTATCTGGGTTTACAATTTTAATTTGACTAATCGGTATTTCCAGAACTTCGGCAACTATTTTGCTAAATGTTGTTTTTAGCCCCTGTCCCATATCTGTATTACTAGCCAGAATTTCAATTGAATCATCCTTGTATTTAACTAACTGAACAACGGATTTAATGAAATCATTTTCTGCCGAACCTGTAAATCCACATCCATGTAAAAATAACGACATCCCGATGCCTTTTCGATATCTTCCAGATTGATTCTCATACTCTTTATATTTATTACTATAATCACTTAATTCCTCTGCTCGTTCTAGCATTTTAGGAAGTACAATTGGATAGCGATATTCGCCAAGTGTTGCTGTCTTATCCCCCTGCTCTACTAGATATTGTTTCTTTAATTCTAATGGTGCTATCCCAACTTTTTTCGCAATATGGGTCATCAACATTTCTACTGCAAAAAAGCTCTGTGGTGCACCAAATCCTCGATAAGCGCCGTTAGGAACTGTGTTTGTAACCATAACTTTCCCAGCAACTCTGATGCCTGGTATTTTGTATACCCCTGTAACCGCAATCAACGAACGTTGAAGAACAACGCTTGAGAGACCTTCATATGCGCCACCATCTAACCGAATATCCGCGTCCATTGCCATAATTTTATTGCTTTGATCTAACGCAACTCTATAACTTAACTTGGCAGGATGTCTTTTTGTAGTGACCGCCATATCTTCACGTCTTTCAAATATCAATTTCACTGGCGTGTTAAATTTTTTGGCTGCAACTGCGACTTGGCAACCAATCAGAGAAGGATAATCTTCTTTTCCTCCAAATGCACCACCCGTAGTTGACTGAATAATCTGTACCTGCTCTGATTCAAATCCCAACGCATACATCACTGCATTTTTGACATAATAAGGACATTGCATCGAACCAATTACAGTTATTTTGTTCTCTTTATATAATCCAATCGCACCCTGCGGTTCTATATAAGCTTGTTCCTGATATCCCGTATAAAATGTTTCTTCTATAGTGTTTGCTGCATTTTTAAATGCTTCCTCTACGACTCCATGTTCATACTGATATGCCACACAAAACTCACTACTTTCATCAAGGGAATACACACTTGGCAAATCCTCATATTCTATTTTCACCTCTTTGGCATAAGTTTTCACTTTTTCAAAGTCACTACCAACTACCATAAGTATGGATTCACCGATAAAACAAACTTCCTGTTCAGCAAAAATCGGTTGCTCACTTTTTATAACCTTAAGTCCGTTACTACCCGGAACATCTTTATAATCTACAATTCCATATCCTTCTTCCATGACGGGAACTTCTATTTTCATTATTTTTGCATGAGACTTTGTGGAGCGAACTATCTTAGCAAACAACATATTAGGATATGTTAAATCCGCAATATACTGCGCCTCTCCGCTCATTTTTTCTTCATGATCTTTTTTCGTAATTGATTTACTGATTTGTGACATTGGATTACCTCCTAATATATTTTCCTGTCATAGTATAAACTTCACCATCTGACACAATTAACTGACCTCTTAGATATACCTTTTTAATAGCCCCTTGCAAGGTGTTTCCGTCATAAACACTTTCTTTCTCATTCACAATTGTATGTGCCTTTGGATCAAAAATAACAATATCTGCATCTGCTCCTGGAATTAAAGACCCCTTATTTGGATACAATCCATAGGCTTTGGCTGGCGCTTTTGTGAATTTGTCAATCACCTTATCTTGAAATAACGAATACATATTTAAAAAAGAATACGAAAGTCCACCTATTCCCATAGAAATTTCACTTGTGTATTGATGTTTTTTATACTTCTCATCAAATGGACAGTGATCGGTACCGATTGTAGAAATATAATCAATGTAGTTATTTAAGAGCCTTTTGTCATCTTCTGGCCTTAGTGGCGGTGTCATGGTATAACGGTAGCCATCCTCTTGCTTATATACACTGCTGTCAAATATGAAATAATGAGGGCAACTTTCTAATGTAATCTGCTTCGTCTTTAATTCCTTACTGAATTTTTCAACTAAATCAGCAACGGAACTTCCTGCACTTACATGAACGATATATAAATTCCCACCCGTCTGTCTTGCCATACTTGCAAGTTTCATAATCTCAATGTTTTCGCTGATCACAGGCCTTGATACTTCATGGTCCTTCACTAAAATATCATTTCGATTTGATACAAGTTCATCATTTTCCGCATGTACAACCACTTTTATATTTTCCTTTTTGGAACATTCTAGTAGATTATAAATATAATCGTCCTTCGTTCTTCTGTCAGTATTGGAATAGGTCGTAAATAATTTTATAGAAGTAATTCCTACCTGTTTGGATGCCTTTATGAGTTCTGCCGCTGAATCCACTGGATTGGCAATGGTTGTATGAAATGCATAATCTGTTATGCTAGTTTCGGCCAGTTTTAGACGTTGTTCCAATGCTTCTTGTACCTTTTCTGCACTCTTAACTGGATCCAGAAAATCAATATAGGTGGTTATTCCACCTAGCGCTGCTTTTATAGAACCTGTGTGAAAATCATCGCTACTGATACAGTCGTCGACTCCAAGATGAAAATGCACATGTGGATCAATAAAGCCGGGTAACACCATACATCCCTTTGCATCCACTTCATTTTTACAATTAAGTCTTTCACTGGTTATCGTACTTATTTTTCCGTCCTTACTATATATATTCAAAATGACAAATTCACCATCTAAATATACTTTACCATTGATAATTCCTAAATCTTCATATGGTATTATTTCATTCATATTATTCATTTCTTTCATTCCTAACTACCTCCTTTATCTGCATTTTCCTTTATCTGCATTTTCCTTTATCTGCATTTTCCTTCATCAGATTCTGCAATTTTATGTAATCTTGTCTTGTATCCAAATCATATAATATTCCTTGATCACAAATATCTACATATTCAACAGGCTTTTTTTTCAAATATAATTTCAAATTACTATCGTCGTCTTCTAAAAGAAGTTCTTTAATACAGCTGGATGCTAATAAAATTGGATGTCCGCCTTTCCTCTGAAAGCTTGGAACTGTATATTCTTTCCCTGCTGCAAGAATCAAACTACATATATGGGTTGTTAATAACGGGTAATCCCCTGGCGTAATAAAAAATTGCTGCGATGTAACCTGCTTTACGCCTGCTTTCACGGATGTAAACATACCTTGTTCAAACTTATTATTGATGATAAGTTTCACTTGATCCCCATATGGTTCAATAAGAGGAATTAATTTTTCATATTGAAATCCTCCCACAACAAATACATTTACGCAAATTGGTAAAAAAGCCTCAATCACATGTTGAATAACCGCCTTGTTTTCCATTTCAAACTGCATCTTGAACCCTTCTGCTCTACTTGAATATCCAGCTGCGAGAATCACTGCATCTACCGTCATTCACATTCCTCTTTCTCTTTCACATCTATTCATTTATTAATTGTTATTCGTTATATCTTCTAGTAGAACCGTCATAACTCCACCACATACCATGCCCTCTTCTTCTGCTGCCTCTGCGGTCATATCAATGTCTTGTATTCGCCATGTTCTACTTCCGATTATTTCCAGCGCTGTACGCATGATAGCTGATTCGCTACATCCACCACCTATACTTCCAAAAATCTCTCCTGTTTCATACACAATCATCTTCGCTCCAACGCCTCTTGGAACAGAACCCTTTGTTGCAATAATGGTTACCATACAGCAATACTCTTCTTTTAATGATGCAAGCTTGATTAACATATTGGAATCTAGATCAGAGCGATTTACTAGAAACTGTTCTGCTCGGTCCATTCTCTTTCGCTTAATTAACTGAGCGATAATTGAAATGCTGATTTCTTCTGGCGTTGCCGAACCAATGGAAAGGCCAATCGGAGTACAAACTCTATTTAATCGCTCTTCATCATATCCTTCTTCTAGCAACCCTTGTTTGACAACTTCAACTCTTCGTCTTGATCCAATCATTCCAACATAAATGGTCTCTGGCTCTTTTAAAATTTGTTTCAAACAATCTGTATCATGTCTATGTCCTCGCGTAATAATTACAATATAATCATTTCGAGTAATATTTATTTTATCAAAGCAATTCTTAAAGCTTTCACATATTACTTTTTCTGCCGTTTTGAATCTATTTAGATTTGCAAAGGATGGTCGATCATCAACCACCGTAACTTGAAATCCAACTCTAGAAGCGATTTCAACTAAAGGTAACGCGATATGCCCCCCTCCAAGTATGACCAATCGTTCTCTTGGGTAAAAGGGCTCTATTAACATTAATTTCCCTTTCTCCTCCACATCGCTCTGCTCTATACACGTAGGTTTTCCATCTTCTAACACTTGTAGTAACTGTTGATTTTTATTTTCAAGCAATTCTTCTTCATTTTGTATTTTACGTGCAAAAGTATCTGTATTTCCTTTTCTAGTTTCAGAAAGTATTGTTGTTAATACGATTGCCTTGTTTTGTTCAATTTCATTTTGTATCTCTTGATATAAATTGCCCAAATACCAATCAACTCCTTCCACAATCTTTGCTATCACCCTTTAATACAGTTAAACCATGTTCTAATGTATCAATGATGTAGGTAAGGCTTTCACTCACTGCTTTTTGACTTCCCGGAAGATTAACAATTAGTGTCTTCTTTCTTATACCTGCAATTCCTCTGCCAAGCATTGCTCGTTTGGTAATTGTCATACTATAACTTCTGATTGCCTCTGCAATTCCTGGCACTTCTTTATCAATAATTTCTTTGGTTGCTTCTGGTGTAACATCTCTTGGTGAACATCCTGTCCCTCCCGTTGTAAGGATAAGATCACATTTATTTTCATCAGCTAGCTGCTTCATTTTACTGGATAAGAGTTCTTGTTCATCTGGTAGTATTACATAATCTGTTACTATGTAATTATGATTTTGAACCATTTCTATAATCGTAGGCCCGCTTGTATCAATTCTTTCCTTGCTGTATCCCTTATCACTTGATGTAATTACCGCTACTCGAAATTGTTGCTTATTCTGTAACATACATTTCATCTCCTACTTTAATTTCTCCACCCTGTAATACAATTGCAAAGACACCTTCCCTTGGCATAATACAATCGCCTACCTGATGAAATATCTCGCATTCACTGTGACACTCTTTGCCGATTTGGGTCATCTCAAGTATGACGTCGTTACATTGAAATTTAGTACCTATTGGATAGGTTTTAAAATCAAACCCTTCCACGAGAAGATTTTCTCCAAAGGCTCCATCTAAAACATTAGCGCCTCTTGCCCTGAATGCCTCTACTTTCTCATATGACAGCAAACTAATTTGTCGATGCCAGTTTCCAGCATGTGCATCCTTTTCCAGCCCATAATTTTCTATAAAATTACCTCTATTTATATTACGTTTTGCAGTTCCCTTTTCCTCACTTATACAGACTGCTTTGATGATTCCTTTTTTTTTTGATTTCATTTCCATATTTATCCTCCGTGCTATTTTGCACTTTCTTACAATTGGATTTGAAAGATGAATTTCTCTTTATCCACCGATTTGCACCATATTTTTCATTTCAACCTTACAATCCTTTTCTTCGTAAAAACAATGTTGTTGAGGTTTAACATAAATAGCCTGTTCCATTACGTCAACAAGTGTTGTTCTATCTCCATAGCGAAGCACATTTTTCAAGGAAACTCCTGTGTCATAATTAAGGCATAATTTTAAATCACCATCTGCACTTAATCTAACACGATTGCATTGATTACAAAACTTATGTGTAACAGCACTCACAAAACCAATTTTTCCATTAAAATCAGCCATTTCATAGTAAACTGCGGGTCCATTACCCGTCCAATTAGAGTGCTTTATTTGATCTCCAAATATATTCTTTATTCGTTCTAATATATGTTCGTTGCTATAGGTTTCGAACATTTTTCCATACCCCAAGGGCATCATTTCAATAAATCGTACATCAATTGGATATTGCTTGGCTATCATCCCATATTCATATAAATCCTGATCTGTTATCGTTTTTCTTGACACACAATTAAGCTTAAGATGTAATCCAATCTCCTGCGCTTTTTTAATTCCCTCCATCACTTGATTAAATTCATCCCTTCTCGTAATGGAACTATATTTTTCTCTTGAAAGTGCTGGAAAATTGACATTAATGCTATCAACGCGTGCTTCTTTCAACTCATCTGCATATTTTTTTAGTAAAACACCATTTGTTGTTAATGTAACCTGTTTTACACCATTTATATTCTTTAAATTTTTAATTAATTGAGTAACATTATTTCTCACAAGAGGTTCTCCACCTGTGATTTTTATGGTATCAATACCAATACTAACTCCTGCTGTTACAATTTCCTCTATTTCTTTAAATGTAAGAATCTCTGATTGATTTAAACAGGAAATCCCTTCTTCCGGCATACAATAACAACATCTTAGATTACATTGATCTGTAACTGAAATTCTCAAATAATTAATGGTACGATTCCATCTGTCCTTCATCTAAATCACCTCGTATGTTCCACTCTTACCACCTGTTTTTTTAAGAAGATAAACCTGTTCGATTATCATTCCTTTATCAATTGCCTTACACATATCATATATGGTAAGTAGTGCCACGCAAGCTCCCGTAAGTGCTTCCATTTCAACACCTGTTCTGCCCTCCAATTTAGCCGTACAAAATACGATAATCTTATTTTGCTCAACGTCTAATTCAAATTCAATTGCGCTTTTTGTCAACATCAGTGGATGACATAGTGGAATGAGATCTCCTGTGCGTTTAGTTGCCATAATTCCTGCAATTCTAGCGACGGAAAGCACATCTCCTTTTTCCACTGTTTTCGATTTGATTTTTCCCATTACAAGGGAACTAACCTGAATGCTTCCAGTGGCCACAGCCTCTCTTTTTGTCACTGATTTTTCTGTAACATCTACCATAATGGCATTTCCATTTTGATCAAAATGTGTAAATTCTTGTTCCATCTTTATACCCATGCACAAAATATGCTCCTTATTTCTATATAGCTAGTTTTATTTTAATTCTATATTTGAAGAATTAATCAATCTAATTCATTTTAATTATTATGGCATTAGTTTTATCTATTTCCCAAATCCACAATTTGGAAAAGTACAAATCTCACAATTAAGACATAGCCCACCATTTCCAAGGCTTGCAAGCCATTTTTTTGTTACTGTTACATTGCACATAACCTTCGGTAACACTAAATCAAAAATAGTTCGTTTGGCATACATAACGCAACCAGGCAACCCCATAATTGGAATACCCTTTGGCATATAAGCCATCAGAAACATGGCTCCTGGAAGTACTGGTGCGCCATATGAGATAATTTCAGCTCCTGTCTCCTTGATGGCAGTTGGTGTTGTATCATCGGGGTCTACACTCATTCCACCTGTACAAATCACCAATTCAGCTCCCTGTCCAATAAAATCTAGGATTGCCTGCATAATCTCCTTGGCATTATCTCCAATTATTTTTTGACCCAAAACTTCTACATCATATTCGGACAATTTTTCTCGTATGACAGGTCCAAATGCATCTTGAATCCTTCCGTAAAACACTTCGTTTCCCGTTGTGACAATACCTACTTTTTTATTTACAAATGGTTTAATCTCAAACAGCGGTTTATTTCCAGCTGTTTCTTTTGCTATTTTCATTTTTGTTTTCTCGATAACGAGTGGAATAATTCTTGTGCCAGCTAATTTATCACCCTTTTTCACAGGAACTCCTGAATGTCTTGTTGCAATCATCATTTCTCCCAAAGAGTTAACCTTATCGAGTCTATCTATATCCACGTTAAAATATCCATCGATATCTGCAAGCACTTCGATTTTTCCTTCTTTTACTGCTGAAGGCTTCATATAATCATTTTCACACATTTCGTAAAGGATTTGTGCGGCATCATCTTCATGATACATCGTATCGTCTTTTTCCCATACATACAGATTATCTTTTCCTATGCTTAAAAGAATTGGAATATCTTCTTTTGTAACAACATGTCCTTTACGAAAAATCGCATCTTTGGTAACCCCTTTAATAATCTGAGTCATGTCATGACAAATTATGTGTCCCTCGGCTTCTGTTGTTTTAATCAAACGCATACTATTTCATCTCCGTCTTCTTTAGATATTTTCAATTATTTTTAAAATTCCACTCTTACAAAACGCAAAATACTTGTCCAAGTCAAAACTATTCTCATCAATTAAATACTGCATTGTAGCACCTTCTAGCATAGAAACCATCATTGCTGGAATGAACTCTTTGTTTTTATCTGAAAGATCTGGAATATATGTTTCAATAATTTTTCCAATATCATTTCGCCATCCTTGAAATGATTCAATAAATGCTTTTTGAATTTTAGGATTTGTTCTTGTTTGTACCCAGAAATCTACTTCTGCAAAATCATATTTCTTATAGTTTAAAATAAACTGACGTTTTTGATTAAAAAACACATCCAATTGAGACTCCAAATCATCACTTGCATTGCTTTTATCTTCTTCCCGAAGCTCATGGCATTTTTGCAACACTTTATTATGTAGACCAAGAAGTAAATCGTCTTTTGTCTTAAAATAATAGTGTAAATTTGATTGTGCCATATCAACTTGCTTTGCAATCAAATGCATTCTTGTTCCACTTATTGTTTTCTCTTTTACTACATCTAATGCAGCCTCAAGAATTCTATCCTCTGGTTTTGATTCAATCATTTCGAACACTTCCTTCAATTATCTAATTTTTTCCCGTCCACGTATTTTGCAACTACATTTTCATTCGTACCAAGATATATCATACGCTCAAGTCTTTCTCTTGACGTTAATTTTTTTACTGATTCCATATTATCGTTGCTTAGTATCACTGCATCCATTTGGTAACCCTGTTCAAAGCTACCAACTTTTCCAAAAAATGCTCCTCCACCTTTGGTTGCAAGATAAAACACCTCTTCTATAGTTAAGGGAGTACTTGTTGTATCCACCAGCCTCCAATATAATTTAGATACCCCAATCGCACTTGTCATTGCATGAAACAAGTTGATACTCGAAGCTGCTGCCATATCAGAACCTAGACCAACGTTCATCTCCTTATTCATAAACCTGCGAATTGGAGCAATACCAGATGCAAGGTTCATATTTGACTCTGGACAATGCGCAACGAAAACCTCTCTCTTCTTCAGTAAATCTTCTTCTGCTTCTGTTAAATAAACACAATGTGCCATGACTGTTTTACCTGAATGATGAAAGGAGCCCGTATTTTCATATGCATACGCATACGATTCCACATTAGGACATAACTGTTTTACCCACTCTATTTCAGACTGATTTTCTGATAAATGGGACTGTAATGCAATTTGATATTTCTCTTTTAATTCTCCAAGTGATTGCATTAATTCATCTGAGCAGGTTGGAATAAATCGTGGAGTAAGAATTGGAAGCGTATTCTTATATTTTTGCATTGATGTTTCAATCAATGTGACTGTACTCTCAATCGATTCTTCTGCACTCGCTTCTCTCAAATAATCTGGGCAATTTCTGTCCATGTTAACCTTTCCTACCATAGTCTTCATTCCAGTATCTTCCAGTAAATCCATAAGAATCTGTGTTGATTCTAGATGAATCGTTCCAAAGATACAAGCCCTAGTGGTGGCACTATTCTTCAACTCTTTTACAAAAGTAGCATATGCTTTCTTTGCATATATAACGTCAGCATATTTTGCTTCTTCTGGAAAAGTATAAGTTTCAAGCCATTTCAAAAGTTCTAAGTCCATTCCGGTTGCTCGAAACTGATATTGAGGTGCATGAAGATGTAAATCAATCAGTCCTGGTATAATTAATTTACCGGTATAATCGTAAACGGTGGCACCTAAAAATTCTTCTGGAATACATTCATAAACACCCTGGCATATGCCGTTTACACTAATGACATAGCCCTGTATTATTTCAATATTCTGCTTATTTTTGGAATAAATACAAGTTCCTTTTAACGCGAAAATTTCATTATTCATTGTGTTCCCCTTTCGTTACATTAAAATATTACAAAAGCAAAGTGGTTTGCATCGTAATAAACTTCCTCTTCTCGAATTATGTCTTTTGATAGAAAACTTGAAACTATTTAGAACTCACTAACGCGAGGTGTTTTGCAAAGCAAAATCCCGAATTTTATAGCGCTAAAATGCAAGTTTCTTGCATTTTATGTGCATCGCGTAGCGGTAACTAGGAAGGTACTGAATAGTTACCAAAATATTTTATTTAGTAAGAACGTTCAAAAACTTCTAACAAAACAAAAATAGGTATAGCACATAAAAAGTGCCATGCCCATTTGCATACGTCATTTTACAACTTTACCTTATTTTATTTTAAATTGCTAATCAAAAATTGCAATTACTGTACTCTATTTAAAATTAAATTTCAAAATATTTTATTGATCAAATAATCTATTCTTAATTAAGTATATCAATATATTATTCCCAAGTCAATAATAAATTGATTAATCAATCAACTTTTAGTAATCATTCTTATTTTCATTTTTATCTATAAAAAGCATGTTTCATAGAATGTATCTATCTATTTTGTTTCGATATTTACAAAACTATACCTTTTATATACTATTTGTTTTATACACTCTCCATATCACGCCACTATGAGGAATGAACTTATCTGGGTCTCCCTGAATATTTAAACCTGTATCTACTATATACATTGCTTTGTCAGGTCCAAATAAAAGTTGTGTAGGTCTCTCGAATCCGCCTCCTTTTGATAGTGAAGAAGGAAAACCTGTATTGTTAATTGCAAAGGTACTAATTGTTCTCGACCTCATATCTATCTTAGAAATTCTATGCCCTTCATTCGTATAAGATATCACCTCTTTAAACTTAGAATGTATGGTGCTACCAAATTCAGCAATATATACGTCTCCATAAGGTCCAAACTCTTTACTATAATTAAAATCAAACCCTCTAATATTTGAATTTGGTGGAAATGATACAAATGGTTTGGGTGGGATATTGGGTTGATTTTTAAGGAGAAGTGTAGGTTGAATCCCTCCACTTGGTGTAAACCGTGGTGAATTTACCGCTTCGCCACTAGAATAATCTGGCCATCCATACCATAGATTTGGTGTTATGTAATAAAAATCATCGCTAGCATTCTCAATTGGTCTGCTTCCAATTGAATTATAACCATTATTTGCTGCATATAATTGACCACTATTATCAAATTTTAAATATGACGGATTTCGAAATCCCCAAGCAACCTGTTCTAAATTTGAGCCATCCAGATTTGATCTTAATATACTACCTGATCCCTTAATATATTTTTTTCTAATTTCATAAGGTAGATTTGGTATCCCATAAGGAGAAAATGCACCCGTTAAAGCAATATCATCTAGTAGTGCTTCTGTCATATTATTATCTGACTCAAAATTTTGACCATATAGCATAATATAATCACCGGTATAATCGCATAGTAATGGTGAGATATCTACCCATTCATTATCATTTCCTACTACACCGCTATTGGTAACAGTTCCCTGTCCAAAATATAATTTTTGATCAGGCGAAAATGTAACTGGGCTATTATAATTGTCACCATTACTAGGCAATCCCATAATAATATTTTTTCTTGTACCATCTTTAAATACTTGAGTAACAAACCCCCTATGGGATACATATATTACTCCGTTTAAATAATTGATTCCCGATATCGGTATATTAAAATTTTCTGCAATTATTTCGAATTTATTATTCACAAGCTGCAATACACTTGGATTACCTGTCGCTAATCCTGAATCAGCAATTAATATATTCCCATTTTCATCAAAAACCATACTGCTTGGTGCATTTAAACCTTTTATAAACACTTCAATGCGATAACCTTTCATGATATAAATCTCTGATGGATCTAGATACCGTTCCGTAAAAACATCTTCTTGATTTAACGAATATATTCTTTTTCCATTATTATATTGAAACATTATCGTCACCTTGAAAATTCTTATTCTATCTATTCTATTCGGTTATTACCAATTTAATTTATACAATTAACAAAAAATAGTAGAAATTATCTCACATGTCTTTCACATAAATGAAAATTTATCTGTTTTCATTGTTATTTCTTAGTATAACTTGCATTAAATATAGCACGTCAGAATATTTCTAAAAATAAAAAAGTACCAAAACGCTGTATATACAAGCATTTCAAGCACTTTTAAATTTCTTTCATCTCTTAAAGAGTGGAGCTGAGGGGAATCGAACCCCTGTCCGAAAGCCCTTCCATCACGGTTTCTCCCATTACAGTCATTATTTTGACATTTCCTCTATCTAGCGCCTAATGACAGGCTATAGACTTCAGTAGCTTCATATTTTCTTTTAGATCCTCAAAGCTTTGGAAATAAAGTCCCTCGCAAGTTCGAAGCCGGGTCCTTAAGAAGCGAGAAGCTTAAGGTCGACTGCTGCCGCTAGGCAGCGTACGCTAAATTTTCGTCTGCGTTTATATTTATTTGTACGGATTAACAACGCGGTCCCGCCCCGCGAATGGCTACCTTAACTTCTAAACCCCCGTCGAAACCAGTACAACCCCTAGGTTGTTGGTATGCAAACGTAGTTTAATTATAATCCAAGTTTATTGTTATGTCAACTTTATTTGAAAATGTGCTGCGATTTTATGAAAATATGCTGCGATTTATCTTTAAAGTTATTCTATGATTTATCTTTAAAGTTATTCTATGATTTATCTTTAAAGTTATTCTATGATTTATCTTTAAAATCGAACTGCAATTTAATAATAAATATATGTGAATGTTTTTAAATATTAAATTGTACTTCAATCTTTTTTCATAAATATTGCTATAATCTTTAAACACAAAAATTTTTTAAATCTTTTATATAATATTTACATCTTGCAGAATAAAATTCTAAAGTATTATATCCATCATTATTTCATATTATCAGTCATTTACAACATCTCTTTTTTCAAACATAATATGTATTTTTTCATCACTAAGCTTTGATAATACATTTTTAGATTTATCATAAATTATATAATCAGCATTTCTATCACTTTCATGCACATTTTCTTTAATTATAACTGCTTTATTTCCTTGATAGTGACTAATGTAGTCCTTAAATTCTCCATCATATCCTGTATCTAATATCAGTAACATATCCGCTGTTGCTATTGCCTCAATTGCCTTTGTAACTCTATTATTATCTATCATTTCACCGTACATCTTTATTTCAGGTCGAATCTCAGTATTGCACTCTAGACATCGTGGTAATCCTTTACTTTGAATAATGTATTCAATTGAATATCTCTGTCCACATTTAGGACAATAATTCTCAGATATATTCCCATAGATATCTATAACATTTTTACATCCTGCTCGTTGAGCAAGATAAAAAGATGCCTTTGTGATTGTACATTTTAACTTACCACTCTTTTCAAGTTGAGCTAATTTATAATGGGCAGCACTAGGCTTAAATTTAAATTTCAGTACTTCTTCTTTATAAAATTCAAAAAATTCTTTACTTCGAATACTATAAAATCCTATGTTGAAAATTTCTTCAACAGACCTACCATATTTATTCTCAATGTAATATGAATACTCCTGTGACCAAAATTTAGGATATCCACAATCATAAGCCATACCCCTGCCGCCAATACAAACGATATTCTCAGCATCCTGAATCAGTTTTTCTAATTCTTTTATCTCCATATTTATCCTCCTTGTTAATAGTTTAGTAGCATGGTTGTTCTTATTTTCGTGTATTAGTTTAGTATACATTATTTCTACATTTTTTTCAATATTCCCTATATATTTTAGTTTTATATATTTTTTTTTATTTTTATTGTAAATTATTAAACTATATGTAAAATTATTGTAAATTTTAAAATTATTTAACGTACCATGCTCTCTATATTTATGTACATGTATAGTAATTTATACCATATTATAGAGAGTTTCTAAAATTATTCTGCTTTGTCCTATTAATTTATAACAATTCATGCAAAATAATCTTATAAATTAAATAAAGAGAATCCTCAAGGTTCTCTTTATTTTTTACACTTTATTATTTACACTCTATTCAATACCTAATATTTCTGCAAGTACATCTATTATAATTTCATTTGTACAAGATTTAATAAATCCCATTATATTAAGCATTACTTCATCATTTTTCTGCGCCTCTGATAACTCCTCATTATGTTTCACCTGATCTAGAAGCATAATCAGCTGAGGTGATAATTCCTCGTATGTCTCTAATGTAGTTTGCGTTACCATTTTAGATAACTCATCTTTGGAAGTTGGTACCATACAATTCTCCTTAGTATAAATTTTTTACCTTGAAATCTTTTTCTGCCTCACGTCTTTGATCTTTCTTAGCAATGTCCTCACGCTTATCATACAATTTCTTACCTTTTGCAAGACCTATCTCTATTTTAACAAGACTTCCTTTGAAATAAACCTGTAAGGGAACAACCGTATATCCTTTTTCTGCTAATTGACCCGCTATTTTATTGATTTCAAACTTATGAAGTAAGAGTTTCCTTACTCGAAGTGGATCTTTATTAAAAATATTTCCCTTTTCATATGGACTTACATGCATGCTATAAATATATATTTGTCCATTTTCAATTCGTATGAATGCTTCTTTTACGCTACATTTTCCCATTCTAAGTGATTTCACTTCAGTTCCATGGAGCGAAATCCCTGCTTCAAAGGTATCTTCGATAAAATAGTCAAATCTCGCCTTTTTATTATTTGCAATAAGTTTAAAACTCTGTTTCTCCATTGTCTTTTTCATCCTCCAAGTCGCTTGCTTCTTCGTTCTCCTCTAACGCAATCTTAAAATCAATCGTTCTTTGGAGTTTATCTGTGCCAGTAACCTTAACGCTTACCTTTTGACCTAATTTATAATGCTTTCCTGTTCGATCACCTATTAATTCATAAGCTGCTTCATCATAAATATAATAATCATCATCCAATGCTGTAATATGAACCAAACCTTCTATTGTGTTAGGCAATTCCACATATATTCCCCAACCAGTTATACTTGAAATAACACCATCAAAGATTTCTCCAACGTGTCCTTCCATATATTCCACTTTCTTAAGTTTATCGGTTTCACGCTCTGCTTCATCTGCTCTTCTTTCCATTGCACTTGACTGCACTGCAACTTCGGGAAGAATTCTCACATAATGATCCAAACGTTTTTCATTCATTCTTCCTCGCAAACTGTCTTTTATGATTCTATGAATCTGCAAATCTGGATAACGTCTAATTGGAGAAGTAAAGTGACAATAATATGGTGCAGCAAGTCCAAAATGACCATTACTTACCGTTGCGTACTTTGCTTGCTTCATAGACCTTAGTGTAAGTCGGCTAATTAAAGCTTCCTCCGGTGTTCCCTCTATTTTTTGTAATAACTTTTGTAATTCTTTTGGATGAATCTCTTCTTGTGTTGTCTTAATTCCATATCCAAAGTTTGTAATAAATAATGCGAGTTTTTGAATCCTCTCAGGATCTGGATTATCATGAACGCGATACACAAAGGGAATTTCCTGCCAAAAATAATCCTGTGCAACTGTTTCATTCGCTGCAAGCATAAAATCTTCAATAATTTTTGTTGCCACATTTCTATCGTATGGCTTAATCTCGATTGGCTTACCTAGTTCATCTAAAATAATCTTCGTCTCTGGAAAATCAAAATCTATCGAACCACGTATCCTTCTCTTTTCTCGAAGAATATCAGCCAATTCTAACATTAATTCAAACATCGGTACCAGTTCTTTGTACTCTTCTATTTCAGCTTCATCATGGTCTGTTAATATCTTCTTTACGCTAGTATAAGTCATTCTTCGATCAACATTAATTACAGTTTCTGCTATTTTATGATCGATAATATTTCCTTTGGCATCTACAGTCATAATGCAGCTCAACGCCAATCTGTCACATTGCGCATTTAAAGAACAAATTCCATTGGAAAGTTTATGTGGTAGCATTGGAATAACTCGATCTACTAAATAAACACTTGTGCCTCTTTTTAATGCTTCTACATCTAAGGCACTTTTTTCTTGCACATAGTTTGTAACATCTGCTATATGAACGCCTAATTTATAGTTAGCACCTTCCTTGGTTAATGTAATGGCATCATCTAAGTCTTTTGCATCTTCCCCATCAATTGTAACGGTCTGCCACGTTCTGATATCCATTCTACCAGCCATATCAGAGCCATTCACTTCACTTGCTATATTTTCCACCTGTGTCATTACTCTATCTGGAAACTCTACTGGTAATTCATAGCCTCTAACAATAGACATAATATCCGTTCCTGGATCATTAATATGCCCTATGATTTCCTTAACTTTACCTTCTGGCTTCTTCGTGCTACTTCCAAAATCTGTAACTTCTACCACAACTTTATGACCTGTAATAGCTCCTTTTGAACGTTCCAAAGGTACAAATATATCTTTGGAAAAGCGTGTATTATCCGTAACTACAAAACCAAAGTTTTTGTTCTTTTGAAACGTTCCTACTACTTCATTCAGTCCATGTGATATGATTTTGGTGATAACACCTTCTTTACGTTTTCCACCTTTTCCTTCAATTAAAACAACCTGTACTACATCCTTATGAAGTGCACCGTTGGTTGAATTTTCTGAAACAAAAACATCCTCGTCCAAGCCTTCTACTGTAACAAATCCAAATCCTTTTTGATGTCCTGTATATGTTCCAACAATAAACTGTCCTTCTGATTTAGAATATTTACCTTTTTTAGATACATCGATTTTGCCTTCTGATAAAAGTGCATCCATTACAGTTTGTAAATCTGCCCTATCTTCCTTTGGAACTTGAAGTAAAATTGCTATTTCTTTAATTTTCATTGGTGTGTATAATTCATCACAAATCATCTCATAAATTACTTTTTTACGTTCTTCTAATAATTCTTTTTCCATTTTCCTCATCTCCTTATCTTAAATAAGCACTAACTGCTTATATTTTAAATCATTGTTTAACAATACTTCCTTTTAATTGCAAGTATTATTTATCTTCTATTCGATTAATTGACATAATTATTACTATAACTCTATTTATTATAACATAATATTTATTTTAAAGTAGTATATTAGTGTTACTGTTCACACAGTAGCTTAACACTAGCTGTTAAGCTACGTAAGAAAATGATTCAACAAATGATTTCTGCTTCGCGTAGCGAATTTGCATGCAGAAATCATATGTTACTGTGAACGGAGTGATCAGTAACTAATTAGTTGCCTGCTATCCTAAACCATTTCAATTATAGAATGAAGTATACGCTTTATCATATTTTCTTACCCAATTGGATTGCAACGCAATAAACTTCATCTTCACGATGTGTGCATTTTATATCATAGGAAAGTAGTAACAAGTTACATTCTTATTATACTTTATTATTTACACAAAAAAACACTCCTTATACAAGAGTGTTTAATCTACTTGATATTTATTTATAAAATAAAATAAAATGAAGTATTGTTATTAAAAATTAATATTCAACACGGCTGCCAAAATCAAAAATGATATAGCTAAAAACTTAGTAGATTTCTCTAGTGCACCTTCCATTGAACGTCCTTTGTTTTTGCTCCAGTACGTATCTGTAGAACCACCACCGATAGCTCCAAGTCCTGCTGATTTACCTTCTTGTAATAATACTATTATAGTTAAAGTAATACAAATTATAACAAATATACTTGTAAGTATAATTCTTAAAATTTCCATCGTTAACACCTCCTATAGTCAATGTACATATTCTACCATAGGAAATTAACTTTATCAATCATTTTTTTTAAATGGCGTAAAATACAACGCGATATCACCTAATTCTTCTTCAATTCTAAGTAGTCTGTTATATTTTGCTGTTCTATCCGATCTACATGGTGCTCCCGTTTTAATCTGACCGGCATTGAGTGCCACTGCAATATCAGCAATAATCGTATCCTCTGTTTCCCCTGAACGATGTGATATAATTGCGCTATATCCAGCATTTTGCGCCATTTCTACTGCATCAAAGGCTTCTGTAAGCGTTCCAATTTGATTCACTTTAACTAATATTGAATTTGCTGAATTGTTTTCAATTCCCTTTTTAAGTCTAACCGTATTGGTAACAAATAAATCGTCTCCAACAAGCTGTACCTTATCTCCAATTGCTTGATTTAACGCTTTCCACCCTTCCCAATCATCTTCGCTTAATCCATCTTCAATTGATATAATTGGAAATTCATTAATCAGTTCTTCATAATATTGTATCATTGCCTGGGTATCTCTAAAAATTTCTTTTTCTTTCATTTTACTTTCACCCGGGAAATAATACAGCTTCTTTTCTTCATTGTATATTTCACTAGCTGCTGCATCAATTGCTATTTGAATATGCTTTTTAGGTTCATATCCGGCTTCTTTCACCGCCTCTACGATTAAGGTAAGCACTTCTTTAGAATCTGCTAGATTAGGAGCAAATCCTCCTTCATCGCCAATTGCCGTTGACAAACCTTTTTTATTAATAATTTTCTTTAGATTATGATAAATTTCACTGCACATTTGAAGTCCTTCACTAAAGTTTTGTGCGCCAACTGGCATAATCATAAACTCCTGCAAATCTACTGTATTATCAGCGTGCTTCCCTCCATTTAGAATATTCATCATAGGAACAGGTAGTCGTTTTGCATTTATACCTCCCAGATAATTATAAAGTGGCATCTCTAGTGCATTAGCTGCTGCCCTAGCTACTGCCATTGATACTCCAAGAATTGCATTGGCACCAAGATTAGCTTTATTCTCAGTTCCATCTGCTTCTATTAAACATTTATCAACTGCTCCTTGAGTTAACGCGTTTTTACCAAGGATTGTATCTCTAAGAATCGTGTTTACATTATTTACTGCTTTTCTTACGCCTAATCCTAAGTATCTTGATTCTCCATCTCTAAGTTCTACGGCTTCAAAACGTCCCGTGGAAGCACCTGATGGAACCGCTGCACAGCCTTTCACACAATCTTCTACTGTTACTTCTACTTCTACGGTTGGATTTCCTCTGGAATCTAATATTTCTCTTGCATGTACATCTGTAATTGTTAAGTATTGATTCATAATTTGTCTCCTTTTCACTTCTAGCGATAAAATATCGCCAAGGTTGCCTTCTATTATTTAGGTTAATAGAAGTATTATTGACATAAATACATTTCACTACTCCTAATTATAAAATATTTAAGTGTTTATCTTTCATACAAATTATACCATATATAGGACGACTTATCACATATTGATAGTATTTAATTTTATTCATAAATGTAGTATACTTTTATGAACCAATACTTTTATGAAGCAGTCATTTCAATCATTTGTTACTGGAGGACATAATGAATACATTTTATGAATCATTTTCTCAAACAGATATTACTAAATCAGAGCGGGTGCTACACACACCTAGTACCTTTGCGAAATCTTCTCTTTTCTATATGCAAGAAGCTGGTACACTAAAAAGTTTAAAAAGTCATCGTTGTCAACGTGAGAACCTGAACTCTTTTCTTTTTATTATCGTTTTATCTGGAAAAGGTGTTCTTACCGTAAAGGATAAAATTTATGCTTTAAACACCTCCGACTGTGTTTTAATCAACTGTAAACAACCCTATTCCCATCAAAGCAGCGAAGATGATCCTTGGGAACTTATGTGGGTACATTTTAATGGATGTCAGGCACAAACTTATTACAATTTATTTTGTGAAAATGTTCCGAATTTTATTTTTAGCACAGATAACCCAATTGCTTTTACAACTATAATAGGTAAAATTATAGAAGCACATAACGATAATACTACGCTTTCTGAGCTAATCACCTCTAAGCTTATTACCGATATTTTAACGTTGTGTTTTACTGAATCAAAGAAAATTGAAGAGGATAAAGATAATAGTATTGCTATGAAACTTACAACGATTCGAAAATATATCGAAGAAAATTTCATGAATAAAATTTCATTAGATCAATTAGCAGATGAATTTTATATTAGCAAATTTCATTTATCTAGAGAATTCAAAGAATTGTTTGGTGTAACAATCGGAAATTATATTTTGCTTCAACGAATTAACTATGCGAAAAAATTATTAAGATTTTCCGATAAAAGTATAGAAATCATTGCCTCTGAATGCGGGATTCCAGATACTAGTTATTTTAATAAAGTATTCAAAAAATCTGAAAATGTAACAGCTTCTCGCTATCGGCGTGATTGGGTTCAATAACAAAGTGTTTGCTTGCATACACTTTGTTATTGAACCCACGTGAATTGCGTAGCAACACATCTCACGCTCCATGGGTTCTGAATAGTTATAAAATAAGTATGCATTGTGCGTTTATACTATCCTAGATTCTGTTTAAACCATTAGAATCTAGGGTACCTTGAAACCCACAAAGCATACTTATTTTATTTTTCATTATATCTTATTTAGTCTTATCATTGATTTAATCTTTTTCTCGTCACCCTACTTTATTTCTTTATAAGTAACGATTTACCTGTCATTTCAATTGGCTGCGTCATACCCATCATTTCTATCATGGTTGGAGCAATATCAGCTAAACATCCACCTTCTTTTAATGTATAAGCATCATCGTAATTCACTAAGATAAATGGCACTGGGTTAATTGTATGAGCTGTGAATGCCCCACCGTTTACATAATCAATGAGTTGTTCTGCATTACCATGATCAGCACAGATAAACATCTGACCATTCACTTTTTTAATTGCGTCAACGGTTTTACCAACGCACTCATCTACTGCTTCAATCGCTTTAATTGCCGCTGGTTCAATACCAGTATGTCCAACCATATCTGCATTAGCAAAGTTTATTATGATCACATCATATTTATCTGATTTAATCGCCGTTACTAACTTGTCGCATACTTCATATGCACTCATCTCTGGCTGCATATCATAGGTTGCTACTTTGGGTGATTTTACTAAAATTCTTTCTTCTCCTTTATTTGGCTCCTCAACACCACCGTTAAAGAAGAATGTAACATGTGCATATTTCTCAGTTTCAGCAATTCTAGCCTGCGTTTTACCATTTGCGGCTAAGAACTGTCCAAATGTATTTTTAATTGCTACTTTATGGAAAGCAACTGATTTGTTCGCGATTGTAATATCATATTCAGAAAAACATACAAACGTAAGCTCCATCCTCTTATCTCTTGCAAATCCGTCAAATGAATCATCACAGAATGCTCTTGTCATTTCTCTTGCTCTGTCTGGTCTAAAATTAAAGAAGATAACAGAATCCTTCTCCTTTATTGTTGCTACTGGCTTTCCTTCTTTTGATACTACAGTAGGAACAACAAATTCATCGTTCTTTCCATCATCATATGAAGCCTGAACTCCCGCAATCGCACTGTCATGAAAAGCGCCTTCGCCCTTTACCATAGTGTTATATGCTAGTTCAACTCTGTCCCATCTATTATCTCTATCCATTGCATAATAACGACCCATTACCGATGCAATTTCTCCTACACCAATTTCTTTCATTTTATCTGAAAGTGCTTGTACAAAACCTTTTCCTGATGCTGGTGGAGTATCACGACCATCTAAGAAACAATGAACGTATACTTTTTCTAATCCTTGCTGTTTTGCTAATTCTAATAAACCATACAAATGAGTGATATGGCTATGAACACCACCATCTGATAATAAACCCATTAGATGTAATGCTGAATTATTCTCTTTTGCTTTTGTCACTGCATCAAGTAATGCTTCATTCTTGAAGAAATCACCATCCTTAATTTCTTTCGTAATTCTTGTTAATTCTTGATATATAATACGACCAGCGCCCATGTTTAAATGACCCACTTCTGAATTACCCATCTGTCCGTCTGGTAGTCCTACTGCCATACCACTTGCATATCCCTTAACAAATGGACACTCTGACATTAATTTATCTATTACAGGTGTATTTGCTAATGCGACTGCATTTCCATCTTTTCTGTCATTTAATCCATATCCATCTAGTATCATTAAAACTGTTGGTTTTTTACTCATAGTATTTCTCCTTTATATAAATGTTAATTTTTTGACTATCTCACTTTAAAAGTTTACTCTATTTCACGCCATAATTCAACTCTTTTTGCAAAGACAGCGTGTAATATTTACAACTACTATTGTTTTTCAAAAAATACTTGGGGTAACATTGAAATCGCTGTACAACGCTTCTGTATGATTTCTAAAGAACGTTCTGCTTCTTTGGCAATCACCGAATTGTGATATTCTATTTTAATCTGATTTAGCTTTGAAATGCTTTCCTTCAATGAAAATGCTGACAAACACGTTGTTGTTTTCCACACGATCACTTGGTTATCCCGAAATTGATTTATTGCATTCAAAATAAAAATTATATTTTGCGAAGTTGCTAAGTGCTCATTATAAAATAATAGATACCCGATTGCATCCATAACTTCCATTATTTTTTGCTCTTCTTCTGATTCAAGCACTGATAACAAAACCGGTAGAATAGTCGGATTCATTCTACCTAAACTTCTTGCAATGATATCTCTAGGTAACGGATAACTTATTTTCTTTGAAACTTTATCCGGCAATTTTATATATTGATTTTCTCCAATCATCCCAAGATAATCTATCATTTGTTTCGCAACATTATCATCCCCTTGCTCCAAAGAATTACATATTTCTAATCTTGTGTATAATGCGCTTTCCACTTTCAGTCTTTCCAAAATCATGGTTATTGTTGCATTATCTTTGAATCTCTTCATTAATTCATGAATTGCACTGGATCGTATATGTGGTATCTCTGAATTTATGTATTCTAACAACATTTCTTTTGTCATGTATTTAAATTTGGCTAGATCACAATCTTCAAACATTCCACGAGATTTTAAGCTTTCTTTTGAACTTTTCATTTTTCCTCCCACGCGACAAATAACATTACATTTATAACACTTGATTTTTCCCCTAATAAGCTATAATATATTTAATTATAACATAGCTTTTAATCTATTGAAATGATTTAAACCTAGAAAGGATATGGTATAAAATGATTGAAAAAATTCAGAACTTTCTTGAATCAGAACACACTCCATTAGAAAAAGGATTATTAATTTTGGTTGGATTTTTTTCTGGTATTATAATTGGATTCATATTTTCTCCTATCAAAAAAGGAGTGAAGCTGTGTAGCGAAAATGGAAATGGTAACGGTTGTAATACCAAAAAAAAAGTTCACTAATCCAGTGAACTTTTTTGTTACTATTAAGTTTGCCAAATAGTAACCTATGTTACGTTACTGTTCACTCCGTTCACAGTAACATATGATTTCTGCATGCAAATTCGCTACGCAAGCAGAAATCATTTGTTGAATCATTTTCTTACGTAGCTTAACAGCTAGTGTTAAGCTACTGTGTGAACAGTAACTATGTTACCCTTTTTATTGTTTTATCCATTCTATTTCTTGCATATTATTAGGATTTGTGATATTCTTTCCTTGTTTATACATATGTATATACACATGTATTTTTCTGTATATACAATATTAATATAACATACGGTATACCGTGGAATAGAAACTATTTCTCTTCTACTAGTATGTGCGTACAAAAACGCATAAATGGAGGAAACTATGGAAAAAATTAAGAAAGTATTAAATCGAATTTTTATTGATGGATTAAGCGGAATGGCTCTTGGACTTTTCGCAACTTTAATTGTTGGTACTATCATTCAACAGATTGGCAATTTAATTGGCGGATCGTTTGGTGCCACACTATATCTTATAGGTAAAATTGCTGCGGCAATTACAGGTGCTGGTATTGGTTGTGGCGTCGCTTACAAATTAAAGAGTAGTCCCCTTGTCCTATTATCTGCTGCAACCGCTGGTATGATTGGTGCTTTCGCTAGCAAGCTTCTTATAGGTGGAGTTATGGTAAGCGGTACTCTTGGTGAAATGACATTAAATCAGGCTATTCTATTTATTGGTCCTGGTGAACCACTTGGTGCTTTTGTTGCTGCTTATATAGGAATTGAATTTGGAAATTGGGTTTCTGGCAAGACTCAAGTAGATATCTTAGTAACACCCTTAGTTTCTATCATAACTGGTTCATTTGCCGGCCTTATTATTGGAACCCCTATTTCTACATTCATGAAAAGTTTGGGTAATTTAATTAACTGGGGAACCATACAGCAGCCACTATTAATGGGTATTATTGTATCTGTTTTGATGGGAATGATTTTAACACTACCAATTAGTTCTGCTGCCCTGGGTATCAGCTTAAGTTTATCTGGGCTTGCCGCTGGTGCTGCAACCATAGGATGTTGTTGTAATATGGTTGGCTTCGCTGTAGCAAGTTATCGTGAAAATAAAGTTGGAGGTCTTGTTGCTCAAGGGATTGGTACTTCTATGCTACAAGTTCCCAATATAGTAAAAAAACCAATCATATGGATTCCAGCAATTGTCTCCAGTACTATTTTAGGACCAATCGGTACATTGATTTTTCATATGGAGAATAACTCCACTGGTTCTGGAATGGGTACCGCTGGTTTCGTAGGACAAATAATGACATGGAATACAATGATTGGAACGGACGGTGGGGCTCTTTTATTAATAAAAATAATATTATTACATTTTATTCTTCCAGCAATCGTTACGTTGATTGTATCTGAATTCATGCGTAAGAAGGGGCTAATCAAATTAGGCGATATGCAACTAAAACTTTAAGTATGAAAAGGTTACTTTAAGAAAACATCCTTTATGTATTGATAAGTAACCTTTTCGCCCTCTTGGGCAAGCATTCTAAGAAGCATTTCAAGCTCTGTACTCGTTTGCTCTGCCATGAAATAATGACCTTTTCCTCTTAAAAAATATTGTAAAGGTTGTGTTTTATCAAAATTAGTCTTTTCATATATTTTCGACGCCGATACTCTATCTATAAACATCTCTGCAACATATCTTTTGGGCATAGGAATTGGAATCACTCCGCTTCCATTTACACTATAGTCCGTCCAATATTCATAATGATGTTTATTTCTCCCCTTATGATGCATCCAAGCTTGCGAGTAATTTTTCACTTCACGTTCTGCATTGTTTGGGCTTCTTACTCCCTGATAATATTTACAACCTACCAAGAATTCAGCAGGTGAATATTTTGACATATCGTGTAATAAAGCTTGCTTATACAATCCGATTCGAAAACAGCCTTTCATTACCAATATTTTATGATTTGTTATTGTTTTAAAGTGTTGTAACGCTTTCATTTTTTTACCTGCTTCTAGCCATACAATGCCTAGTTCCTTACCTTTATAAATGTCATTTCATAACTATTTCCCGATTACTACCATGATGCTTCTTCCACTAACCGTAATTTTTTTTCGTATTTTCACTTGTGTATCTTCTTCTTTCATTGATGTATCTAACAACAATCTCCACTTTTTATCTTTGGGTAAATTAGGAAGTACAAACTCTTGATTCCTATCATGCATATTATATGCAATATAAATAAAATCATCTTCTTTTCCTTTTTCATTCAAAGCATATTTCCCACAATACATAATGCCCATTTGACTATTATTATTTTCAAATTCTGGATACCATGCTTTTTGTCCGTGATAGGATAAATCAGGATAACCACAGGATAGATAATCCATTATCTTAAGTTCCTTTTTATAATGAAGTATGTTGTGTTCCTTCCTAAATTCGAGCAAACCCTTTGTGAAATCTAGTATATCTTTATTACTTTTCTCTTTGCTCCAATCCATCCATGAAATTTCATTATCTTGACAATATGGATTATTGTTACCTTTTTGAGAATTACCAAGTTCATCTCCACTAAAAATAAGTGGAACTCCCTGACTTAATAGTACCGTTGTTAGTGCATTCTTCATCTGCTTTTTTCTTAATTCAATGATTGCTTTCTTTCGTGTTGGTCCTTCTATACCCGAATTCCAGCTGTAATTACAGTTGTTTCCATCTTTGTTATTTTCGCCATTCGCTTCATTATGTTTCTCCTCATACGAAACCATATCCACCAAATTAAATCCATTGTGGTTTGCTATATAATTAATCACCCCACATCGATCGGGATTTCTTCTGATTCGATAGGTTACATCATCAAGCTGCTCACTATCACCCTTTAAAAACTGACGTACATCTACTAAAAATCCGTCATGATATTCTGCTAAATGCTTCATTTTAGGAAGGGAATCCTCATAATATATTTTATCAACTTCGAATCCTAGTGCCATGATTTTAGTATGGCTCAGTCTTGGAGACGTTGCTATTGCTGTTAATGGAGTATTATCACTACTTATATGAACGCCATCAATGTGATATTCTTCAACCCAAAAATGAATACAGTCAAGAATTAAATTCTGATTCACATAGCTTTGAAAATTAAATTCCATAATTACTTCAATCTTATTTTTATGCAGTTCTTTTACCATATTTTTAAATGAAACAATACAATTATCTCCTGCGCAATAAGATGCCTTCGGAGCAAAGTAATTTGCTTTCGCATATCCCCAATAGTTAATCGAATATTGCTTATCTGATTCAAATTGCTTGAATTCCATGCTATTATCTTGCCTCGGTATAATTTCATCAAATTCATAGGCTGGCATTAATTCAATTTGATTAATTCCCAGTTCTTTTAAATACGGAATTTTCTCAATAAGCCCTTCAAATGTCCCCTTATTCTTCGCCTTTGAGGATGGGTGCTTGGTAAAACCTCTTACATGCAAAGAATACATAATGATTTCTTCATATGGAATTTCTAATGGTCTATCCTTCTCCCACTCATAATCTTGTAAATCAAAGGAAGCTCTAAGGTTTGATTGCTCATTCGCTATGCCCCAGACTTCTCGTCCTGTTACACTTCTAGCATAAGGATCCACATATGGTTTCTGATCAATTTCATACCTATATTCATATCTTCCTGGTGAAAGATTCTGAATGAATGCTGTATAAATATCACCACTTTTTTCTTCTTCTTTAAAATCAACTGTTACGATTGCTTGTGCACCTCCATACGGATAAAGCAAAAGTCTACATGCTTTTTCTTCTGATACTGCAACTGCAAAATTTATACCATCTTTCCACATAGTAACTCCAAGTGCTGTTGTGATTCCATTATTCACTTTTAAATTTATCGTTTCGTTACTATATGTTGTCATTTCACTACTCCTTATATTGAATATACACGTAACTATTCAGTGACTTTTTGTTGCTCAATCTTTTCCGCTAATTCTGATAAATACATCCATCGGTCCATTTTCTCTTCTAAATCAGCTTCTAATTGGGTCTTTTGTTCCATTAGTTTACTTAATTTAGGAAAATCTGTTGCTGATAATTCAATATTCTTTTCAACCTGTTCTATATTAGCCTCCAATTTAGCAATGTCAGCATCTATTTTTTCAAAATCTTTTTGTTCTTGGTAAGAAAATTTAAGTTTTTGAATTTTAACCTTTTCTGTTTTGACTTTCTCAGTGACAACTTTATTATCATTTTCGTTTAATATCTGTCGTTCACTTTCTATATAATCGCTATATGCACCTTCAAACTGTCTTATCTTTCCATCATTTTCAAATGCAAATATACGCCGTACCGATCGATCCAGAAAATACCTATCATGAGATACGGTAATTACAATGCCGTCAAAACCATCTAAGTAGTCTTCTAGAACCGTCATTGTCTGAATATCTAAATCATTTGTAGGCTCATCTAAAATAAGTACATTAGGAGCTTCCATCAATATGCGAAGTAAATATAATCTTCTCTTTTCCCCACCTGATAATCTACTAATGAGACTCCATTGCAATGTTCCATCAAATAAAAAACGCTCAAGCATCTGAGATGCAGTAATCTTTCCATCTACCGTTTCAATATACTCTGCACCTTGTCTAATATAATCAATTACTTTAAGGCTTTCATCCATGTATTCATTTTCTTGTGAAAAATATCCAATTTTAACGGTGGCACCAATTTCAACATCACCTTGATCCGCTTCCACTACTCCATTTATAATTTTAAGAAGTGTACTTTTCCCACATCCATTATGGCCTATGATGCCCACTCGATCGCCCTTTAAAAAAATATAAGAAAAATCTTTTATTAGAAGCTTATCACCAAAGCTCTTGCCTAACTGATTCACTTCTATTGTTTTTCTACCAAGTCTAGAAGAGAGTGAACTTAATTCAACACTTTCTTCTTGTGTTGGCGCTTGCATTTCCTTCATATCTTCATAACGTTCAATTCTTGCCTTTTGTTTCGTAGATCTTGCTCTTGCACCTCTACTAATCCATGCTAATTCCGTTCTTAGAATCGACTGTCTCTTACGTTCTGAAGCATTTTCCATATCTTCTCTGGTTGCTTTCAACCTCAAGAATTCAGAATATCCTCCCATATAACTGTAAATGCTACCTTTATCAATTTCTACGATGCGGTTTGATACACGATCCAGGAAATACCGATCATGTGTTACCATCAAAAGCGCACCTTTCATTTTTTTCAAGTAATCCTCTAACCATTGTGCCATTTCATTATCTAAATGATTCGTTGGTTCATCTAAAATCAATATATCTGCTGAAGCTATTAAGGTACTTGCAAGCGCAATTCTCTTCCTCTGCCCCCCAGACATATGCATAATCATCTCATCATGATTGGTTATCCCTAACTTATTTAAAATAGTCTTTGCATCACTTTCAATAGACCATTCATTCTCTTTATTTATGTTTCCCTCTAACACTGCTGCCAATACAGTCATATCTTTATGAAAAACAGGATTTTGTGATAAATATCGAATGTATAAATTATTTCCTTTTGCTACTGTTCCTTGTTCTGGCTTTTCAAATCCTGCTACAATTTTAAGTAGTGTAGATTTTCCAGTTCCATTCACACCAATAATTCCAATTTTTTCACCTTCGCTAATATTAAAACTGGCATTATCAAAAAGTATTTTATCTGTGTATGACTTTGTCATATTTTCAATTGATAATAAATTCATGTGTACCTCTCCAAACTTATTTTGTCTACTTCCGATTATAGCAAGGTTTTTGATAGAGGGCAAGTAATGTTTCCCCTCGTTATTACGAAAGCTATTTTTTATATTACACTCTAATTGTTACGGTTCACTCCGTTCACAGTAGCTAAATAAAATACTGCATCCATTGAAAGGTCTTCTATGAGGCTATCACCTTTAAATAAATGCAGTATTTGCAAATCTCATTCTCATTCTATGTTACTTTCAATAACCTATCTTATTAGTTATTTATTTTTGCTATACAAACTTAGTCCCACCAATAAACAACCTTCTATATAAGGTATGTTATTCGCTTGTAAATACGCTACTAATTCTGGACTTTCTGCCCCTGGCTGAATCACAACTGATTTAAATGTTTTATTGCATTCTTTCATTAGCTGCAAACCTCTAACAGGGTTAATGCATAAATCAATAATATCAATTTGCTCCTCAACATCATTGATTGATAATTTCTCTTTTCCAACCCCATATGCCTGATAGCCATTTTGTATTAACTGATTTTTGATTTTACACGCATATTTTTCTTCATTGATGGTATCACCTACAACTACAAAAACTTCTTGTTTCATTACTTCTTCAATATTCATCTACTACTCCTTATCTTTATCAAATGAAATGCATTCTATTAAAAAGGCTTCACAACCTTCATAGATATCTTCATAAGTTTTTTCAAAATCACCTGTATACCATGGATCTGCAATATCTCTTGGATGTTCAGTAAAATCCAACAATCTATCCACTTTACAATTTGTATTTTCTCCAATTATCTTGTTAATATTAGAAATATTTATTTGTTCCATTCCAATGATGTAATCATAATTGTTCACATCCTTCTTACTTAACTGAATTGCATACTTTCCCTCTACTCCAATGCCATATTTATTTAGCACTTTCCTCGTCCCTGGATGAACCGGATTTCCAATTTCTTCTCTGCTTGTAGCGGCGGAAGCGATATAAAACTGATTTTCTAGGCCTTTTTTTGTGATCATATCTTTTAAAACAAATTCTGCCATAGGCGAGCGACATATGTTGCCGTGGCAGACGAACATTATTTTTATCATTACTTAATTCTCCTTGCAAGTGCTTGATTTCATTGACTTTTGCTTGATTTTGCGCCATTTTCACGGCAGTGCTATTCTTACCGTTTTTTGGTATAAATTTGCTTATTTTCGCTTATCTCATCCATCAAGTGTCGTAAAACCTGTCATAAATTAAAAACTTTTACGACAGGGCAAATTACCTTTGGCAGACTGACATTCCATTGCTAACATCTCCGCAGAAGCATCCTCAAATCCCATATGAGTATAAGTATTCAAGGTAATTCCGATCTCACTATGCCCCATAATATATTGCAGGGTTTTCGGATTCATTCCAGCCTTTGCCATGTTACTGCAAAAGGTATGTCTGCGTACATGAGGTGTTATCTTTGGCAACTGGACTTTATAAAGGCTATTATACTTTTCCAAGATATGTTTAAAGTACTTTTCCCAGTGGAGTGCCACCATCGGCATATGGTTCTTATCCAAGAATAGGAAACCACATTTGCCATCGATCATCGGTTCCACTTTTGGCTTCTTTCGCTTTGAAATGATACATCTAAAGCACTCGCTTACTTCTGATGACATTGGAATATAACGAATACCTGATGAAGTCTTAGGTTCTTCCATGATATATTCCATATTTCTCTTGCGCTGAAGCTGATGGGTAACCGAAATTCTTTTCTGTTCAAAATCAATATCTCCAATGGTCAATCCACAGAATTCTGAAATTCTTAGTCCTGTCTTAAACAAAATAAAAATGCCATCATAATACCTTGAAAAGTGCTTATCATTTTTTACAAAATCCAGAAATGCTCTTTCCTGCTGCTTTGTAATCGCTTCTCGTGTCACACTGTCGTTCACAACTACTGTATGCAATTGAAAATCAAAAGGATTCTTTCGAATTAAATCATCATCCACTGCCATCTGAAATGCTGGTCTGATAATTCCTCTAATCGCATGAATCGTAGAATAACCTCGTCCATCCTTTTGTAGCTTTATCACCCATGCCTTGGCATCGGATAGTCTGATTTTATCAATCCGCTTTGTTCCAAATACTTCTTTGTCCATAATATTGATTACAAATTTGTAATTTGCTTTGGTATTATGGCGAACTCCTTGCTTTTGAGCCACATATCTTTTTACCAGTTCAAGAACTGTCATATTCCCGCCATCCACTGCTACTTTATCAGCACAGTCCCTGCGAATCTGCTTCTCCTGATCTCTTAGCGAAATACAATCACGCTTTCCCTTTGGTAATGGGTCGGATACTGTTAGTTTCCAACTGTATACAGTCTTTCTATTTCCAAAAGCATCCATATATTTATATTCATATTGTCCATCTTTTCTCTGGCTCTCACCATTCCATAATTTGCGACCTTTACTGTCACGTCTTACTTCATCTGGCATATCAAAAACTCCTTTCTCTATTGAAGAGAGCCAAGCTATGATATATTAAATATACCATAAACATGGCTCTATATCTATCTGATTCTTATTGTTCAAATTGGATATTCGCAATCTACTCCGATGCTTATTTGAGTTAAATTGCTGTCAGATTCTCATCCGCATACTGCTCAAACATCTTTCTTTTTATCTGTGGTCTGGTACCATTCCACAAAATAAAGTCAGCGTCTGGATGTTCATCAATTATTTTTCTAAGCTTCTTATATCCGATATGAAAATATTCGGATGCCTCCTGCACCGAAAGAATATACTTTCTCCATATAGGAATTTCTGTTTTTATTTCATTTGTATTTATTGCTATCTCTTCTATAAAGTATCACCTCACTGATTTCTTATTGAACCGGTTTATATCTTAAATATTAACTGCTTTTCCATTTTTCCGATAGAAACCAGGCTGGTGTATTTTAGTTTTATCAAACCAGATTTTGGTGCTTTTATTAAGTCTAATTTTTGTTCACACTATAATCATGGCAAATCGATTCCACCTCTTTTAATCTAAAAAAAGCACGGTTCTTCTGTTTTACACTTGATCAAAAAGTGTCAGAAACCATGCTTTTAAAATAATTTAAATATGAAATTTACAAATCAATTTCTTTCTTATTTGTGCTTCGTTGATAGAATAATTCTTTTATGTCGTGAACATTTTTTATCTAGACAGTCCACGGCAAGATACGCAACAGCGACGTCGCCGTCCTATTGCATCTTGTCAGGGGCTAAAATCCCCTGAAACCCCTTATATTTCATATGGCTACACTTTCTGTAGCCAATGTTATGAGATGGCTGTACTTTCTATAGCCAAGTCAATAAAATGGCAGTACTTTTTGTAGCCAGTATTTTTACTGATAAAATAAAATATTCAAGAATTTATGTTTTTGCCTATACTTTCTAAAGCCAAAATAGGTGATTGGCTGCACTAGTTGAAGCCAGTGGCTGTAAAAAGTACAGCCATATTTCAAAAAACAATTATTACGCAAAACAAAAATACGAATTCTTCACCATGTTTTTTCTTCCATGTATAATCTATAGCATATCACAATGCTTAAGCGGCACACAAACGTTTGGAAAAGATATATATCGTCTTATTATGATATATACCTTTCGTATATTTATCTTTTTACAAGCTAAAATCAGTGTAAATATCTAAATTGTTCGAAACCAATTTTCTTATCATGTTGTAATCTTGCAACGACAATTTCTGGAATTGTACCTTGGTCTTTAGCAAGTTTTTTTATCGTTTCTGCCGCTATTTCATTTCTATCACAAAATTTTTTATATTCCATTGGATCAATAAAGAAATCACGAGCAAATTCATTCGCTTCCATCTCTTTATCATTTTCATCATCTTCATATGTCACAATTACATAATTCTTATCATAATGAAGTAATAAATGCGCAATCTCATGAATCAATGCAAACCATGTATTAGAATGTGACTTAAAACGCCCACTAATATATATTGCTGGATGATTTTTATAGGTAGTTAAGGCACCTCTAACCTTACTATTTGTTACAGCTTCACAGAAAACTAAATATATCCCCAATTTATTGCATAATTTTCTACAGCTATTTATTGACGATTCTGTTTTACTATTATTTGATAGTAATTTAAATTTTTTTAAATTTTCTTTAACACTAGCTTCTTTATAGTGTACATCATCTATTTCATCATTCTGTATCTCTATCTCTAATTCACACATATTCAACCAAATAGCTAATGCCTCTTTTTCCCCACCATCTTCCATAAAATCTACTGCAACTTTACTATATACATTATCAAAATTTTTAAAATCACTTATTTTTAGGAGCTTTAACATTTCTATTGCTTGTTCTGTCAAAGATATATCAAGACCTTTAAATACCTCCCTAAAATGAAATCTCTTTGCTATTTCTTGTAGATTCCATTCATTAACAGTCGCTATCTCTTCTTCTCTTGCTACTTGTTCTCTATATTTTGCTTCATAATTAAGCCAGTATGAAGCAGGAACACCAACAATAACCTTCTCCAATTTAAGTGCAAGCTCCTCTGTTAATCTATTCTTTCCTTTTAACACATTTGAAATGTGTTTTTCGCTACTATTTATTCTCTCTGCTAAATCTTTTTGTGTAATACCATATTCCTCCAAGTACTCTTTAATAATATTGCCCGTTGGAACAAGGAAATTGTTATTCATAATATCACATCCTTTCATTAATGATAATCCTCCAAATCTACTATTTCTATTTCAACAATAGAAGATACATCATTAATATCAAATTCACCCATTGGTTTAATAATTATTCGATCATTCTTGGAATAATCGATTCCCCAACAGTCTTGTAACCTTCCGCTTAATTTATGTCTCCTTGGTGGTGGGCATTCTGGAATCTCTGATAAATTATTCGCTGCTTTTAATTCTGATAATCTATTATTAATTTTATTGTAATCATTGCTATAATATTTCTTCAAAAGACGTAAATCCGTCAAATTTTTTTCTAACTTTTTTGTTGAGTACTTAACTATCATTCGGGAATTTCCTCCTAACTTTCTGACATTATACCACAATTAACCTATTAGGTCAATTTATTATTAATACCACTTTTCTAATTTTTGTGTTAATATAATAGAGAAGTTAATGAAAGGTGGTGTTATTTTTGTCAAATCAAATAGTCTATCCTACCTTTAAAGATGCACAACAATTATATACTCAATATTCCACTATTGAGAATATTTCTGTTTTATACAATAATCTTTTAGAAACTATTGATTCCTCATTTTTATCTACAATGGCTGATGAGAACATACATAAAATCTATAATAAAATAATACTAAATTACTACCCAAATGAAATATGCATTAAATCTAGTTTCATAAAGCAAGTTCTTATGAGTGGAAAAAAACATGTTACTATTTTTGAACTTCCTGTAGGTAGTAGTCGTGCAGATTTATGTAAAATTAATGGTGAAAGCATAGCATATGAAATCAAAACCGATTTAGATAATTTTACAAGACTGCAAAAACAGATTATTGATTACTATAAAATATTTGAAAAAGTATTTATCATTTGCTCTGAAGCAAATATCGAGAATATTAGAAATCTCATTCCTGAAAAATGTGGTATATATTCTTACAGACAAAACAGACAAAAAAATTATAAATTTACGCTTGTTAGAGATGCTTCTCTTGGAAATGAAATTAGTTCTTTAAACCAAATAAAGTTGATAAGAAAAAGTGAATTTAATTCTTATTTTACACTTGATACTTCTTTTCAAAAACGTTCCGATATAACAGATTATATTATACAAACCTATTCTCCAGATGCCATTAATCAAATATTCAAGTCTATATTGAAGCATCGCTTTGAAAAACAATGGTCCTTTTTAAAACAAAATCATAATGATATTTTAGAAATTGATTATCAATGGTTTTATAAAAACCAAATTGAGCCATCTCGTCTTTATAAATAATTTAAAAATAAAAGAGAGCCTTTTCGCTCTCTTTTATTTTTATATATTTTTATACGTTTGATATATATATCTTGCTGCATTTATATGATGCCAAGTACTCCAACTTCCAGTACTAGGCAACGAATGTATTTTTGTATAACCAGGACAATCACTGTTAGGATTTAATAACGGCTCATCTGCTTTAATAACTGGAATCAGTGTACTGTAACCTGACATTCCTAAACTAGTATCATGATTACAAAAAGAGTAAAAAACATTCTGTTTATAATCATAAAGTAATGCTAACGCTGCTCCTGTACCATTTGAACCATCATTCGTTGGCATTGCATCTTTTAATCCACAATAATCTCCATATCCATCAAAACCATTGTCCTCAGCCACAACTCTTGCACAATTATTAATTAAGTCCGTTTGATCATATTCTGGATATTCTCCGTTTTTTATTGCTAGCTTTCTCGGTGAATTTAACAATACTTTTTGACAATTCGACTGCAAATCAACCAATTCTTGAATTTCCATAAACTTTAATTCTGGATTTTGCTCTTCAACATCAAAAAGCAAGAAATCTGTTTCTCGTAATGATTGAACAATATCTTTAGTTTGATCAATCCATTCCTCTGTTATTCTCAACGCAATATGTATCGTTTTTGCTTGTAATTCCGCAACAAATTTTATAAGGTCGGATTTTGGGAAATCACAATCAGGCTTTAGTGAAATCACTGGAATCATGTTATTATATATTGTTGTATCTAATAACTTTTTCTTGTATAATTTCAAATCATTGTTTAAGTCAAATGACAATTCTGCTTTCCTAAAGCTGATATTTTTTCCATATTTGCGTAATGAAAAACGAAAATAATCCATGAATATCAACTTACCATCTGCAATATTACTTATATGCTGTAATGTAATAATATCCTCTTCCGTCGGTTTAGCTTTTACCCTACAATTTCTTGATTTACGCTGCTCTAAAATATATTCTCCGTTCTTGTCTGTTTTATAAGTAGTTTTATATATTTCATTAATTATTTCAAATAATGGTACTATTTTATCCGAAAAGCAAGTATTCATTTCTTTTGCTACCCTTAATTCTTCAGCCCTTATTTTAAGCATAGGAACATACATCATTATACTACCCCTCTCTTTAATCTTCTATACAATATTTACACCTATCAAAACAAAACTGTCTATATTGTATATAATAAAACATTTTCTTACAAAATACTATGATTTTATATTTTTTATTACATTACTTTATAAGCTAATTTTTCTACTCTACAAATCTATGTATGTTCCTGTTCTATTTCACCATAATTAATTTCTTCTAGTAATATATAATTTTATTTAAGTTTTCTAATTTATTCGCTAATTCATTCTATCTTCGCATATTACTTTTTTTTATTCATTTTTTCTTTTTACTAAGCTTTACATTGGGCTTTGTACTATCTATGTATAAATACAAAAGTGCCTGTGGACTCAACGCAGAAATTTCAAGCGTACTACTAAAATCTTTGAAATTCTGTGCAAATACTTGTTCATTTTGGGGCGTCTGGTGATATTTATTCTTTTCCATTTCGTGTTTCATCATTTCAACAATAGCATTACGAGTAAATTTAGGTACAGAATTCAATTGCCAGATTATATCATCTTTGGTTATCTTACTTGTGAAGCATAGTGCATTCAAGATATCTAGCTGTTCTTTTGAAATACTGTTACTAGCATTTGCAGGTTTAGTAATCTTTATTTTATCCCAAATGGTTTTTACATTCTTTATCGTGTACTTTTTATTTATTGGAATAGACATTGTTTCTATTTCTTCTTCTGCCTCTTCTTCAGTCCTGTTTCCAAAATAATGATAAAAAATCACAGCATCAACACTACTCTTATTGATACATTCAAAAATATGGCTATCATTTTGCGGCGCTAAACCTACAATTTCAAGCGTTCCAGATAACGTTTCAAACTCATTGAAAAAGTAATTATGACCAACTTTTAAATCTTTTTCGATCCCAATTTTAACAAGTTCAAGTTGATCATCAGGTACCTTTGTTAATATATCTTCTATTTTTATTTTACTTGTTTTAATATCACTTTTTAGATTTTCAAATGCAATGAATGCTTTTGTCATATCAGAAGCATATTTATATTTACGATTACCACTAAAGTCTGAAATTCCTGTACAATTGCAATGTATATATTCAGTTGGGAAAGATACATTTTCTTTTTTTAAAATTCTAATGTAACCTAATGCATTTTCAACATTTTCTGAAGGGTTTACTGTATTGAAATCACCATGTAAATGAAAGATATTTTTCTTAAGTAATTTTTCAATAGTATTATCATAATTCAAAGTAAATATTTTATCATATTCTGAAAAATATCGAATTGATGACTTATCCAACATTGAGTACAATTTCTGAATATAAGATTCGCAATAAATAGAATCTAAAATCATTCGTTCAAACCCTAGTTTTATATTTTTATATTGATTTAATATATCACGTTCATCAATTAAAAATAACAAGAAAATTAATAACCAATCCTCCATGCCTATTTCTTCAATGCTTCTTACTTCAATTTTGTGATTTCCTTTAAAATCTTTCAATGCAGCAACTAAATCGGCATCTCCATATCTTTCGGCCTTATCATCATAATCATTATAAATAGCTTTATTTGCATACGGAACCAAATTTCTGAATAATTCAACAATCTCATCGCCTACTATTATCGGTATACCTGTTTTTTCATCGGTAAACAAAACATCATATTCTCCCGTTTTTGCTTTTGCAAGCAAACGAACCATTATCCATTTGTTTTGAAAGTCATCTCCACCAATCTGTATATCAAGTCCATTTCCTACCAAAAGAGAAACTTGATCCCCGTCCATAACACTATTCTCCTTTCTACATCTACTCACGCCTTTTCATACTTTATGTATAATATTTAATTTTCATAAGCATAGTTTCAGGCTTTGTTATTAACTTTAATCTCAATCATATATTTTCACAATCTAATATAAATAATTTTTCCTATAGATACACAATATTTCTAAATTATGTTTCCGCATGAAGTTTTACCTTCTCTGGACTGATTATTACGTCATCTTTATGGATTTCATTCCCATTAAATTCGTTTCAATAGATTTGTAGATGAATTTCTAGTCTCTATTTTCAAATTTACTTATGTCCGACTGATTAATTCCACTTAGATCTAATAATTGCTTTTGTGTAAGATTTTGAGATACGCTTGCGTCAACAATTGCTCGAATCAAATCAAGCTCTGACTTCAGATTATCATATTCTTTATTAAACTCACCATCCTGTAACTGTTCTGCGAGAAAGTCATCATACTTCTTCATTCTTCTTACACCTTTCCAAATAATTGTTTTGATACATTTTATCCTTTTCTATCTCTAACTTAGACGTTTTCTGTATCTTTTTTGTAAATCCACTCTTGTTATGACTATCTCTTAATAATAAAATGAATATAGAACTTTATTGTAAATTTTCTACTATCTTTCTAACTTGCCACTTTTAACATAGGGCATATATACTATATTGTCAACTGAAAGCATCTTTTTTTTCATAGCTTGGCAGCTCATTTCACATTAACATGTTTCATTATTTTCAATTAAAATCCTGTCGTAAATGTGTCGTAAAATCACTGCATTATTTCCATGAACCATAGCAATTACAAGCAATTCGCTACCACTGTTGATACTATGCCGTGGCAGACGAATAATACTTTTATCATACTCTTTTAAGTCTCCTTATATCCTCTCGAAATCCCTCTAATACTGGGCGTTTCAGAGATTTCGCTCTATCAAGTTCAAGTAGTTATTTTCTTGTATCTATTCATAAATCCCAACAAAATCCCAACTTTTCTCGGTCGTTTTTGGGACGATATTGGGATGTTACAAGGCGTTGCGGGGTGTTGAAAATCCCAAAATTGACGGAAAATCTATTTGAAGTTTACTGATTTACCGCAAATAACCTTTCGATTTCCTCTTTGGCATCTTCAAATCCTAGATGGGTATATACATTCAAAGTCACACTGATTTCTGAATGTCCCATTAGATATTGAAGAGTCTTCGGATTCATCCCTGTCTTCGCCATCTCGCTACAATAGGTATGTCTGCAAACATGTGGGGTAATGGTAGGAATTAGCACCTGATGTTCTCGGTTATACTTATCTAATGCATGTTTCATGTACTTTTCCCAGTGCAGGGCTACCATTGGCTTTCCATTCTTGTCAAAATAAAGAAATCTGGAATGTCCTTTGATGATTGGCTCTGCCTTTGGCTTCTTGCGATCCATGACCATCCGCTCACAGATTGCTCTTACTTCTTGTGTCATTGGAAGTTGTCTTGTACCACTAGAAGTCTTGGTAGTCTCTATCACATATTCCATATTTCTTGTCCGTTGTAGCTGCTTATTGATATTGATTTTACCATTTTCAAAATCCAGATCTTTTACTGTCAAACCACAAAATTCAGAGATTCGAAGACCAGTGGCAAACAACAATGATAAACATCATAATACTTATTATAATGCTTATCATTCCTTACAAATTCTAAGAACTTGTTCTTCTGCTCCGTAGTAACTGCCTCTCTCTTTTCACTATCATTGACAATAACCGTTCCAAGTTGAAATGCAAAAGGATTTTTCATAAGAAGATCATCATCTACTGCCATCTAAAAAGCAGGTCTTAGTACGCCTCTTATGGTATGTATAGAACTATATCCTTTTCCATCTTCTCTTTGTAGCTTGATTAGAAAAAGCTTGGCATCGGATAAACGAACTGCATCGATATGCTTATTTCCAAAAGGCTGTCTTGCTAAAACATTCTGGACGAATTTGTAATTTGCTTTTGTGCTATGCTTCACTGCCATCTTGAGCATTAAATATCGATCTACCAATTCATTGATGGTCATATCCGTGGTAGCTATACCATGGAACTGTTTCTTTTGAATCTCCTTTTCTCGATCCCGTAATGGTTTATCCTTGCGTCTCCCTGTTGGTATGGAATCTGCTTCAGTCAGTCTCCAACTGTACACTCCCCTTCTACTACCAAGGGCATCCACATAGTTGTATCTATAGCGACCAGACTTCTCTTGGGTTTCTCCCAAAAACAGGAGTCGCCCTTTGTTATCACATTTCTTATTATTCATATCTCTACCTCATAAGACCCATGACATAACTTCCTTTCATTATATCATGTCATTCATCGTTTTCACACTTCCAATCTAAATTTTAATTGTCGTCAAACATCACTTAATGTATCAACAAATGCTTCAATTTTTTCACGTTTGATCTGTACACGATTGCCATTCCATAACAGATATTCTGCGTTTGGATTCTCACTAACGATTTTTCGAATCTTACCTTCCCCGATCCGAAAATAAGAGGCAGCTTCCTCAATGGATAAGGTATATTTCTTCCAATACGGGATTTCATAATTACTCATTGGCAAATTCTCCTTCCTTGTAATCCTTTGACATTTCCTTGAGCTGAACCATCTTTTCCTTAGACGCTTTTGCTCTCTTACTGGCACCATCCACACAGACAGGCGTACACAATTCCAGAATACGATCATAAATTCTTCTTTTGTCCACTGACTGTTCATTAGTGATCATCTTCAAATGCTGATTGGTCGTAATAATCAATGGTTTCCCAGTGCGGTATCTTCGATCAATCACATTAAATACATTCTCTACAGCATATTCTGTATTTCGCTCCGCTCCTAGATCATCAATAATCAATAAATCGTATTTCACTAGAGCATCGATATAGGTACTCTTGTCCTCACAAGAAAATAGGTCATTGATGATCGTTGCAAAATTCGTCATCTTCACCGTATAACACATATCAAGAAGAGCATTGGCAATACAAGCAGCCATAAAGGTTTTTCCTGTTCCTACACCGCCCCAGAATAAATATCCGATGTTTTTCTCCTTCATCTCCTCAAAATTCTTTACATACATTTTGGCGTGAATCATGATAGGATTTTCTTTATCATCATACTTAAAGTTCCAGTCATACATTGTCTTATCTGAAAAGCAGATAGATCTGTTTCTTGAAATTTTCTCAGCCTGTTCTCTTTGTATTCTTTCCATTTCTTCATTATGCATATTTAGTTCTCATACAGTCACACATCCTTGGATGACGATCCATTCCAAAGACTGGTCCATTTGGAAATAACATTTCTAAATCCTCACCACAGACCTTATATTTTTTTATTATTGCACTCTTTTTCTCCATCATTTATAAACTTTCTCCTTCTTCAAAATTGTAATTAGTTATTATATTAGTTTTATTCTTATTGTTATTAGGGGCTGCTTTTCCACCTGTTGTATGGTTCATTTTTCCACTGTTATAGGACTTATTATCTGTACCATATATGGCTGGTTTTCCATCTGTTAGACTAGATTCTGGAACCTTTACAAAAATCAGATTGGCTCGTCCTGTATCTGCTCGTCTCTTTTCAATCAGACCTGCCTCAACAAGTTCATTGATCTTCTCTTTGATAGTTGACGTACTTCGTCCAATCTCCTGTGCCAGATCTCTGATACGATACAAAACATAAACTCTTCCAACTTCATCTACACGACCATTGCTGATGGATAGATTGGCTCTATTAAGCAGCTTGGCATAAACTACCATAGCAGTACTGCTGATACCTTCTCCATATAGTTCATTAGGAATCACAGAATAATTGGATAATCTAGTTTCTTTTGATAAAAATCGTAAGTCATGCATTGGAATCTTTCCTCCTTTCTGTTTCGCATGAATTTAATATCTATTCGTTTTTTCTTGCCATTTTCTCCTTTCAACAAGTATTTGGGTTGAAAAATGACTGATTGCTAAATATCTTTGCAAAACTTATTTTTTTTTATTTCTTGCTCTTTTGAAGGGTGTATAAAATCTATCCGAATCTATAGTTCCCCAATTTAAACAAACAAAAAAGAAGCCTGATAAGTTATTCCTATCAAACTTCTTGTATAAAGAAATATTTAATTTGTAATATGAGATAAAACATTCATAATTCCCCAGAAACAAGGCATTACAGATGGTCCATTTCTCGAAAAAGGCAGTAAAATCAAGGGTTACGTGGCTTCCGTCAGAAATCCTGACCATCCGTTTGGCTAGTCTGAAAAACAAGAAAAGAAGATAACAGGATACGCCTAAAGTTGCATAGCAATTTATGCAAGAACTCCGCGCTCCTATGTCGCGTGCATTAGGGAATTCCTATGACTTTATACTAATTTTTACGTCACGACTTTTGGTCAAGTTGCCAAAAGTGATTTCTATTTTACTTAATCAATTTCTATCAAATATGTCGCTTCGTTTATATTCATGATATACAAAGAATTCTCACTATTATTGTAGTTCTTAACGAACTTAACTCTTTCATCTTTCCCTCGAATACAAGTATTTAATATCAAGCTAATTGATGGTATATCATTAATTACCTCATACAAATAAACCAACAATTCCGCACAGGCAAAATTTTTTCCACATTTTTTCCCTAATACTTTTTTCCATTTGGTATATGCAATCAAATAATGCCATTGTTGTGATGGATATATATTACCATTGAAATCAATCTCTTTGATATAATTTCTAGCTTCTTCTAATGAAATGCAATTTAGCAGTCTTTCTACATCTTTTTTATATTGAGTCTCTCTGTTTTTATTCTCAAAATCATTCAAAAAGTCAAATAGAGCCAAATAACCAGAACGACTACTACTATTAGCATTCTGACCATATCCCAACTTACAGAATATATCGCTAACAAAAATATGTTGCTTACTAAATCGTGTTTTATACCCTTGCAAACATCCTATAGCATTTTGTTCACCTCTAATATATTCTGCTAAATCATTTGGATTGTATTCTACAGTTCCTCTGATTGTAACATTTATCATCTTTTCCTCAAACTTTCATCTTCAATCATAATTAGTGTCTGCTGATTAAATCATTTCTGGTTCAAAATCTGCAGATTAATATCAGTTGCCAAAGTAAAATCAAGTCAAAAATATTCTTGACTGAATCTAAAAATGATTCGTCACAAATACAGTTAATGCAACAATGTCAATATCGTGTCGTTTAGCTTGGTTCTGATCTACCACAGTCCATATACACAAATTAGATTCTGCTGATATCAGCACCTCTCATGACAATTGCTCAAACCATAATCCTGTCAAACACAATCATTTTTTTCTTATTTTCCTCTATGCTCAATTCAACAAATAACCATTTTAAAGAATATCCGCATAATATTTCTCATGTTCTTTCGTAAAAATCACTTCTGCTGGAAATAATACTTCTCCCATATCAGCCATACCAACTACTGTCATAGCCCATTCCGAATACTCATTCGGAAGCCTGTAACATACGGTAGTTTCATTCTCATTAATCGTGACAGTCGGAGTTCCCTTTTGACTAAATCCGACAGATAAAACCATAATTTTATTCTGTCCTTCTTTTAAAGTTAATCTTGGTTGTCTTAAATCATCCTTATAAACCTTTGCTCCACGTTGATTATAAAAATAATCTAATGAATCGTTTGTTATCGGCTCCATCTTCAACTTATGACTCGTAACATTATATCTTCTCTGTAATGCATCTAATGTAAAAGCATTATAATACTCAGGTTGCATATCCACGCCACCATTTCTTATCATATCAGCATTTTCAAAGTGATTCATAAATTGTAGCAATGATATAAAAGCCACCAAATCATCAGAATAAATACCGGCATAAGTCTTATACCAATATTTATTATCTAAACAGATTATCTTATGAAGTCGTTTATATAAATTTAATTGTTTGTCATTAAGTACAAACCATCCCGCCTGTAAAAGTGTTTTTTTTATTTCGTCACTAGTATAATTTCCAACTAAATCCTTGCTTAAGGATTGCATAATCCTTGAAATCAACCCAATAAGCATATCTGCCATTCTAATTCCTACGTAATACTTTGAATCACCTTCAGACAGATTTTGTATACCTTCAAGTCTTGCTGCTTCGACAGTGCATTGCGAGTCTCCTTCTTTGTCAATTACTAATGAATAGTCTTGTACTTGTATTTCATTTAAAAACTTACTGAATCCAGTAAACGAGGCATTATATAGCCAGTCTAAACATAATATTGGTTTTATTTCATTTAATAAAATCAATATTTGCTCAAATGCCGTATTTTCACGACTTTTAAGTTCAAGATTCGCTCTATTCTTTTGTATTCTATCTATAAAAAAATTTCGAAGCTCCTGAACAAGCACCTTTGGATCTTCATAAATTGCTTTTATTACATTTTGGGGACGGTATGTAAGTACAGCCTTAATAATCGAATATTTCATTAGGTCAATGTCAATAAACATTGAATTATGATAGTCCCTAAAAACTTGGTTAATAATATATTCCATCTTACTAAATACAGATATATAGATTATTATATTTTCATCGTACATTGACAGAAAGTCTTCGTAGAAATCTATTTTATGCTTATTTAATGAAGCAAATCCGAGCTCCAGATCCTTTGTTTTTATTGTCTGACTTTTAAGCTCATTATCAATTTTTCTGTATTCATATTTTGTTTCAAAGTCGGTATATCGTTTACAAATTAATTCGTTATTCTTTTCATTCCAACCGGCAATTGCAGTTGAAAAATTGTCATAATAATTATTTGCTGATATTGTTCTATAATTTATTTTTCGACTATGCTCTGTCTCGTCGTAAAAAATAAAAATTTCATTTATCCACCATCAAGTCACTTGTTCCATATATTACATGTATCCGCTCCGTCATAATATATAAATCACATAACATAATTTGAAGTTATTTATCAATCTCATTAATATTACTGATTGCATTAAGCAATTCATCAACCGACGAAAAACGTTCATTTATATTTGGACTTGTCCCTTTTCTCCATAAATCTTTTATCTTTCCATTTTTTTGTTTATTAATATTTGTTCTACCAGTCAAAATGAAATAACAAAGTCTTGTCAATGCAAATGTTTCATGACGCATCTCATAATTTACAAAGCCAATATTTACAAGATTCGGATCATTTAACGATCCTTTTAACTCAGATTGTAAACTAGTTAAGGTATTCTCTGGATTCTTTACCAATCCAAAATCTCCTAACTTTATTACATTCACATCATCATAATGTTTTACAAAAACATTTACCAAACTAATATCCCTATGAAGGAGTTTCTTTTCATGAATATAATTTAGCCCCTTGCAAATCTGCGCAATAATGTTCTTCCTATCTTTAAATGATAATCTACTACTTTCTCTTAGTACATATTTATATATAGTTTCATCCATGTATTCCATTGTATATTCGTTAGTTTCATCATTATATGAATATGCCTCCACAATATATGGTGAATGTAACCTTTTTAACAATTGAAACTCTTGTTTAAATCTCTCCATCTCTTTGTTATCTAAAGATGGCAATGCACGTTTTAGTGCAATATGTCACTCCTTTGACTTCAATCATTCTAAGATTATCTTCATATATATATGTAAATGTCAGATTATGTTGCTTTATATATTTCAACGCAAAATTTAGGCTATCTAATCTCACTCCAGTTTTCATAAAACAACCATTATCAAAATATAATTGTCTCAATCTTGGAGTATCCGTTAAATATACTTTTTCTTTTATTCCATTCTCATAATAACTAATATATGGTTTTTCTTCACCTAAACATATTTCATCAAATCGTTCTTGAGCTCTTATTTTATCGATAAAAAGTTCTAATGACTCTGTCATAGGAAGCATAAAACCTTCTTTGGGTGCGACACCAAACATAGAGCATACTTCTTCTGGAAATAAAACTTGTCGATACTTCTCTTTGTCTGTTCTCGTTTGTTCAAACTCTTCTATATGTAAAAAAAGTTGTTGTATATAATTCTTATTTGAATACTTTTTTTCAGTGCTTTCTTGAATCAGATTTATGTTATTAAGTAATATCGTTTTTATGATTCTATTATTCTTTAATATTGTGGGTTCAAACTTCTCCCATAACTCTTTTTGTTCATTTATATAATAGTTTTCAAAAATAGTTTTATTCTCTTCCAACAATGGTTTAATATGTACTTTTAGTTCTTCGAATGAATTGTATTTTTTTGAAAAAAACTGCTTTAGTTCTTCTTGCCGCATTTTCTTCCATTCTTGAGTTTCCTCAGCAGAAAACGCATGATTTTTGTCAAAGTCCGTGTGACAATTAGGACACAATATAATTAGATTTTCAAAACAATTATTTGCTGTATCACAATACGGCACAATATGTGCTTTCTCAATAATATCCCCCTTATTTTTGAACAATTCAGGGGAGGGACAATTCGGATTCATACATCTCCCCATTGATTCTGCTATTATTTTTCTTTTTACACTTTCAGCAATGCTATCTCTTTCCATTTTCTACCTTCTTTGCATATATAAGATTGTCCTGACACACATCAGAGTTTTACACTTCATGTATCCAACTATACAGAAACTCTTTAATATAATTAAACTCATACCAAACAATATCAACATAAGTTTATACATTTATTTTACTTCTTTAAATCATTTTCTCTCATATGATTTAAATATATCATATATGCAAGACAATTTCATTTATTTATTTATAATATTCAAATTTTCTCAAACTATTATTTGGAATTAATAGATACAAATGCATAACATTTGAATTTCATGAACGAAACATAAAACAAACCCAGCCATCAACATCAAGTCTCCACCATCATCCTGGCCCTCTTGACATTCCCGTCTGGGTTTGTTCTGTAGTAGTCAATCAATTAATCTTAAGTGCTGTATTTATACAATACTTACTGCCATTCTTTAATTCATTTTTTTAAGTTATGTCACAGTCTTTTTCTTAATCATATTTTCTTGTTACAATGCCTTGCAAAACAACTGACGTTTTTTATTCTTGGGACGTTGTTGGAATTTTAAAATTGAAGACCGCTGTATCCCTTGCTATTGCTGCATTCCAGAGACAAACCACTTCTAATGCCGTGGCAGACAAATAAAACTCTTACCATACTCTTTTAAGTCTCCTTATATCATCTCACAACCCCAACAATACTAGGTATTTCGAGGTTTGTACTCTCTCAAGTTTAAGTGTCCATTTTCCAATATTTTTTCATAAAACCCAATTTTCTATTTCCCATTTTTAAATATTTTATGTTTTTGGGAAATTCATTCAGATTTGTTCAAAAGCCAATTTGTCACATCTACAATTTTAATTCCTTCATATTGATAATTTTCATGCTTCGTTCTTGCAATCAGCATTCTTGGATAAGCATCTTTGATTTTCAATAATGAATCTACTTCTCTAGCAAAAGTAGTTTCACTGGATATATCATCTGAAACCTGAATATACAACTTCTCGTCATGTTTCATTGCTACAAAATCTATTTCTTTTTTGTATAATACACCGGCATATATCTCATACCCTCTACGCATCAACTCAATGGCAACAATATTTTCTATCATTCTTCCATAGTCCATATTTCTAGAACCAAGTTTTGCATATCTGAAAGCATGATCACTCAGATAGTACTTTTCATTGGAAGATAAATATTTTTTTCCACGTATGTCATAGCGTCTTACTTCATAAAATGCAAATGCATTACATAGATATTCAAGATATTTTCCAACGGTCTTATGATTAATCTTGTCTTTATTCTTTGTCAAAGTATCTGCAATTTGGCGTGTGGATGATAAATTAGATATGTTATCCATCAAAAAATCCGAAATGCGATTCATTAATATCACATTTCTTATTTTATATTTCTGTCTGATGTCGCGGACAATCAATGTGTCAAACACGTCTTCAATATATTTATATCGCTCTTCTTGTTCCCGATATACATAAGAACCAGCAAGTCCACCATCTTTCATATACTGTGCGAATGCTTGCTCTCTATCTTCAAGTTGATAGTATTGAATATATTCTGCAAACGAAAAAGGAAACACCTCGATTTCGTATGTTCTGCCTGTAAACAACGTTGCAAGATCGCTACTTAACAAAAAGGCATTTGAACCAGTAACATATATATCATATTTTTCTGATGAATGAAGGCTATTAATAGTAAGTTCAAAATGCGGGCACATCTGCACTTCATCAATAAACAAATAATTATTCTTTTTACGCTGATAGCGCTCCTCAATATATGTGTTTAGCGCATGGTATTCCTTTAAATCTTCAAATTTCAGGTTTGTGAAATCGATATAAATAATGTTGGCATCATTTTCATTTTCTTCAATCCACTCAATATAACTGTCCATCAATCTTGACTTTCCACTTCGCCTAACACCAGTAATCACTTTTATATCAGGAGTTCCATTAAGTCGTTTTAGTTTATCTAGATATTGACTTCTTTCAATTATCTTCATCATTTCCACCACCTTCTCTTTTTTCTTATATTATACCCACTATTCTTCCCAATATCAACATTTTTTCATTTTTGGGAAATAGATATTTTTCAAAATACTACCAAGGACTCTGGGTTATTTTCTTCTCGCAAAGTCCTTGCAATCCTAGTATTTACAGGCTATCTATGTTCATGCGTCTTTTATTTTTTAAAAAAGCCTTAATGCGATAACATAATTCTATCACATTAAGACTCCTTTCTATTCATGGCTTAAATGAATGATAATGATATCACCGTTTTCAGTCCCTACACAGCTTGGGAATTAGACATTTCATTTCATAAATTTAAACAACAACTATTTCATTTCCTCAACTGCTGTATTACCAGCAATTCTTCCAAAGGTAAAGATATCAGTTAATGCATTACCGCCAAGACGGTTGCCTGCATGTATTCCTCCTGCAACTTCTCCAGCAGCGTATAGATTTATAATTGGTCTATCATTTTCATCTAGCACATGAGCTTTCGTGTCTATCTTAAGTCCACCCATTGTATGATGAATTGCTGGCTTTCTAGGAGTAGCATAAAATGGTGCTTTCTCTACTTTTAAGCTGAATGTATCCTTATGAAATTCTGGATCAAAGCCTGCATCAACATAAGAATTGTATTTATGAATCGTGTCGATAAGAATTGCTGGATCCATACCAACTTTTATCGCTAGTTCTTCTAGGGTATTCGCTCTAAATAGAGTACCTGCTTCTACCTGATGGTCTAGCTTTTCTTGACTTGTATTCGCAGCAGTTTTCTTTATTTCATCATCCGCTATCAGGTAAAATAAACCACCTTGATCAATCGCAGCTTTTGTTAAAACATCTCTACCTGAGAATTCATTAATAAATCTTTTTCCTTCTTTATTTACCATTACAAAGTTTTCAGGTGGTACTTGAAGTCCACTGAATAGTTCTCCAGTTTCCGGATCAGCTACAGGCATCATTTGAGTAAATCCCATTCCTGTAAGTGCAGCTCCTGCCGTTTGACCAAGTAAGATTCCATCACCAGTCATAGCGTAGGAATTAGTCGTTCTAATATCATCATCAATATTGCTCCAGTAGGTGTTGTATTCTTTTAGCATCTTTGTGTTTGCACCAAAGCCACCGCTTGCAAGTACTACTGCTTTTGCATGAACCGTTATCTTTTGTCCATTGACTCCAGTTGCTATAACTCCTTTTATTTCACCATCTTCTACGATAAATTCTTTTACAGGACTATCCGTAATGATCTTTCCTGAATTATCTTGTACATATTTTGTTAAAGCAAGTATAAATGCTGTACCATAACTTTTGGTCGGCTTATGACCACGACGCCAAAGTGCACCAACAGGAGCAAATACAATACTCTTATCATACTCAACCCCAATTTCCTCTAGCCATTTCACACTTTCTAAAGCTTTGTCAGTCAGTATCTTTACCAGATCATATTGTCCGTATATGGCATTGCCATTAAGGTCCGTTCTTTTACCGCCAAAATATGTTTGCATTCTGTGAAGGAGTGTTGAGTCAAATAGATGTCCCTTTTGTGTACCAACCTTTTTCTGATATTCTGAAAACTCTTCTCTAAGTGTACGGAAATCGTCGATATATTCTGGATGAATGAAACTCTCATCTGTATTTAGTAGTTCTTCAATCGTATGTCTTTCTCCTGGATTTTCTTCAAATTGAATCTGCCACTCTGGATCAACAGCATTAACAGGACCACCTGAACGTATCGTATTTCCACCTACTGCTGGATATTTTTCAATAACAATAGCACTGGAACCATTCTGAAGCGCTGTTGCTGCCGCACTTAGTCCAGCTCCGCCGCCTCCTACAACTACTACATCACAAGTATATTCTTCATCTACTTTGATTAAGCTACTAGCAGGCTTTGGACGTCTTTTCAGTATATCAGGGTTAACTCCTGCAAGTTTAACTGCTTTGGCTACACCGTCTATTACAGCGTTACTCGTTTCAGAAGCACCAGAAAGAGCATCTACATTTAATGTCTGTCCTTCCATTATTTTATCCGGAATTCTTATAAAAACTACATCTGCAAGTCCTTCTGTCTCTCCCTCTTTATTGATATCGATACTTTCGATTCTCTTCTCACTAAAGGCAACTTTCATTGGAAGACTTCCGCTGTGACCTAATGAACTTACCTCATACACACCTGGATTAAAAGAAAACGCTTCTTCTTCATTGAGCTGATTTGAAATCTTTGCAAAACGCATAAAGCGTAGGAGGCATATTTCTAGGAAGTCTACGGTTCTTTCATCTTTTAGATTTCCGTCCTCATCAAATGCTTTATTTGCGCTCCCAAGTAAAAACTCATATCCTGGCATTACATTTGCATCAACACCTGGTGCATCCAGGATTTGACGAAGATGTAATTGTGCACGAGAAGATCCTTGAACATCAAGTGACGCACCAAGAATCATCACTGGTTTGCCAGCAAGTGGATGAAGATCAAAGCTTAACCATTCAATTAGGCTTTTCAGACTGGATGGAATGGAATGATTATACTCAGGAGTAGCTATAATTACCCCATCACTTTCCGTAATCTTATCATGAAACATCTGTATCACTTCACTTTGGGACTGATTATCCGATTGATTAAACATAGGAACATCTGTTATCTCAAGTATTTCTATTTCTGCCTTTGATTCAAAGTATTTTTTCATAAACTGAAGGAGTGTACGATTATAGGATCTTTTTGCACTCGTTCCAACAATTGCTATAAATTTCATTTATATTAATCCTCCTATTCTTGCCATGTGAATTTTTTATCTTTTTTATTTAATGCTTTTTCTGCTAAAAGTTTTGTCGTAATATCTGTAAATAGAAGAAACTCTCTAAAAATCTCCTCAAGTTCTGCTAACTTATCTAAATAGATTAGGTTTCCAGTAATATCAAATGCCCCTTGTGATTTTCCTAAAAGAAATTCACTGCTTGGCATGATTCTAGCAGCAAGCTCAGGTGAATCAAGTATTTGTCTAAGATGGGCTTGTGCACGGGATGAACCAAGTGTACCAAGAGAAGCCCCTACGATTAAAACAGGCTTGTCTGTAAGTGCTTGACTCGTATAGCTAATCCATTCAAGTGCACTCTTTAAAACAGCAGGTATCGCATGATCATACTCTGGAGTTGCTATTATCACTCCATCTGCTTTTAAGATTTTGTCAGATAATTCTGCTACCTTTTCAGGAACATCTGTATCCTCTGGTTCATTAAAGGCTGGTAAATCTTTTATTTCATATAGTTCAATTTCTGCTTCTTTCGCAAAATGCTTTTGCATAAATTGAAGCAGCATACGATTCGTTGACACGTCTGAGTTAGTGCCTACAATTGCTAAATATTTCATAGTGATCCCCTTTCTGTATGGAAAAATAATAATCTTTGTAATCATTGATATAATTTTAACATATTAAACCTATTATATCTAATAGTAGTTTATTGATGTTTGATAACAAATTTGTTATAATCGACACAAGAATTTATAAACAGTACTTCACAATAGGAGGAACGAAATGTCAAAACACAACACTCCGGATACTTTATATTATATTGATGCCATTTTAGAGTACAGTAATTATAGCAAAGCAGCCAAATCCCTTTATATTTCTCAACCTTACTTAACCCAGGTTATTAAAAGAATCGAAAGTCAATTAAACTGTGAGTTAATCAATCGTGGCAAACTGCCGTATCGATTAACGGAACAAGGGAAAATATATTATCAATATTTAACTTCATTAGAAAATAATTATTCTAAGCTGCTTCGGGAAATATCAGATGCATCAGATATGGATAACAAGGTTATAAAAATAGGCGTGCTTCCTAGCCTTGGCACCTACCTTTTACCTCTTTTTTTACCAGAATTTTTGAGTATACAACCAGACTGCAAAATAGAGCTTTCAGAAGATATACCAGAAAGAAATGAGAAACTTGCGCAAAATGGCGAATTGGATTTTTGGATTGGTCAAAATTCAAGAAACATTTCACCAAACTTAAAATCGATTTCTTGGGGCAGACACAGATACTATGCTATTATTCCTCGCTGCTGTGATCTATATCAAAAGAACGTCGCTATTATTCCTGAAGGTGAAATTGACATAACCAAGTTATTGTGTCAAAAGCTACTTTTAACTTGCAAGGGGTCTGCAATAAGAAAACAGATAGATCAGTTATTAAGCGTTTATAAGGTGGAACCACAAATCATACTGGAAAGCACCGAAATCAATACGATACAAAAACTTGCCACGAATAATTTGGGACTTACCTTTATACCAGAAAGCATAGCGGTAAAGGAATGCCCCTCCAAATACAATCTTTATCAAATTCCAATTGATGAACTGAATTTAGATTATTTTATTGCATACCAAAGTGAAAGAAAACTAACTGGTATGGATAATCATCTTCTAGATGCATTTCTAACGCAAGGACAAAATAATTCAATTTAGGAGAACCGAATGAATGAATACAGGAATATAATATATCTTATGGGAACAAAAATCTCTCTCTATGTAAAGGGAGAGGTTGCTGAAAGACTTGTAAATGAGGCATGTGATATGCTGATTCATTATGAGGAGGTTTTTAGTGCCAACAGTGATAACTCACAGCTTGCAATACTTAAAAAGACTGCTTCCTCAGCACCGCAAGAAGTGGATGAGCAACTTTTTGAGCTGATAAAAATAGGAAAAAAACATAGTCTATGTGAAAATACCTATTTAAACATTGCAATAGGCCCATTAATAAAATTATGGAGAATTGGTTTTGAGGAGGCTAAGGTTCCAGAGAAAAAAGATATTAGAAACGTACTGGAACTTTTGAAGCCTGAACATATCCACCTAGATGATGAAAAAAAGACCGTGTATCTGGCTAAAAAGGGAATGGAAATAGACCTTGGCGCCATAGCGAAGGGCTTTTTCTCTGATAAAATTATGGAATTTTTTTTAGAAAATGGAGTAGTTTCAGCTATGATAGATATTGGAGGCAATGTTCTTGTTTTTGGAGAATCACCATCCCAAAGCGTTGACTGGAATATAGGAATACAAAATCCTTTTCTAGCCAGAGGAAATGCTGTCGCACTTGTTAAAGTAAGAAATCAATCTGTTGTAACCTCAGGAATATATGAGCGGGTGTTTGAAAAGGCTGGAAGCAAGTACCACCATATCTTTGATAGCAAAACAGGCTATCCAATGGAAAGTACGATTGCTTCTTTAACTATTATTGCTGACAAATCATTAGACTGTGATATCTATACTACAAAATTGTTCGGATTAGATACTGCTTCTATTATTCATAAAGTGAATAACATGAACGGTATGGGGGCTATCGTAATCACTGTGGATGGGAAACTAGCTCATACGGATAATCTTATTGGTAGAATAACGCTCAATACTACTACGCCCTAAGGCGTAGATAATAGGTGAGCGTACGCTATCATATATATGGTCATTGCGTTCAGTTATGTTGAAAACGCTGCTGCAAGCGTCATAAGAAATGAACTTTAATATCTAAAAAATATACTCCTATGTCGTGTACGGTAACTACTGAACAATTATTTACGAACTAAAATATCTTAATGCTTGCTCATTATTAATCTTCTCTCTTTTAATTAAATCCGTTTCACGACAAATCTTTTCAGCGAATTTGCCAACTTTAATACATGAGCATCCTACTAATTCTACTACCTCTCTAGCCAAAATTGCATTCTCATAGGAATGACTTCTAATCGTACCGATAATTTTTCTCTCAACTTCAGTATATCTCCCCTCATCGAATAGGTCATTTTTCATCTTCTCTAATTTCGCATGGTCACGTGGACAAGTATCTAAATATATATCCAACTGTGGTAAATACAGTTGCTCTAATGTATATTCCCCTCCACAGCAAGGACAAACATATTCTCGTCTCGTATCTGTAAAATATACATCATAATTTTTCATTACATTGTTATAAACAAATCTCTGCTGCCTATATACATTTCGATTAAGAGAAAATCCAAGGTTGTATTTATCAATAAAATACCAGTCTATCATATATAAATTTAATCCCGTTTCACTTTTTACGGATGTTTCATCTTTCTTAATTAGTAACTATTCAGTACCCACTAAGGCGAGGTGTTTTGCAAAGCAAAATTCCGAGTTTTATAGCGCTAAAATACAAGTTTCTTGCATTTTATGTGCATCGCGTAGCGGTAACTAGGAAGGTACTGAATCGTTACAATTTAGCTATAAATCCTGTATCAGCTTTCCCCTCACAAAATGTTTTGTTTTCAAATATTTGAAACAAAAAATCTGTATTGGTCGGTATTCCCATTACTACTATTTCATTAAGTGCTGTACGCATTCTTTTTATTGCACGTTCACGGTCTTTTCCATGAACAATAATTTTGGCCAGCATGGAATCATATTCAGATGGTACGATAAACCCATCATAGACTGCCGTTTCGATTCTTACTCCATTGCCTCCTGGAAAATGGATATGCTCTATGAGCCCTGGCGAAGGTCTGAAATTTTGTTCAGGTATTTCTGCATTGATTCTGCATTCGATCGCATGTCCTTGGATATGAATATCCTCCTGTGTAAAAGGAAGCTCCTTTTCCTGTGCTATCTCGATTTGCGTTTCTACAAGGTCTATGCCCGTTACCATTTCAGTTACTGGATGTTCAACCTGTATTCTTGTATTCATTTCCATAAAGTAGAATTCTCCACTTTCTGAAACAATAAATTCTATCGTGCCAGCACTAAAATATCCAACTGTTTTGGCAGCAAGCACTGTCATTTCATACATTTTTTTACGTGTCTGATCATTGATTGCGGGTGATGGAGATTCTTCTATCATTTTTTGATGATTTCGTTGGACAGAACAGTCTCTTTCCCCCAATGTCACAACATTACCCATTTTATCAGCAATTAGCTGTACTTCAACATGTCGTGGGTTCTTTACATATTTTTCTATATACATCGTATCATCTGCAAATGCATTGACTGATTCTTTTTGTGCAGTTGTAAATTGCTGAATAAAATCATCTTCGGACTCAGAAACACGCATTCCCTTGCCTCCGCCTCCTGAAGATGCTTTAATCATGACTGGAAACCCTATGCCAATTGCAATCTTTAATGCTTCTTTTGCATCATAGACCGATTCTTTTGAACCTGGAACTACTGGAATCCGTGCCTGCATCATCGTTTTTCTAGCTTCTGATTTATTTCCCATTCTATCAATTAATTCTGGAGATGGTCCGATAAAATCAATCCCAAATAATATACATTTCCTTGCAAATTCACTGTTCTCTGATAAAAAACCATATCCGGGATGAATTGCATCTGCTCCTGTTATTATCGCCGCTGATATGATTCTATCCATATTAAGATAACTGTTTTTGGTTGAGCATTTTCCAATACACACTTTTTCATCCGCAAGCTGAGTATGTAGTGCATTCTGGTCTTCCTTTGAATAAACAGCGATTGACTGTATGCCTAAATTTCTACATGCTCGAATAATGCGAACTGCTATTTCCCCTCTATTTGCAATCAAAATCTTCTGATACATTCTTCTGACCTCCTTTCACATCCTCACATAGAATAAAGTGTCTGCCTGCAGACACTCTCGCGTCCGAGTGGATTGCTTATTTTAATATTTATATTTATTCATGAAATATTTTCTTGATTTTAAATAAAGGCTGATCATATTCTACTTTTTCTTCACTACCTGCCAATATCTCAACTATCTGCATATCAAAGTCACTACTAATTTCATTCATCATCTTCATTGCCTCTATAATACATAATGGCTGTCCTTTTTTTATAGTATCACCGACTTTAACATAATGATTCGATTCTTCTGAAGCAGAAGGATAAAATATACCAACCATTGGTGACAAATACAGTTCTGTTCCATCTTCTGAATGATTCACGCAGTTATCAGCTGACTGACTTGATGATACTGCTGAATTGGATGAAGATGCTGCTGAAATTCCTTCTATATTTGAATTTAAAACAAACGTTTTTTCCTTTTTTAATGTAATTTCAATTTTACCGTCTTTAACTGCAAGCTCTGTAAGTGAAGAATCTTCAAGGATTTTAACAAGTTTTTCGATCTGACTGATATCCATATACAGTACCTCATCTTTCTTCGTAATATTTTGCTTTCCAAATTAGTTTTTATTCAAATAACACACGTAATCTCTGTGCTACTACACGCGGATTTAAGACTTCTTTACACGGTTTGTGAATCTCCTGACTGATATCATGGAACTCTTCTGACTGTTTTTTTAATAGTTCAGTTGCTTGATGAATCGTTACTTCTTCAAAATATACCTTATCACCAGCTCTTTTTTGTACCAATATAGGGATATCCAAACTGATAACAGTAGCAATTTTAGTATATCCTCCCGTAGTCTGCCTGTCAGCCAGCATGATGATTGGTTTTCCCTGCGATGGTATCTGAATAGCACCAAGACTTATTCCATCTGAAATGATATCTGCACCACATTCTTTATGTTCAATACTGTTTCCATCCAGTCTGTAACCCATTCGATCACACTGCTCCGTCACTTTATATTCACTACTAAAAAAAGTATCTATGCCCTTAGCAGTAAAAGCATCATTTTGAGGTCCACAAATCACACGTATTTTTTCTGACTGATAATTTTCCAAAAATTTAGTTGGAACCGTCCTTGAAAGATATTGTGGCAGATAGGCAACTAACTCCTTAAGGCCAATATAATCTCCCTTTTTTATACATCTTCCATGAAATCCACCTACTTTACATCGAACATGAGTGGAGCTGCTCCCCATAACTGGCTTACTATTCATACCACCTGCAAAAGCAAGGTAGCCCCACATTCCATTTTGAGAAGATGCAAATTCAAGCACATCATTTTTATGGATTTGAATCGCTTTGTAATTTAAAACCAGAAATCCGTTAACTTTAGGAGAAAAATCTGCTCCTGTTATGGATATAAATGTATCTGAAAGAAACTTTATACATGGACCGGTCATACAAAATTCCAAAACTGCTTCTTTGGGATGATTATCCAAAAGCATATTAGCCAAACGATATGCTTTTTTATCCATAACACCGGATACTGAAAATCCAACATTCTGGTATCCCACTCTCCCATTATCCTGAATAGTCGTATACGTACCACCTTTTAAAAACAGTATTCCCATGTCATTTTGTCCTTTCCGAAAGCTTCCCATGTTTCTTTCTATCTCAATAAACATCAATGTCAGACACTTGCTATACACTGATTACTTTACATTCATATTGCCCATTTTCATCTTCACGTTCTATTCTTTTATACTCATCTTCACCGACTGGAATAAAACGTATATAATCACCAGCCTGATAGATAATAGGTGTTTTTCTGTCTGGTTTATATGGTTTTATGGGTGTTCTTCCAATCAGCTGCCATCCACCAGGTGATTCAAGCGGATATATTCCAGTCTGCTTTCCACCTATCCCTATACTTCCAGCAGGTATTCTGATACGTGGTGAACTAAGGCGTGGTGTAAATAATCTATCATCAAGCCCACCCAGATAGGGGAAGCCTGGCATGAATCCTAGCATATAGATTAGATAATCACCGGAAGAATGAATTTTTATCACTTCTTCACTGGTCAACCCTGCATTTTCTGCTACAAAATCAAGATCCTCTCCATACGTTTTTCCATAACATACTGGTATTTCAATCGTTCTTGTTCTTCTAGACCTTATATCTGATTGTTTCAATAATGTCTTTTTAATCATTTCCTTCATCTGGTAATAGTCTGTCAAAAAAACATCATATTCAATTAAAACTGAGCAAAATGCTGGAATAATGTCTGTAATAATATCGTTTTCACATTCGTTTTTTAGATTTTCTACAAAATTAATAATCTGTACATAAAGGGTTTCACTAATTGTGTCTCCAAACTCAACAAGTATGGCACAATCACCTGAAAGCAAGATTCTAGGGTATTCTTTCTGATTCTTATGCAAATCCGAATGCATATCAATATTATTTTTTAATATTTTCTCCATATTGTATCAGCTCCTGTCTAATTTCAAGAATAGCATCTTTTTACTCGATTACCAATATCACATACAAAACCAGCTTTCCTTAACTGCGCTACAACATAATCATATGCGTTCATCCGTTCTTTACCTGAATCAGCACAATCCGTTATAGTCGCGATATTGGTACAACTTCAATACTTTCTTTGTCAAATACTTCCCTTAATCGGGAAACAAATTCAAGTGCATTTGCACCATCACCATGAACACATACGGAATCTGCTTTTATGTCAATATATCTACCGTTGATTGTTTTTACTTTTCCTTCTTTTATCATGGATATTACTTGTTGAATTGCCAGCTCTGAATCTGTTATCATTGCACCTGGCTTTGTACGCGCAACCAAAGTACCGTCATCTTCATATGCCCTGTCTGCAAATACTTCACTTGCGGTTTTAAGTCCAATTTTTTCAGCTTCCTGTATCATTTTGCTTCCACTCTGTGCTAAAAGAATCAGCTTTGGATTCACCTCATAAATTCCTTCACATACAGCTCTTGCCAAATCTGTATCTTTGCATGCCATATTATAGAAAGCTCCGTGTGGTTTCACATGTTGCATAGTTACCTTGTGTACACTACAAAATGATAGAAGTGCCCCTATCTGATACTGCATCATCGCCTTTGCTTCTTTTGGCGTAATGTTCATATTTCTTCTTCCAAATCCAACCAAATCGGCATATCCAGGATGTGCACCAATCGATACTTTATGATCTGCTGCCAATTTAACTGTTTCATCCATAACAATAGGATCTGATGCATGAAATCCACATGCAATATTCGCTGATGTTATATAAGGAATAATTTTATGATCCATTCCTATTTTATACACTCCAAAGCTTTCTCCGAGATCGCAGTTTAAGTCTATCTTATACATACATCTTCTCCAATCATTATTTTTGCATTTTTTTACTTTATCATTTAAATTAATATTTTAAATTAACGTTTTTTACATCTGTAATAAGCATATGACCCGGAGCATGTGTAATAACAAAATCCGGTTTCGTATTCATGATTACATTCTGTGGTGTAACACCACATGGCCAAAATACTGGTACTTCTTCCGACCTTATTGTTACACTATCGCCATAGTCCGGCTTATTGATATCCGTTATACCAATTGCTTCTGGAAAACCAATCTGTATCGGTGCTCCATGAACTCTAGGCATAGCTGCTGTTATATTTACTGCCTTTACCACCTGATCAAAGGGGAGTGGTCTCATACTTACTACCATATTTCCATGAAAAACACCTGCCGATTCACATTGTATATTGGTATTATACATTGGTACATTACAATTTTCCTCAATATGTCTTACCGTAACACCTGCTTCTAAAAGTTCTGATTCAAATGAAAAACTACATCCAATTATAAAGCTGACAAAATCATCTTCCCAGAATTCTGATACATCGGTATACTCTCCTACCATGATTCCCTTCTTATATACACGGTACTTTGGAAAATCCTTCGCAATATCTATATCATTTCCCATTTTTTTCAAATATCTGCTTCCCGCATCGCTTACCTCCAACACCGGACATGCCTTTGGATTTCTTTGTGTAAATAAAAGAAAATCATATGCAAGGCTTTTAGGAAGTATAACAAGGTTTGCCTGTGCATAACCCGCGCTCATTCCTGATGTTGGGCCTGTTATTTTTCCCTGTCTTATTAGCTTTCTTATTTCAGAAGGTTCGCTATTTACATATGTCATAAGTTCTCCAATTCTGCTATTGAATCCATTGCTTTATTATCATAGAATTTTAAATCAATTACCTTGTCAAACCATATCTTACATGTATCTTTCAGATTTATTGAACTGCTCACACATTCTCGCATCATATTGACCAATGAGCGGTTCATTGAAACACCAAATCCATCAATTGCCGGTATCAGCCATCCATACATATCAATCATACCATTGCTACATGCCGTATTCATCGCTTTTTCTTCAAGTTCTTTTGTGTGCATTACATCAAGATCTTTTCTCAGATAAGCGATAGCTGCAATGAGTCCATATGTTCCCCAGTCAGAAACCGTCGCAGTAATAATATGATCAGCAGCTGTTCGTGCAAGGATTCCTTTGCCACAACCACATTTACAGCTTCCTTCTGCTGCATAAGGAATATATTTATTAATATGATTACCAATTGTTCCCATTCCAAGTTCATTTCCCAAATCGCCAATTGCAATGTTTAATACACCAGCGTCTTTTAATTTGTTAAACAGATAATCTCTTTTGGGTTCAAGTTCTGTGACATCCAGCCCAGTTGCATTATGAAATTTTCCAACAGAATTTTCTCCAGGACACTCAATCGCTATCACTGCCGCCGGGAGTCCTTGGCTCAGTAATTCATCTGACTGCGATTTTGCAATATCTGAATCAGTCGATATTGGTATGGTACAAAGTGATATCGGATACTGTTTCACTTCTTCAATTGTCTTATAGCAATGAAGGCCCATATCAAATGCCATCGCATCGGCCGCCTTCATATTATCTTCTGCTGATAGAATTACAGGCTTTACTCCATAAGCTTTTACAAGTGCCCTTGCAAGTAGCATTGTACTTACGATTCCATCCATCTCTGCTTTTTTAAATGGCAAAAGAACAAATCCTGTCATTAAATATACGATATCATCCTTTTTCAGTTTGTTATCAAGTAATGTTGCACAATGCATAGTTAATGGCTCTTTTGTATATTGTCTTGATGCTTCATATAAAATACGACATACACCATATCCTCTCGGATCAAGGTTCATCAGTTGATCCAGATTTTCTCCAAGACTATATTTTGTTAATTCTTCCTGATTCATATTTATAGTTCACCTTTCTTCGAAAACATGATCCTTTTGTTCTTTTTGGTTCTTTTATCGTGAAACCAAAAAGAAAAATTCCTGTATATTTTGAATACAGGCTGTAACCTCTGTGATGCAAAAATCGTACCAAATTATGAAAAACAACAAAAATTGTATCATTTCATATCTATCAAAAATTTGTTTATTAATTTGTAACTTCCATAAATTCTTTTATAAGATTTGAGCGTATTTCTTCTAGCAATTCAGATGCTTTACCTCCAACCGGCTTACCATCAATTTCATCTGCATGAAGGCATAAATTACTTGATGATGTTACAATTACTTCATCTGCATCAAACAAATCGTCAAGATAAAACGGTGTTTCACTAACAGTTATACCCAGCTTTTTGCACATACCAATCAAATGTGCTCTTGCAATACCTGGTAAAATAAGATTATCTGCTGGAGCTGTAATTAGCTTTCCATCTTTCATGATATGCACATTACTATGTGCACACTCCGTAACTCTTCCACCTTCTCTATAAAATACAGATTCATCACAGCCAGCTTTCTTTGCCTTTTCCGATGCAACACACGAAGGAATAAGATTCAAAGTTTTAATATTACAATGTAGAAATCTTGTATCTTCTGTAGTGATAAGTTTAATTGGCTTTATTCCATCAGATGCATTTGCCTCTTTAAGTGTAATCCATAAATTTCCAGGTTCTGGTGTATATACATGATTACGCATTCCCGTTCCTCTAGTAACCTGATAATATACAAAAAGATTGCCACTATCCATCTTATTAACCATTTCCTGCAGCAAATTTTTTAACTCTTGTTTTGTTACAGGCATCTTTATATCAAGAAGTCCTGCATTATTAAAAAATCTGTCAACATGCTCATCTATGGCAAAAATGTTGTAATTTCTGCAAGGACCAGCATCATAAACTCCATCTCCGAACCAGCATACGCGATCATTCATAGGAATTGTCATTTCATCAATCTCACCATACTTACCATTGTAATACCCTAATGTTTTCATGAAAAATTACCTCCATTATTTAAACTGTTTTTAATTTCGTATTTTTCATCATTCAAATGCTTTATTCTATCAACTAATCTATACATTTGATGACAACGTCATGTTATAAAGGATAAAAAAATAGACAGAAAAGAGCCTTTGTTACGGACTCCTTTGTCTGCCTATTTTTTCTTGCTTATAGTAGTATATTAGTGTCATTAGACAAATTTGGCAATCTTTATCATGATTTTTCCGAATAGTTTTTTTATTAGGATACTTATTTCAAATTTTTTTTGGTATATCATGCTTTATCCCGAAATATTTTCGGTTATTTCTTATCATCCGGTTTGGGAATGTAATAGTCTGATTCTTTTACAGTTTTCAAAACATAATGTGTTCTTGTAGCACGCACACCTCTTATGTTTTTAATCCATTTATGTATCGTTTCAAGCTGTTCTGATGAACGGCAACTAATCTTTACATTAAAATCAAAATCACCTGTTATATAATAGCAGGCTTCCACATTCGGATGTTTTCTTATATTTTCCGAAAAATTCTCATTGTATCTTTCATGTTCAATACTTACTTCCATCAAAACGGAAACATCATTTCCCAGCTTCTGCCCATTCGTCATCGTCGTATATCTATCGATAATTCCTGAGGACTCCATTTTTTTAATTCTTTCTATCACTGTAGACACTGATAAATGAATATCTTTACTAATCTGTGAAGCCTTTATTCTCGAATTTTGTTTCAACAAATTTAAAATGATATAATCAAGATTATCCATATCTTAAATCTGCCTCCTTTTCCAATTATTAAATTTACTTAATTTTTGTTAGTTTATTTATAACTGTTCAGTACCCATAAACGCAAGGCGTTTTGCAAAGCAAAATCCCGAGTTATGTAGCACCTAATGAAATTTTTTAGCATTTTGTGTGCATCGCATAGCGGTAACTATAAAGGTACTGAATATTAGCTCATAAATAATATATTACCATAAACATCATAAATTAGTTATAAAAAATCAAACGATTTTCAAACACATTAAATAAAAAAAGTAAAACTACATTCATTTTACTTTTTTTACTTTTTTTATTTTTAGTATTGACTTTTTTTTACTTTAAGGATACAATTCCAAAAACAGAACGACAATGATGTCATGAATTAGTTAATTCAATCTTCATTGTCGTTTTTTAATTGAATTTGGGTTATGATGTCAAAAGTAAAGATTTAGATTCTGCTTTACCATACATAAAATATATTGTGCATCGCACCATTTGATTTGCCTCTATTATACTAAATCAGACAAAATCGTGATAATTTGGTGTCAAGTTTTGAAACCTTAACCAATTTTTAATTTACCAATTGCTTAAATACAACCAAATAATATTTTAGGAGAGAATGTATATGGAAAAACTTAGTAGTATTGTAAATTCTGTTGATTCCTTTGTATGGGGTCCAGTGATGTTAGTTCTTCTTGTAGGGACTGGAATTTTTTTGACTGTAAGATTAAAATTCAGACCATGGCGTAATCTTGGCTTCGCCTTATCCAGTGTTTTAAGCAAAGAAGCTCGTACAACAAAAAAAGGAAGCGGCGATGTAACTCCTTTCTCAGCATTAATGACAGCCCTCGCAGCAACGATTGGTACTGGAAATATTGTTGGTGTTGCTACTGCGATGTTTGCTGGTGGTCCTGGCGCTCTTGTATGGATGTGGATATCAGCATTATTTGGTCTGACAACAAAATTCAGCGAATGTATGCTAGCCATAAAATATCGTGAAGTCAATTCAAAGGGTGAGATGTCAGGCGGCCCAATGTATACAATGAAAAATGCTTTTAAAAATAAAACCTTTGGAAAAACACTCGGTTTCCTTTTTGCATTATTTTCTGTTCTTGCATCATTCGGTATTGGTAATATGACACAGGCCAATTCCATTTCAGGTGCTCTCAGTGAATCATTTCACATATCTACATGGATTACAGGTATTGTCATAACCGTTTTGGCTTTCGCCATTATACTTGGTGGAATACATAGTATCTCAAAAGTATCATCCATCGTTGTTCCAACTATGGCAACAGTGTATATCTTAGTTGGCATTCTAGTTATATTATTAAATATTAAAAATCTTCCACATGGTTTATACCTTATCTTTGGAATGGCATTTTTTCCTAAATCAATAGCTGGTGGTGTACTTGGTACGATTACCGTATCTGTTATGAACTCTATGCGTTACGGTATTGCACGTGGTGTTTTTTCGAACGAAGCAGGTCTTGGATCCGCAGCTATAACAGCTGCTGCTGCAACAACAGATGATCCTGTCCGCCAGGGCTACATCAATATGACTGGTACATTTTTAGATACAATAATAGTATGTAGTATTACAGGTCTAGCAATTGCTTCTTCTGGCGTTCTTGGAACAGTTGCTGCAGATGGTACTCCCATTGAAGGTATCGCTCTTACTATTGCTGCATTTTCATCCGTACTTGGTCCATTTGGTAAGTATGTTGTATCCATTGGAATTATTTTATTTGCATTTTCAACAATTATTGGATGGGAATATCATGGTGAGAAGGCATTTGAATACATTGTTAAAAATCATAAATTTAATATCATTTACCGTATCTTATTTTCACTTGTAGTTTTTATCGGTGCAACCCAGACTCTTGATTTAGTCTGGAACATATCTGATATTATGAATGCTCTTATGGCAATTCCAAATCTGATTAGTCTGATTTTGTTAAGTAATGTTATTGCCAACGAAGTGGAAAGATTCCAGCCTATTCTTGATGAAGAAAAAGCAAATAAAAAAATAAAGGCCAAAGAAGTAGCATAACCATTAAAATAACCCTATTTACCAGCTGCCTTTAAATTCCTGATTTTTAACTTATATTGATGATTTAAATCTTACCTATGCATATAATCGAGAAGGAGGGAGTGATTAACTCCCATCCTCTCAAAGCACCTTATTCCGTAGGAAACACTCGTTTCAATTTTATACTTTTTTTGTTTCTTTACAATGAATCTGCATATTCTAAAAGTGACATCCCTTCCCCTAAACACCTTTTATGAAGCTCTTCATATCTAGCTAATCCTTTATTCATCAGTTTAAAACAAAGTAACAACCACGTACCTTCAACCAAAGCTAATACTTCGCATTTTCCTTTAGCCACTTGGCGACACCCTCTTGCTCATTGCTTTCAATGATTCCAGTTGCCATATTTTTTAGCGCATCAACTGCATTTTCAACCGCGTAGCATTCATCCGATATTCGAAACATTGGAATATCATTAATTGCATCTCCAAAAGATACAATTTTCTCGCACTTCCATAACTTTTTTAACGTTAATATGGCTTCTGCCTTAGTTGCTTTACGTGGCATTATTTCGCACCAGTATTCTGGTCGATATAGTTCTTGTTGCAACGTACAGGTATAACGCTCATCCTGTGAAAAAATCTCATATATCGGAAGTAATTCCTGCTTGGTTCCGATACAAGTATAATAAAAAATTTTTCCATCCATTAATCCCTCTTCGTTTTCTAATGGACGCAGTCTTTTATCGCCTTTTCTAAGCGTTAAATATCTCTTCATTCCATCATTTTCTTTCGTTGTAACCCAAGAAACCTGTTCCACATCATCAACATGTGAATACACCAAAGGACTAATTTTACACTTCTGTAATGCGTGTATTACATTATTAGTTTCATCCTTTGAAAATGCTACACAAGAAAGAATTTCCTTTGTCTGTGGATGAATAATAAATGCTCCATTATAGGTAATCACAGGCCGATTTAACGTTAATCCCGCTGTGACCATAGATGCGGATACGAGTGATCTAGCAGTCGCATATGTAAACAACATATCTTTTTCAACTAAGGAATTAATCACATCTCTACTAAATTTATTAATTGTATCATAGGTATTTAAAAGTGTTCCATCCAAATCTGTAACATATAAAGTTTTCATACTACCTCCAGAAGTTCAATTTTGGGCACAAAGTGCCTTTTATTTAATAGGGATGTTCGAGGAGCTTCCCTGAATAAAAAAAGATTTAAAATCTATTTATTCTAGATCCTAAATCTTTCATTTATTGAAATGTAATTAGCAATTTTTGACTATGCTTGTACATTTCATTGACACTCACTATATTGTGGACTCCAAAACGGGCTCATCTATTATAAGATCCAATTTGCGAGCCAACATTGTCGTCGTTGTTGCCTGCATAAGCAATGTTATTCCAATGGTTAAAAAGACAACTGCTGATAAAATTTCAGCATGTGGAATTTTACTACTAACAATAGCACTAGACAAAGCCGCCGGAATAACTCCTGTTTCACGTACCCACATCATAAAAAGTATTTCATTCTTTTTCCAATGTAATTTCCGATCTAGTTTTGTACAAATTAATACACTTAATGGTCGCGCAACAAAAACCAATACAAATACAACCATCAGTCCTTCTTTCCAATATAGAAAAATTGCCGCAAAATCAACATGCATTCCCAAAACTATAAAGATTGCAATTTTCATAATCGCAACCACAGTTTCCCGAACATGTGTTTGTATTTCGTATTCTACATCAGGAACCCATAAATTAAATTGCTTTTTATTGCCACACATTAATCCTGCAATAAATGCTGACATATAACCACTACCACCAATTGCTTCTGCAAGTGTGTAGGAAGCCAGTACGACAATCAATGATACGATTGGAGCAAACTCCGTGAATATGGAAAATTTATGGTTTGAAACACTACCTGAAAAAAAGAGTCCAACCAAAACACCACTAATTGCACCAAAACCAATCATTTTCAAAAGATCTATCAAATCAGTTTCCATAGAAAAAGTTCCCGATTTAATAATCAATAGTATTGTTAAAACAAGTACCGCACCAATTGCGTCATTAAAAGCTGATTCACTAATAATTGTTTGTTTCACACGCTTAACAATATTTATATTTTGAAAAATAGGCACCAAAACAGCTGGGTCAGTTGATGCAATGACAGCACCAATCAAAAGACCATAAATTAATGGTAATTTAAATATAAAAGCGGCAAAAAAGCCAACGATAACCATTGATAAAATAACGCCAAGTGTTACTAGTAACAAAACCGTTAGTTTAATCTCACGTAACACTTTTAATTTTATTTCACGTCCACCATCATACAAAATAAATGCAGCGCCAAATGTTAAAATAAATTGGTTTACACTTGAATAAGTTTCTATTGTGGCAATATTTAAAACTGTTGGTCCGATAATAACACCTGCAATTAGGTATAAAACGATATCCGGCAGCCTCAGCCATTTGCTAAGTTTAGAAGAAACAATTCCTACAAAAAGAATAATTGCTGGGATAGAATAAAGCGATAAATCTGAATTACCCATTACATATACCTCACATAATTTATTTTGACGCATTATTTTAAATTATACACAAAATCTAAATAAAAGCAAATTATTTTTTTTCAAAAATATTTGGATTATTTTTCCATAAATCATTTAATTATTTTCTAAAACCCACTAACTCCTTTGTCAATTCTTTAGAAAACTAATATTAGATTTATTCTTCATCAGTATCCTAATATTGTTCTTATTTGATTATCATTCTGCTAATTATATAAATTTCATATAATTCCACTGTACCTTCCTATTTGTTATGCGACGTACATAAAATATGGGTAAATGGCGTATACGCTTATGAATTTACTTGCTTGCAAAAGCAATATCACAGTGGTAGGACAAAAAAAGGTTGACTAATCAACCTTTTTTTTGTACAATAGATTTTATTCATGTAACAATCCTATAAAATATAATTATACTCCTTGAATTACTAACCTCCTTATCATAGAATTTTAGTAACATCACACTCAGAGTATTACTTCACAACATACATAAAATATTATATATTTTATGCTATAACGCTTATTACGTAGAGAGGGGTGACTTAAAATTTGGAAGAAGAAAATATGTCTTTCTTAAAACTTAATGCCAAAATATTTCGAAATGCACAAATTTATTTAGATATTGTATTAAAAAAATACGAATTAAGTAGTGGTTGCTTTCGTTACTTATTTATTTTAGAAAATAATGAAGGTATTAGTCAAAATAAAATTAGTAAAGAGATTGGTAATGATAAGGCAATGTCTGCCAGAACCATATGTAATCTGATTAAATTAGGTTACATATATAAAGAAAAAGATGTGAATGACAATAGAGCTTTTCATTTGTATCTAACACCAAAAGCAAATAGAGTGATACCAAAAATACATGAAGAAATTGAAGCTTTGGTTGCTTTAATAACTGCTAATATACCTGATGAGGATATACTGATTACAATGAAGTCCTTATCTAAAATACATTGTAATTTACAAAAGCTAAATGGACGTGGAGGAATTTCAAATGAAGAAAACAACTGATGTAAGTAAATGGACGATTTTAATTATAGTTTTAATGGCTACTTTTATGGCTGCTTTAGACAGCAGTATTATAAATGTGGCTCTACCTAGTATGGCTACCGTTTTAGGTGTTACAACATCAAACATTCAATTAGTGGCTACTAGTTATCTAATTATGATTGCTGGAACTGTATTGATTTTTGGGAAACTAGGCGATATGCTCGGAAAAACTAAGATGTTCACACTTGGACTAGCTTTGTTTACTTTGGGTTCCTTATTATGTTCTGTCACACATTCTTTTCCCGTATTGATTTTAGCAAGAATCATTCAAGCAGTTGGTGCTGCTGGTACCATGGCTAATAATCAAGGTATAATTACAGAGGTATTTCCTCCCAATGAAAGGGGAAAAGCACTTGGGTTATTAGGAACATTTGTCGCATTAGGTTCTTTAGTTGGACCTGGACTAGGCGGACTGATTGTTGGAGCAACTAGTTGGGAATTTATATTTTTAATAAATGTACCAATAGGTATTATAGTACTAATTTGTTGTTTTATATATTTACCTCAAGACCATAAATCGTCACATGGGAATCTAGATATTATAGGAGCCAGTCTTTTTATGTTTACTATCGTTCCCTTATTTGTGGCATTAAATGGTGGAATTCGCTATGGCTTTGCTTCACCTCCCATTTTACTGGGTTTTATGATATCAATTATTTCTTTTATAGCATTTATTTCGGTTGAAAAGCGAAGAGCAGACCCCTTAATACATTTAAAAATGTTTGAAAACAAACTGTTTACACTAAGTATATTTTGTGGATTTATAAGCTTTGTAGCAATGTTTTGCAGCAATATTATTTTACCTTTTTATTTACAAAATGTCATGCTATATACCCCACAGTATGCTGGTTTGATTCTAATGCTATTTCCTTTGTTTTTAAGTGTTGTAGCACCTGTTAGCGGACATTTATCGGATAAAATTGGTTCTGAGATATTAACTTTCATAGGATTAGCGCTTTTAAGCTTAGGATTATTTTTCATGTCTACGCTAAACGAAAGTACAACATTACCAACCATGATTCTGTTTATTGGCACAATGTCTATTGGCACAGGTCTATTTCAAGCTCCAAATAATTCATTAATCATGTCAACCGTTGCAAAGGATAAACTTGGAATAGCTGGAAGCATCAATGCACTTATCAGAAATTTAGGTATGGTATGTGGAATAGCTTTGGCTACAACTCTTCTTTATAGTATGATGAGTTCAAAACTTGGATATCGAGTGACAGATTTTGTAGTAGGAAGAAATGATGCCTTTCTATATGGCATGAAAGCAGTATATATTTCCGCTGGAGTAATCAGTCTTTTAGGAGCTGTGCTAACATTCTTACGGTTGACTAGAAAAACATCAATAATAACTGACAATTTATAAAGAATCATTAATAAGTAATACTATATATATATATATAATTAATAAACTACGCAAAAAAGCGATATAGCACATTGTACTATATCGCTTTTCTTATCTAAATGAATTAATTTGTAAAACTACTAAGATATCTATACTTTATTATTTATAATTAACAATTTTTCCAAACTCTGCCTTCAACGATGCTCCACCTACTAATCCACCATCAATATCTGCCTGCGCAAATAATTCTGAAGCACTTGAAGCTGAAACACTACCGCCATACTGAATGCGGATTGCTGCTGCTGTAGCTTCATCATAGACTTCACCAATACAAACACGAATTGCAGCACATACTTCTTGTGCTTGTTCTGTAGTAGCAACTTTACCTGTTCCAATTGCCCAGATTGGTTCATATGCAATTACTGCGGTTTTAGCCTGATCAGCTGTTACATCAAGGAATGCTATTTTAATTTGTTGACGAATAAAGTCAATTGTTACACTTTGTTCTCTCTGTGTTAATGTTTCACCACAACAAACGATTGGAGTTAATCCATGCTCAAAAGCTTTTTTTACTTTTTTATTTACTGTTTCATTTGTTTCAGCAAAATATTCTCTTCTTTCTGAATGTCCAAGAACAACATATTTTACCCCTACATCTGTTAGCATATTAGGTGCTATTTCGCCTGTGTATGCACCACTTTCTTCAAAGTACATGTTTTCAGCACCAATATTAATGTTACTACCCTTTGCTGCTTCCAAACATGGAATTATGCTAATTGCTGGTACACAAAATATTACATCAACATCATCATTTGCTACTAAAGGTTTTAATTCATTTACAAGAGCAACTGCCTCACTTGGAGTTTTGTTCATTTTCCAATTACCTGCTATAATTTTTCTTCTTGCCATTTTTAATTTCTCCTTAAGGGTGTTTCAATTTTTTTATTTATCGTTAGCGGCTACTACACCTGGTAGGTCTTTGCCTTCTAGGAATTCTAATGATGCTCCACCACCTGTTGAAATATGAGTCATTTTATCGCCATATCCTAAGATGTTTACTGCGGCAGCTGAATCTCCACCACCGATTATTGTTGTTGCATCGATTTCTGCTAATGCTTTTGCTACTGCTACGGTACCTGCTGCATAGTTTGACATTTCGAATACACCCATTGGTCCATTCCATACTACTGTCTTAGCGTCTTTTAATGCTTCTGCATAAAGAGCCTGTGTTTTAGGTCCAATATCAAGTCCCATTTCATCTGGTGCTAAACTTCCTTCTACTACTCTGAACGATGAATCATTTGAAAATTCTTTTGCTGCTACTGTATCGATAGGAAGCAATAGTTTTACGCCTTTTACTTTTGCTTTCTCTACCATTTCTTTTGAATATTCTAAGAAATCTGCCTCTACTAGTGATTTACCAATTTCTTCACCTTGTGCTTTGGCAAATGTAAAGCTCATTCCACCACCAATAATTAATGTATCTACTTTATCAAGCAAATTATTAATAACTGAAATCTTTGAAGATACTTTTGATCCACCAAGAATAGCCACGAATGGTCTTTCTGGTTTATTAACAGCATTTCCTAAGAAATCAATTTCTTTTTGCATTAAGTATCCTACAACTGCTGTATCAACATACTGAGTAACACCAACATTTGAGCAATGTGCTCTATGTGCTGTTCCAAATGCATCGTTAACAAATATATCTGCCAATGAAGCTAAGTCTTTACTAAACGCTTCGCCGTTCTTAGTCTCTTCTGCTCTATAACGAGTATTTTCAAGAAGAATAACATCACTGTCTTTCATTGCTTCTACTGCTGCTTTTGCATTTACTCCAACAACTTCTGCATCTGCCGCAAATTTTACTTCTTGTCCTAAAAGATCAGTTAATCTCTTAGCAACTGGTGCTAATGATAATTCTGGTTTTGGTTCTCCCTTAGGTTTACCAAGATGTGAGCAAAGAATAACTTTTCCGCCATCTGCAATTAATTTTTTAATTGTAGGAAGTGCTGCTACAAGACGGTTCTCGTCTGTGATTTTGCCTTCTTGTAATGGTACATTAAAGTCACATCTTACAAGAACTCTTTTTCCTTTTACATTGATATCATCTACTGATTTTTTATTAAGCATAATTTCCTCCATTAGTGTGTTTTTCACACATACCTATAGGTAGAAGTAATATTTGTTTACTCACTTAAACCTATTCTTATATTTTAAATTATTAAATCTTCATAGAAAGTTAATTGAAATTTGCTACACATTTAAAATAGGCCCGGCCCAAAGACCGGACCCATGTTGAGTCTTGAGAAATTAAATACTGATTAAGCTAATTCTGAGAAGTATTTAATTGTACGAACCATCTGGCTTGTGTAGCTGTTTTCATTATCATACCATGAAACAACCTGAACCTGAGTATTTCCATCTTCCATTGTAGATGCCATAGTCTGTGTTGCATCAAAGATTGAACCAAAATTACTTCCAACTATATCGCTTGATACGATTTCATCTGTATTGTATTCAAATGATTCAGTAGCAGCAGCTTTCATAGCTGCATTAATATCATCAACTGTTACTTTCCCTTTTACAACAGCAACTAAAATAGTTGTTGAACCTGTTGGAACTGGAACTCTTTGAGCTGATCCGATTAATTTTCCGTTTAATGCTGGGATAACTAAACCAATTGCTTTAGCTGCTCCTGTTGAATTAGGAACGATATTAACTGCTGCAGCACGTGATCTTCTTAAATCACCTTTTCTCTGAGGACCATCAAGAGTCATCTGATCTCCAGTGTATGCATGAATTGTACTCATAATACCTGACTGGATTGGTGCTAAGTTATTTAAAGCGTTAGCCATAGGTGCTAAACAGTTTGTAGTACATGAAGCTGCTGAAATAATTGTATCAGAAGCTTTTAATATATCATGATTTACATTATAAACAACAGTTGGAAGGTCGGTTCCTGCTGGTGCTGAAATAACAACTTTTCTAGCTCCTGCATTGATATGAGCCTGTGATTTTTCTTTTGATACATAGAATCCTGTACACTCAAGTACAACGTCTACCTTAAGTTCTCCCCAAGGAAGTTTTGAAGCGTCTGCTTCTGCATAAATTTTGATTGTTTTTCCATCAACTGTAATAGAATCATCTCCAGCTGTTACTTTATTAGCTAAAGCATATTTTCCCTGTGATGAATCATATTTTAATAAGTGAGCTAACATTGTAGGGCTTGTTAAGTCGTTGATTGCAACTACTTCATATCCTTCTGCTCCGAACATCTGTCTGAAAGCAAGACGTCCAATACGTCCAAAACCATTAATTGCTACTTTTACTGCCATGATTTAATTTCCTCCTAAAGTTAAAAAATATTTTATAATATGCTGTTATAGAAACAGCAATTAAACATTGAGTTACAAAGATTGTTAATAAAACCACAACCTACACATATAATAACTAATTTATGCCAAAAATTCAAGTACTAATTACAATTTTTACTTAATAATTATACTTACTAATTAATACTAAAGCTTAATGAATACTATGATTTAGGAGTCAAAAGGTATTTTTTCCACTAATACCTACGGATTGTTACGTACTTTGTGCTTCCACAATCCTAAAAAACATGACGTTAGGACACTGGTATCATACTATTATTCCATTTCATCTTTCACATATCCTGCAATATTATAGGCATGATCGGAAATTCTTTCCAAATTACTTATAATATCTAGGAAAACGATACCTGCTTCTGCTTTGCATAGACGATTCGATAAACGTTCAATATGCTTTTCTCGAAGCTCTTCTTCCATATTATCTACCATATCTTCATATTCAACTACTTTTCTTACATATTCAATATTTTCTTCTTTTCTTGCAAGAATAGCATTTTCAATTGATTCAAGTCCAATAGCCATTATTTTGGTAATTTCTTCCTGTGCTGTATCTGAGAAAACAATATTATTTTTCGCTTTAAATTCAGCTAACTCAGCAATATTTTCTGCATGGTCTCCCACACGTTCAATATCACTTATTGTATAAAACAGATTATTAATTATCATATGTTGCTTTTCAGACAGGGAAAGATTGGTTATTTTAACCAAATATTCTGTTATAAGCTTTTCCAGATTATTTATAGTCTTTTCATTTTCATATACTTTGTTAATTTTGTCTAAATTATTCTCTTTTGCACTCTCAAACGCAAGTTTTGCATTCGCGGTTGCAACATTACCCATATGTACAACTTCTAAAATAGCATTTTCCACTGCGAAAGTTGGTGATTCAAGAATTCTTGCATCTAAATGTCTTAGTGTAATTGCTTCTTCTGGTTCTTCACCTTCCACTATCACTTCGGAATCTTTAATAATTATACCCGATAATTTAACAATCTGATTTGCAAATGGAAACAAAATCAATGTATTCGAAACATTAAATATCGTATGAAATATTGAAATCTGAACCGCACTAATTGTGCTTGTTCCAAAATCAGGAACAAAGGAGAATACAATAAACATGATAACACCAAAAGTAACTGCGCCTATTACATTAAAAAGTAAATGAATTACAGCTGCTCTTTTCGCCATTTTCTGCGCTCCAGCACTTGATATAATTGCGGTAATACAAGTACCAATATTTTGTCCAAGTGTAATATATACTGCTGATTTCCAATTTACCACTCCATTTAAAGCCAATGTTTGAAGTATACCTACAGATGCTGATGAACTTTGAATGATTCCTGTAACCGCAGCTCCTGCTAAAATACCTAAAATTGGGTTACTTCCTAATACAGTGAAAGCCTTAGAAAAAATTGGTGCATCTTTATATGGTGTAATGGCTTCAGACATAAAACTAAGTCCAATAAATAACACACCAAAACCAACTGCAATTTCACCAACTAATTTTTTTTTGGAACTCTTACTAAATAGCATGGTAAAGGAACCAATACCAATTACTAATGGAGCCAAAAATTCTGGTTTAAAAAACGAACCCCATTCACTCATAGATACAATCCAAGCAGTAATAGTGGTACCAATATTAGCACCCATAATTACTCCAACGGCCTGTGAAAGACTTAATATTCCGGCATTTACAAATCCAACTACCATTACGGTTGTCGCCGAAGAACTTTGTATAATTGCGGTAATTGCAGCTCCTACAATAACTGCTAAAAATCTGTTATTGGTCAAAAAACCCAATAATTGCTTCATCTTATTTCCAGCCGACCGTTGTAGTCCATCAGCCATAACATTCATGCCGTATAGGAACATTCCTAAACCACCTATAAAACTAAATAACATTTCAATGTCACTCATTGACATAACTTACATCCTCCTAGTGTATATACTTCTAAATGCATTTAACATAAAATTAACATTTCGTTTAGCATATCATACAGTTCGACTTTTTATCAATACATTTTTAAAGCAACCACATAACATTAACTTGGATTTTACATGGATTTTACATTTCAACAAATACTTATTCGACTGCACTTACAATAGTTCCTCCACCTACTACATATTCTCCATCATAAAACACAACTGCCTGCCCTGGTGTGATTGCTCTTTGAGGCTCATCAAATGTACATAATACTTTTTCATTATCTATTTTTTCAATTGTACAAGAATCCCCTTTGTGGCTATATCGAATTTTAGCAATTACTTGCATTTTTCCAACTAAATCCTCTATCGACATATAATTAATATTATTTGCAACCAACTTATTTGCAAACACATCCTCTGCTTCCCCTATAACAACTTCATTGGTATCTGGTCTTATTTGCGTAACGAATACAGGATGTCCCATTGCTAAATTCAAACCTTTTCTCTGGCCAATTGTATAATGTGTAATACCTTTATGTTTACCAATAATATTGCCGTCTAAGTCAACAAAATTTCCATCTGTTAATTTAACTTCTGTATTTTCTTCGATGAATTTCGCATAATTATTATCAGGAATAAAACAAATTTCTTGACTATCTGGCTTATTTGCAATTTTAAGGCCTATTTCTGTCGCAATTTTTCTAATCTCATCTTTTTTATACTCACCGACTGGCATAATGGTATGTGACAACTGGTATTGTGTCAAATTGTATAATGCGTATGTTTGATCTTTTGCTACGGTTGCTGATTTTTTCAATGCAAATCTTCCATTTGGTAATTTCGCAATTTGGGCATAGTGTCCCGTAGCGATATAATCAGCCCCAATTTCCAAGCTTCTATTTAATAACGATTCCCATTTTACATATCTATTACATGCAATACAAGGATTCGGTGTTCTTCCCTGTATATATTCTTCAATAAAATAATCCATAACATTTTCTTTGAATTCTTTTTTAAAATTCATTACATAATATGGAATATCTAAATCATTTGCTACTCTCCTTGCATCATCTACGGCACTTAATCCACAACAACCACCATTATCTTCCTTCGTTTCTGCATCTTCATCTTGCCATATTTGCATCGTGGCACCTATGACTTCGTATCCTTGCTTCTTTAAAAGATATGCTGCAACTGAAGAGTCGACTCCTCCCGACATTCCAATTACTACTTTTTCCTTTTCCATGTGTTCCTCCATAATACTTTCTAAATTTGTAACTATTTAATACACTTATAGTCACCTTGATTTGTTTATTAATATAATTAGGGTGTCAAAAGGTATTTTGACACCTGATACCTACGGATTGTTACGCACTTTGTGCTCCTGGTATCCTAATATGCATCAAAATAACTTGAGAACTAATATCATAATTCTCAAGTTATTTGTTTATTACTTACTATAACAGTAAATGCTAAAATTGACTAGTATTTAGGAAAAATTTCTTTATATTGGTTATTCATTTCTCGAAGTTCCTTCACCTGTTGTTTTAATGTCTCAACTACAAAAGAAAGTTCCTCAAACGTATTTTGTTCGCTCAGTGTCATCCTCAATGTACCATATGCAATTTCATTCGGAAGCCCTATCGCACTTAGTACATGAGAGGGCAATTTAGACTCAGCTGTGCATGCAGAAGCCACCGATGCACAAACACCTACCATATCTAATAGGACTAACAAATTTTCTCCTTCTACAAATTGAAAGCTTATATTTACATTGTTGGATAATCTATTATTTGGTGATCCGTTCAGTCTAGTAAAAGGAATTTCACTTAGGATACGTTTCGTAAGATAATCTCTTAATTTAACTTCTCTGTTTCTTCTTACTTGCATCCTCTCCATTGCAATTTTAGTCGCTTCGCCAAGACCTACAACTCCTGGCACATTCTCTGTCCCAGCTCTTTTCCCCTTTTCCTGCCCACCGCCTAAAATCAATGGCGATATTTCAATATTATCACGCACATATAAAAATCCAACACCTTTAGGTCCATTAAATTTATGAGCGCTTGCGCTTAGCATGTCAATATTATTTTCTTCTACATCTATTGGAATATGCCCAAATGCCTGAACTGCATCCGTATGAAAAATTATGTTATTTTTCCTTGCTATTTTCCCAATTTCTTTAATTGGCTCTATTGTTCCAATTTCATTATTTGCATACATAATTGAAATTAATTTTGTATATGGTGTAATACTGTTTTTTAATTGCTCCATATTTACTACACCATTTTCATCAACATTTAAATAGGTTACCATCACCTTTTGCTTTTCTAAATTACTGCACGTATTTAATATAGCATGATGTTCAATTTTTGATGTTATAATATGTGTTCTTTCTAATTTTTTATTATTAAGTGCTATATTGATTGCCCAATTATCTGATTCTGTACCTCCTGAAGTAAAATATATTTCATCTGTTTTTGCATTGATTGCTGTAGCAATTTCTTCCCTACTCTTCATAATTGATTTTTTATTTTTTTCTCCAAAATCATAAATGGCTGAAGGATTTCCATAACTTCTTGCATAGTATGGTAGCATAGCTTTTATAACTCTATCTGAAGTCTGCGTTGTAGCAGCATTATCTAGGTAAATGAATTTTCCCACTCTATTCCCTCCCACATGTTCTTATATTGTAATCAGTTGAATAAACTATTAAAAATATTATTGGTTAAGGTATCTCGATGAAGAAACAACATGCTATTATAAAAGGAACTTTATACTTAACAGTTGCCGGATTTATTAGCCGGATAATTGGCTTTTTTTATAGAATATTCCTATCTCACACAATAGGTGCAGAAGGTATGGGGATTTATCAACTTATTTTTCCAATTTATATGCTTTGCTATTCTCTTACTGTAGCTGGTATACATACTGGAATATCACGTTTTACTTCCTCCAAAATTGCATCTAAAGATTATAATGGGGCTATTAACGTATTATACGCTGGATTAATATTAGCTGTTTTTCCTTCCATCTTAGTTGCATATTTGGTTTACTTTAATGCTGATTATTTAGCCATCAATTATTTAAAAGAATCTCGTTGTACGGACTTGCTAAAAGTCATTTCTCTTTCCGTCCCATTTGGAGCGATACATACTTGTATTGCAGCGTACTACTACGGCATTAAAAAGGCTGGAGTTCCTGCATTTTCACAATTAGTAGAACAAACAGTGAGAGTAATCAGCGTTTACCTTATCTATAAAGTTCTAACCGATAAGGGACTTTTGGTTACACCTGTTATTGCTGCTATCGGAATTGTAACTGGTGAAATTGCTTCTGTTTTATTTACTACTACCGCTATATTTATTCAAACTAACTTCTCAATTTCATTTAAAACAATTAGTAGTATTCCTATTTCCTACTTTAAAAATATTTTCGTTCTTTCTGTGCCTCTTACCGCCAATAGAGTCATAATAACTTTATTACAAAGTATTGAAACTGTACTTATCCCTACTCAATTAAAAAAATTTGGTCTATCTACTAGTGATGCACTAAGCTTATATGGAATTTTGATGGGAATGTCTCTACCTTTAATTTTATTTCCTTCTACCTTAACAAATTCTTTATCCGTAATGCTTTTACCTGATGTAGCAGAAGCACAAGCTTCTTCAAATTTCACTAGAATCACTCATACCTCCAAGATTACAATACAGTATTGTCTAATATTGGGAATACTGTGTACTGGTATTTTTTTAAGTTTTGGGCAAGATATGGGTACTTTAATATTTGATAATGATTTGGCAGGGAAATTTATTATTACTTTAGCGTGGATTTGTCCTTTTCTTTATCTTTCCACTACTTTAAATAGTATTTTGAATGGATTGGGTAAAACAACTGTAACTTTGTTTAACAGTCTTGCGTCCATCTTTACAAGAATATTATTTATACTATTGTTTGTTCCTTATTTTGGAATTGAAGGATATTTATGGGGACTTTTAGTTGGGCAGTTAGTAATTACCGTATTAAACTTTATTGTTTTGAACAACTACATTTCTATTTCTTTTTCATTATATAAATGGATTGTGAAACCAATTGGAGTTTTATGTATTTCCATCTGCTTTGGTGTATATACCAATATTCTTTTAAAAAGGCTTTCCTTGTCTTATGATTTAATTAACGTAGGTATTTCCTGCATGAGCATATGTCTTATATATTTTGGAATATTGTATTTATTAAAACTTTTTCCGCAGCGTTCGTAAATTCATCTATACTTATTGAATAATATTAAAAAAAAATGACTAAGTATACAGTCGACAATAAAACAAATTTATATTATAATAGAAATAAATTTTGATATAACGGTAATATTAATTATAAATTATCTTATCATTATTTCTATAAACAGTTCGCCAAAGTAGTTCATGTAGCTATTTACTTTGGCTTTGTCGCAATAACTATAGAATTTATTTGTCGATTTGCTAGTTAAATATAATGCACTACGAGGAGAAAAGAAATGAGTTTCGAATTCATAAAAAAATTACCAATCCCTGCTGAGATAAGAGAACTATATCCGCTTTCGGCTGAGTTACTTAATTTAAAAGCTAAACGTGACGCCCAGATACGCGACGCCATTACTGGAAAATCCAACAAATTTTTAGTTGTGATAGGACCTTGTTCTGCGGACAACGAAGATGCGGTATGTGATTATGTCAGTAGACTTGCGAAAGTTCAAGAACAAGTAAAAGATAAATTAATTTTAATTCCTAGAATATATACCAATAAACCTAGAACAACAGGCGAAGGCTATAAAGGAATGATGCATCAACCCGATCCTGAAAAAGAGCCAGATTTAGTCGGAGGTGTTATCGCTATTAGGAAAATGCATATACGTGCAATGCAAGAAACCGGATTGACTGCTGCTGATGAAATGCTCTATCCTGACAACTGGAGATATCTCTCTGACATTTTATCCTATGTTGCCATTGGTGCACGTTCTGTGGAGGATCAGCAGCATCGGCTAACAGTAAGTGGTATGGATGTTCCAGCAGGCATGAAAAACCCTACAAGCGGCGACTTTTCTGTTATGCTTAATTCTGTTGTAGCCGCTCAACAAGGCCATACTTTTATTTATAGAGGCTGGGAAGTAAAAACAACTGGTAATGATCTAGCACACACTGTATTAAGAGGTGCTGTGAATAAGCATGGCCAATGTCTTCCAAACTATCATTATGAGGATTTAACACTTCTACTTGATTTATATAATGATCGTGCTTTACTTAACCCTGCTGTTATCGTTGATGCTAATCATGCTAATTCTAACAAACAATTTGCTGAACAAATTCGTATTGTAAAAGAAGTAATGCATAGTAGAATTTTATCACCTGATATTAATAATTTTGTCAAAGGTGTTATGATTGAAAGCTATATTGAACCTGGAAGTCAAAAAATAGGGGATCGCGTTTATGGCAAATCAATAACAGATGCTTGTCTTGGTTGGGAATCTTCAGAACGTCTCATTTATGAAATTGCTGAATTAAACAGATAAAATTGTATAGAACAGGGAAGTTCATAGAATAATCCTATTTTTAAAAAAGCCTATCCTCTCGGATGGGCTTTTTTGTATACTTCTCGGATTCTATTATGACTCATGCTTGCATATATTTGTGTGGTTGATATATCTGAATGTCCTAGCATCTCTTGTACCGATTTTAAATCAGCTCCATTTTCAACAAGGTGCGCTGCAAATGAATGTCTTAAGGTATGTGGTGTAATTTCTGATTTGATATCCGCCTTCTTTGCATAATATTTAATTAGTTTCCAAAAACCTTGTCTACTCATTGCCTTACCTGAACAATTTGTAAATAAAATTTGATTGGACTCCTCGTCAATCAAACAAGTTCTGGCATTTTTCATATATTGTTCTAATGCCACATTCGCTTTCTTGCCAAATGGAATTACTCTTTCTTTATTCTTATCATGGCAAACAATATATCCCATGCTATAATTAACATCTTGACACTTTAGTGAAATTAGTTCGGTTACTCTTATTCCCGTAGCATATAGCAATTCCAGCATGGCTTTATCTCGAATTTCTTTTGGAGTAGAATTCTTAGGCTGACTTAGTAATAACTCTACTTCTTCAATTGTCAATACATCTGGTATTTTCTTCTCTAACTTAGGAGATTTTAGAACTTCAGTGATATCACTACTAACCTTACCTTCTTTAAATAAATAATTATAAAAAGCTTTTATTGAAGCGATATTTCGAGAAATTGTTGAAATGGCAAATCCTTTACGTTCTAAATATAAAATATATGAATTTAAATTTGTATTGGTAACTTTACTTAGTTCAATAATATTTTGTTCCAAAAAATAAGCTTCCATTTTTCTTAAATCTCTTCGATATGAAAGTTCTGTATTATCTGTAGTTTTCTTAACATTATGTAAATATTCAATAAAGCCTACTATGTCTTGTTCCATTTTATCCCTCACAATTTTTACTAAAATGTTACAAATATATTATATATTTATTATTATAATAAGAAAATGGTGTAAAATCAAACATAATTTTACACCAATATTTGTGATTTTCATGTTATACACAACATAGCCTGTTACGTTTTCGTTTAACTACTACATATTGTAATATTTTCTTAAAATTTCTTACAATTTTTTTAATTTTTATCTGCTTAATCCAACAATACTTATCACTTTTTTTAATATATATGGATTAATATAGCTTTCAAGTAAAACTCCAACCGTCATAACCAATATGGCTAGGAATACCAAAAAGCAATATTTTAATAAATTTTGCTTTTTAAAAGTCAATCTTTCTGTAAACTTTTTATCAATTATTTTATCAGAAAAAATTAATATCATTGGTACATAAATTAAAAATTGAGGAAAAATTCCAGCAGTGCATATTGCAATACCTTTCAAACCAAATTTCATAATGGCTACTGACAGCAACACACCGCTAGAGAAGCCTAACCATACAAATAAGCAACAAATTACCGCTACGCCTATATTAGTTATACCCAATATCCCAATGAGCAGTATCAGCTTAATACGCTCTTTAAACACATATTCAAATAAATTACTATAATTAATCTGAGTATATTGAAAGTGCAGTAAAAAATATTCACCTAACAGTCCAACCCCAAGAATATATGTTTTTCCGAAAATATTAGTAAATAGAATTCCTCCAAGAAAACTTATCATAAATATAATCGTAAAAAATTTTTTATGCCTAATTTTTAAATTTGCTATAATATTCACCTTAACTGAACATGCTGTTTATTCATTATATGCCAGACACCTAATTTGAATGACTTACTTATTACAATATTTATTCTTGTATGCTAACAATGATGAAATAGTCTTCGCATCCACAATTCTTCCATCATAAATCATTTCACATAAATCTTCTATTTCATAAGCCTCTACATCTATAAATTCATCGTCATCAAGATTTTGGCTCGATTTTATTAAATTTTCAGCTACAAATATATCAATTCTTTCATTGCAAAACGCTACCGCAGTTCTTATTGATATTAAAAACATAAGATTATCTGATCTATAACCTGTTTCTTCTTCTAATTCTCTTGCTGCACAGATTTGCATTGGTTCCTCAATACCATCCAAGCCACCCGCAGGGATTTCTAGCGTAAATTGATCAATTGCATTTCTATATTGCTTAACCATAAGAATTTTCCCATCCTCAGTAATTGGTACAACTGCTGCGGCTCCTTTGTGACCAATAAAGTCCCACTGTGCAACTGTTCCATTTGGAATTTCTACATAATCTTTATATAAATCTATAATTTTTCCTCTATGTATTAGCTCGCGCTTGATTCTATTATATTTTTCTGACATTGCCTCTCCTTTTGATACAATTCTGTATTCATGTAGTGACAGTTGCGAAAGAAATTACTACGCTTAAAACTTCATTCACATTATTTTAATTTATAATTTCAAGCTATTTTATATTTTCAGCTTTAGCATAGCATGCATCCGTAGCTTTCATAATTGCATTTCTAAAACCATATTCTTCAAGAGCCGCAACTCCAGCAATCGTAGTTCCACCTGGTGAACAAACTTGGTCTTTTAGCTTTCCTGGATGTTCTTTCGTTTCCAGAACCATCTCCGCTGCTCCTTTTACCGTTTGAGCCACAAATTCATAGGCTTTGTCTCTAGGCAGACCATATTTAACTACACTATCTGCTAAAGCTTCAATAAACATATATACGTATGCTGGTGAACTTCCACTTGCACATGTTACCGCGCTCATTAATCTTTCTTCTACAAACTCAACTTTACTAAATGATGTTAAAAGTTTATTTATTGTTTCTTTTTCCAACTCACTAAATAACGCTGTATTATATGTAATTCCAGTCATTCCTACTCCCAATAGAGCTGGTGTATTTGGCATCAATCTCATAATCCTTTTATCTGCACCGAGTTTTATAGTAAGCTCTTCAATTGTGATGCCTGGTGCCATCGATATTATTACTTGCTCTTGTGTAACTGCATATTTAATATTTTTTATTACTTGATCATAATACTGAGGTTTTACAGCTAAAATCAGATATTTTATTTTATTTGCACACTCCGCATTGCTCTCAAAAAATTCTACGCCTGTTTCTTCCGATACACTTTTACATCTGGCTTCATTCACATCTGTAAATACTAATTCCTCTGGTTTAAATACGCTTAATGCCCCTTTTAGCATTGCATATCCCATGTTTCCCATTCCTATAAATCCAATTTTAGACATTTTATTCAATTCCTTCTTTCATATAATAACCTTTGTGAAGTGTTCCTGCATTTATTTTGCAAAAAAAGCCTTATAAACTATGTTTATAAGACTTTTTACTTCATTTACTTATTTAGCGTAATCAATTACTCGCGATTCACGAATTACATTAACTTTTATTTGACCCGGATATTCTAATTCAGATTCAACCTGTTTAGAAATATCTCTAGCCATAAGTATCATGTCAGCATCTGTTACTTGCTCTGGAACTACCATAATACGAATCTCTCTACCTGCTTGAATAGCAAAAGATTTATCAACACCTTTAAATGTGTTTGCAATATCTTCTAGTTGTTTCAATCTGTTTGTGTACGTCTCTAATGTTTCTCTTCTTGCACCAGGTCTTGCAGCAGAAATTGTATCTGCAGCCTGTACAATACATGCAATCAGTGTATCAGGTTCAACGTCACCATGATGTGATTCTACAGCATTAATAACGGTTGGTGATTCTTTGTATTTTCTACATAAGTCAACACCTAATTGAATATGTGAGCCTTCCATTTCATGATCGACAGCTTTACCAATATCATGTAGTAAACCTGCTCTCTTAGACATTCTTATATCAACACCTATTTCAGCTGCTAATAGTCCTGACAAATGTGCTACTTCAATTGAATGCTTCAGAGCATTCTGTCCATAGCTCGTTCTAAATCTCATTTTACCAAGTAATCTGACAAGTTCAGGATGTATACCATGAACTCCAACTTCTAGCGTTGCCGCTTCTCCCTCTTCACGCATCATTGCTTCAACTTCTTTTTGAGCTTTTTCTACCATTTCCTCAATTCTAGCTGGATGAATACGTCCATCAACAATAAGTTTTTCAAGTGCAATTCTTGCCACTTCTCTTCTAATTGGATCAAATCCGGATAAAATAACTGCTTCAGGAGTATCATCGATTATTAAATCGACGCCTGTCATAGTCTCTAAAGTACGAATATTTCTACCCTCTCTACCTATAATTCTACCTTTCATTTCATCATTCGGAAGTTGAACTACAGATATCGTAGTTTCAGCTACATGATCAGCAGCACATTTCTGTATTGCTGTAACTACATATTCTTTCGCTTTTTTGTTTGCTTCTTCTTTCGCTCTGCTCTCTAATTCTTTAATTAGCTTAGCAGTATCATGTTTCACTTCATCTTCAACTGTTTTCAAAAGATATTCTTTTGCCTGTTCGGAGGTAAGTCCAGAGATTCTTTCTAGTTCCTGTACCCTTTTTTCATGAATTTCTACAATTTCTTGCTTTTTCTTACTTAATGCTTCTTCTTTGATTGTAAATCCAGCTTCTTTCCGTTCAATGGCTTCAGTCTTTTTATCAAGAGATTCCTCTTTCGATAAAACACGTCTCTCATAACGCTGTATTTCCGCTCTTCTCTCTTTTGCTTCTCTTTCGAGCTCGTTCTTTGTCTTGAGTGACTCTTCCTTGGCCTCAAGTAACGCTTCACGTTTCTTTGTTTCCGCAGTCTTAATGGCTTCATCTATTATTTCTCTTGCCTTTTCGTCCGCATCTCCTAATTTTTTTTCAACAATATTTTTTCTATAGGAAATAGCAGTGATGCAAGTAATAGGAACAGCTATAATAAGCGTGATTCCAGCAACTATTATAATACCAACTATTGACACAGGAGCACCTCCTTATTTAATTTTCATTGTACAAAATACAATAATTAAATTTTATACTGTTTTATACATTATGTCAAGTAGACACGTCTTTTTTTATGATTTAAGGGAAGTACTAGGATTATTATTCAGTCATTATGAATATTACGTGTTTTTTATAAGTATAGGTCACAGAAATCCGAGACTTTCAAGTATGAATTTATGCAAAATGCATAATTTCTGTGTATAATCGTTGTTATGAATTCTTCAAGCTAAATAGCAATGTTCCACGAACCGACTATTTATTCTGATTTTTGTATATTTATACTGTTGATTCTTCCTTCATTCTTGCTATTGCGTTATCTATATCTTCATATCGAAACCCTTTTCTACATAAATACATATATAATTTTCTAAGTTGATCTTTATCTGCTTCATTCACATCAACACGTTTTTTCTTAATTAATTTTACAATTGCCTCATCGTCAATAATATTTGATTCTTCATATACTTGGTCAATTATTTCTTTTGTTATTCCTTTATTCCTAAGATCTAAAGCAATTGCCATTCTACTCTTTGTTGATCTCTTATATTCAACATACCTTCGTGCATAATTCTCATCATTTATATAATGGTACCCTTTAGCATATTCAATTGCATAATTTATAATGTCCTCTGGATAAAATCCTTCTTTTAGTTTATTTCTAACTTGTTGTTCTGTTCGATCCATATCCTTTAGCAAATATAAGGTTCGTCGCTTCGCACGTTTTAGAATAATATCATTTATTATTTCTTCATATTCAGATTCTGTTAATTCAGAATCTATTTTCATTTTAAAACGGCGCAGTTCGCCTTTGTATAATACAAACGCGAACTGCTCATCTAAATATATTTTATACCTTCCCTTGGTATATTCCTCTAGTGCCGTAACTAACATTAATTTCCCTCTTCTTTAAGCTCTTCCTTGACCTCTTCTTTAACCTCTTCCTTGACCGCTTCCTTTACTTTCCCTTTAGATGCTTTGGGACTGCCTGCTTCGCTAAGACCATATTGTTCTCTCACTTTAAGTTCTACTTCATCCATAATCTCTTTATGCTCTCTTAGGAAAATCTTGGCATTCTCACGACCTTGTCCAATCTTATCTCCTTCGTACGCATACCATGCACCACTTTTATTAATTACACCAATTATGGCTGCTAAATCTAGTACATCGCCTTCTCTTGAAATTCCATGACCAAACATGATATCAAATTCCGCTTCCTTAAAAGGTGGTGCTATCTTATTCTTAACTACTTTAACTCTTGTTCTGTTACCAATTACTTCGCCGCTTTGCTTTATCGCTTCAATTCTTCTAACATCAAGTCTTATCGATGAATAGAATTTCAATGCTCTACCACCAGTTGTAGTCTCCGGACTTCCAAACATAACTCCAACCTTCTCTCGAAGTTGATTGATAAAAATAACAATACAGTTTGATTTACTAATAACTGCTGTCAGCTTCCTGAGTGCCTGTGACATAAGTCTTGCATGAAGTCCCATATGTGAATCACCCATATCACCATCTATTTCAGCCTTAGGTACTAATGCCGCAACTGAATCCACTATTACTATATCAATAGCGCCTGATCGCACCATTGTCTCTGTAATCTCTAATGCTTGCTCACCGTTATCTGGCTGTGATATATAAAGATTATCAATATCAACACCTATATGCTTCGCATATGCAGGATCTAATGCATGTTCTGCATCAATAAATCCAGCAATGCCTCCTCTTTTTTGTATCTCAGCAACCATATGTAGGGCAACTGTCGTCTTACCACTGGATTCAGGTCCATATACTTCTACTACTCTTCCTCTTGGAATTCCACCTAAACCAAGTGCTATATCCAGGCTTAAAGAACCAGTTGGAACTGTCTCTACGTTCATATGAGTTCCTGCATCACCAAGTTTCATAACAGAACCTTTACCAAACTGTTTCTCAATATTAGCTAATGCTGCTTCCAATGCTTTTGATTTATCTTCTTTAACCATAACGATCTCCTTCGCACGAACTTATGTTCGTTTTCATATTTATAATATTAGTATACATTTGCTCAAATGTCAATATTTTTTGCATATAAAATTTACTTTCAATAAGCATCACCTCTATTTCGCTGTTATTATTCCTTACTTTCTTGAAATTACGGCAGAAATGCCTATTAGAATATTACTAGATAAATGGATATCAAATGCAAACAATATCCACTTGTCATGAATTCAAGAGTTACTTAATTTTATCACATACTTAACTTACTTACAATTGTATGTTATAATTTCGTAATGTATTTTTAACGTATTTATTGAATATATTTTTCAACTGTTTTTTGAATACATTCTCAACCCAATTTTTAAATCATTTTTAACGATTGGTGACTTTGTTTCAGTAATTTAATTATAAGGAGATTACTTAATGACTACTTTCATTTATATTTTTGCGATATATCTACTTCTAATCAATATGTTAGGATTTTTCTCAATGGGCATTGATAAACACAAAGCTAAAAATCATCTTTGGCGAATTCCCGAAAAAACTCTATTTATGATTGCCTTTCTCGGAGGAAGTATTGGTTCTAGTATGGGAATGTACACCTTCCATCACAAAACCAAACACCATACCTTTGTGGTGGGTATCCCTACTATTATTGTAATAGAATTTACTGTTTTTATCATTTTATTTTTAAAAATCAATCATTACATATAAATATATATGGTATCTATTCAGTACCTTCACTCTTACCGCTACGCGATGCACATGAAATAAAAATTTTAGTTTTCTAACTTATTCCCTTTTTATAATGAGTGGATTGCTTAGCAATGCACTTCTTCTCCACGTAGTGCCTTTTAATTAATAGGGAAGTTAACAACCCTTTCCTATGTAATAAAAAAGAAAGCGCAAGATACGCTTTCTTTTTTATTACATTCTATTCACTAATTTTCTTTTCTGTCTTATCTTTTAATGCAAGTGCTATTTCAAGTTCTTCTAACTGTTTTGTATCTACAGAATTTGGAGCATCAGACATTAGGCAAGATGCATCTTTAATTTTTGGAAATGCAATTACATCTCTAATACTATCTTCCTTGGCCATAAGCATAATAAGACGATCAAGTCCATATGCAAGTCCTGCATGTGGTGGCACTCCGTACTTAAAAGCATTTAATAAGAATCCAAACTGCTTATAAGCTTCTTCTTTAGTAAACCCAAGTAATTCAAGCATTTTTTCCTGAACATCATCTTGGAATATTCTAATACTTCCTCCACCAAGTTCGGTTCCATTTAAAACAATATCATATGCTTTTGCACGAACTGCTGCTGGATTCGTATCTAGCAAGTCTAAATCCTCTTCCATAGGCATTGTAAATGGATGGTGCATTGCTAATAATCTGTTTTGCTCATCTGACCATTCAAACAATGGAAATTCCGTAACCCATAAGAAATTATATTGATCTTTGTCCAATAAATTTAAGTTTCTAGCAAGTTCCAGACGTAGATTTCCTAACACATCATAAACAACTTTATTCTTATCTGCTGCAAATAATAATAAGTCACCCTTTTCACCTTCCATAGCTACAACTAGAGCTTTCAGCTCGTCCTCTGTCATGAATTTTGAAAAAGAAGATTTGTAGGTTCCATCTTCGCCAATTGCAATATAAGCAAGTCCCTTTGCGCCAAATCCCTTTGCAAATGTAACTAACGCGTCAATCTTCTTACGTGGCATATCTCCCTGCCCTTTGGCATTGATTCCTCTAACGGTACCATTATTCTCTAACGCATCCGTAAATACGCTAAAGCCACAAGATTTCACCACATCGGATACGTCTTTTAGTTCCATACCAAAACGTGTATCTGGTTTATCTGAACCATAACGATCCATAGCCTCTTGCCATGTCATTCGTTGAATTGGTAATTTCACATCAATTCCAATTGTTTCTTTAAACAATTTATTTAATAGTCTCTCATTCACGTCAAGAACATCATCTATTTCAACAAAAGATAATTCCATATCTACCTGTGTAAATTCTGGCTGTCTATCTGCTCTTAAATCTTCATCTCTAAAACATTTCGCTATTTGGAAATATCTATCATATCCTGAGCACATTAAAAGTTGTTTGAATAATTGAGGTGATTGTGGTAATGCATAAAAGTTTCCTGGATGTACACGACTTGGAACTAAATAATCTCTTGCTCCTTCTGGTGTACTCTTTTGCAATATTGGTGTTTCAATTTCCAAAAAACCTTCTTCTGCTAAGAAAGTACGTATCACTGTAGCTGCTTTACTTCTCAACATTATATTTCTCTGTAAATCCGGTCTTCTTAAATCTAAATATCTATATTTTAATCTCAGTTCTTCTTTTGTCTTAGAACCTTCTTCAATTGGAAATGGAGGTGTCTGTGATTCTGAAAGTATTCTAAGTTCGGTTGCTCTAACTTCAATATTACCAGTTGCAAGATTCTCATTGATACCACCCGAACGAGCATTTACTTTTCCAACGATTGCAACTACAAATTCACTTCTAAGCTTCTCTGCTTTTGCAAATCCCTCTGCCATGACATCTGATTCTTCAAATATAATCTGTAATAGCCCAGAACGATCGCGTAAATCCACAAAAATAATTCCACCTTTATTTCTGCTTTTTTGTACCCATCCCATTACGGTAACTTCTTCTCCAATATTCTCACTCGTTAACTCTGTACATCTGTGGGTTCTATGTAACCCTTTCATTGATTCTGCCATAATTTCCTCCATATCTGTGTGACACTGTATTCAAACTATTAGAACAAAAATTGTAATCACATAATTACTTATTCTTACTAATATACTCCGCAATCTTATCAAGTGCAAGCTCTACCTGCTCACCATTGTCCATATCTTTCACATTTGCTTTGTTGTCTTCTAATTCTTGGCTTCCGATAATAACGGTGTATCTAGCCCCAAGTTTATTTGCATACTTCATCTGTGCTTTCACACTTCTATCCATATAATCTGTCTCAACAATCAGGTTATTGCTTCTGACTTCATTCACTAGCTTATATGCCTTTGCTTTTGCTTCTTTACCCAATATACCAACATATAGTTGAATTGGTTTCTTAGGCTCTAATTCTACACCTTCTTTTTCCAAGAAATAGATAATTCGCTCAATTCCCATACCAAATCCGACAGAGGGAATATCTAATTTCCCATCTATTTCATGAATTAGACCATCATATCTTCCGCCACCGCATAAGGTGAAACCTTCTGAATTAACAAATTCAAATACAGTCTTTGTGTAGTAATCAAGTCCACGAACTATTTCTGTATCAATTTCATATGGAATATTTAATTCATTTAATAAAAATTGCAATTCTTCCCAATGATCTTTACATTCTTCATCTAAATAATCAATTGTTCTTGGTGCATCTTTCACTATTTCTTTGCAAGTTTCTACTTTACAATCTATCACACGAAGAGGATTTTTTTGCATTCTCTCTTTACAAGTCGGGCATAATTTTTCTTCATGTTGCTTTAAATAGGCAAGCAGTGCTTCATTGTATGTTTTTCTGCAATTTGCACAACCAATGCTATTGATATGAAGTTTTGCATCTTTTAATCCTAATTTTTTTATTAATGTTGTAATCAATGTAATCAGTTCTACTTCTGCTAATGGCGACTTAGAACCTACAAATTCAACGCCAAATTGGTGATGTTGTCTTAGTCTGCCACTCTGTGGTTTTTCATAGCGAAAAGCTGGCGTAACATAATATAACTTTGTCGGAGCTGGCTCTGCATACATACTGTGTTCTAGATACGCTCTCATAACAGGCGATGTTCCTTCTGGTTTCAGTGTGATACTTCTATCACCTTTGTCTTGGAATGTATACATCTCTTTTTGAACTACATCTGTTGTTTCTCCGACTCCTCGTTGAAACAATATGGTATGTTCAAATACTGGCGTAATAATCTCGTTCATATTATAAGTCTCAGCTAATTCTCTCGCCAATTTTTCAATAACACTTCTCTTATGCATGCTGGGGCCATACCAATCTTGTACGCCTCTTGGTGCCTGTGTAATCATAATAATCTCCTCCATTATATTGTAATTCATTACTCACAATAGTTTAATTTATAGGTTATCTATCAAAAATCATAAATTTGAGCACTGTCTTCACTATTAATCACTTGCATAAATGCTAAAAAGACTCTCATGTCAAAATTCTTTACTTCATCTATCATTAACTCGATTGCAGTTTCAACGTCAAATGCACTTCGATATGGGCGATCTGATATAAGAGCAGCAAATACATCGCACACTCTTATGATTCTTGCTCCTAACGGAATTGCATCTCCTTTTATATTATCTGGATAACCCGAACCATCAAAATTCTCATGATGATATAGGATAGATTCTAAAATAAATTCTGAATAATCCTTATGTTTTAGTATATCATAACTTATTTTAGAATGCATTCTTATATACTTCATTTCCTCAATCTCTAACGTATCTTCATCTCTTCCATACAAATAACCAGATAATTTAAGTTTTCCAATATCATGCAACATGCCAGCTTGTGCGAGTTCATAACATTGTTCTTCCTCAAACTGTAACTCCTTACCAATTCTGTATGCCAAATTGCTGACACACATTCCATGTACTATATTATAATACATGTCACCATTCATTACCGCTTCATTTTGGGGCGAAATACTTAAGACTTCCACTATATCATCGTCTCCTTACCATTAATTTGGTGACTACTCTGTCACTTTGCTTTCTGCAACTGTATGAATAGTTACTAAATTTGACTCTATAAAGCTTCTCTTACGTTGTATCATTTCTTCAATACGCTCAATATAATTATCAACATCTTTTACATTCTCAATGCGTTCTATTCGAAATCCATCCGGAAATACAATTTTTGTAGAAGCACCAGCTCCCAACGCTATAATTGTTTGCTTTTCTTCCATAATTAATATATTATAAATTCCTTCTTTGCCTTTTCTGGCATACCCTACATTTTCCAAATTACCTGCCATGTTTTTTTGTCTGTATAAATAATATGGGTTTGCATCCATTTTTTTTATATAGTCAGCTGTGAGTTGAAAAATTTCATTATTATTTGTAAATGACATTTTTTCATAGAGTTCCTTAAAGATATTTAGCCTAGCTGCTCGCTTAATTGCTAGCGAATGAACCGTTACGCTATCTGGATTTAGCTTTACAATTTCTTCCATCGTATATTTTACAGCATCAATATCTTCATCTGGCAGTCCTACAATTAAATCCATATTAATATTGTCAAAACCGATATCTCTTGCCATGGTATATGCACTACGAATTTGTTCAACTGTATGCTTTCTTCCTATCAAATCTAACGTTCTCTGATTCATTGTCTGAGGATTTATTGATATTCTAGATACATTATGAGCTTTCAATACTTGGAACTTTTCAAGTGTAACGCTATCTGGACGTCCTGCTTCCACTGTAAGTTCTTTAAGATTTGAGTAATCAAATACATCTTCTAACTTTGTCAATAATCTATCTAACTGTTGTGCTGTCAGTGTGGTTGGTGTACCTCCACCAATATATAGAGTGTTCAGTATTTTGCCTTGAAAAGCGTCGGCAGTAAAATCTATTTCTTTACAAAGGGCATCTAAATATTCATCCACACGATTAACCCACTTTGAAATTGGATATGAAGTAAAAGAACAGTATAAACATGTAGTTGGACAAAATGGAATTCCAATATAAATACTATACCCATTTTTATAATCTACATCTTTTAGAACTTCTATTTCTCGCTTTGCAATATCAATACTTAACTCTATTTTTGAATCTGTTGCAAGATAAGTATCTTTCATATAACTTCTTACTTCTTCTTCCGTTTTACCTTGTTCTAATAATGCAACAGGAATTTTGGTAGGTCTAATTCCAGTAAGCGTTCCCCATGGCAGTTCACTACCTGTAAATTCGCTCATCAAACCATATAATAAATGCTTTAATATATTCTTAGCTTCTACTGTATTTTCTAAATTAATATTCTCTTTATTACTAACCTTTTTATTATTTTCACCCAAAATACAAATGATCACAGACATAGGCTCATATGTTACAGATATAATCATATTGCTATCCGCTTCCAATAACCTGTTGTCCTCACTAATAATCGTAGTTACTTCCTCTTTTGGATAAAACGCTTTCACAAGGGAATATATATCGTATTCAAAGTTTCTTTTATTTTGAAGTATCTTAATCATTACCAATCGTTTATTTAGCCTAGCTTATATATGGGTTAAATTTCCTTTCACGTCCAATGCTTGTTTCCTCTTCATGTCCTGGATACACTATCACATTGTCACTTAATATACTTAATTTATCTTTTATGCTCTTAATTAAAGTTGACATATTTCCTGTTGGAAAATCTGTCCTTCCTACCGTATCCTTAAACAAGGTATCTCCGCTAAATAGCATTTTTTCTTCTTCAAACAAATAACATACACCACCAATTGTATGACCTGGTGTATATATCACTGTAATCTTAGTACCTAGCAGTTTCAAAATGTCTCCATCTTGAAGAAACTGATCTGCCTTCAGTTCAATTCCTCCGCCTCCCATTGAGCCCGAAAGATTAATATTCGCATTTTCTAGTACTTCTTTTTCAAGTTCATGAGCCATAATTGGAATATGGTAGTTATCTTTCAAATATTGGGCTGCCATAATATGGTCAAAATGACCATGTGTCAGTAAAACTGCCACAAGAGTAAGACCTTTTTCTTCCAATATACTTTTAATATATGCGCCATCAGCCGCTGGGTCTACTATTAACGCTTCTTTTGTATCATCATTATACACAAAATAGCAATTTGTACTAACCTTGCCCAACGTTTTTTTTTCCACCATAATAGACATTTTATTTCCTCCTTAGCAATTTTATCATCATCCAGTTGTTCTCTCGATATCTAGAATTGATTCTACCCGACGTAATTTATCTATAATACGATTTAATTCATCTATTCCACGAATCTCAAAAGCAATTGAAATACTTGCTGTTCCTTGCTTGCTTGTTCGGCAATTCATTGTTGTCACATCTGTTTTTGTTTCTGTGAAAATCTTAGATATATCAACGAGAATTCCGGTTCTATTGTTTGCAAATATCATAATTTCAGCTGTATACATTTCATTATTTGATGAATTCTCAGACTGCTGCCATTCTGCATCAATGAGTCTAACTCTCTCAGCATCTGCTATATTAATAACATTAACACAGTCTGTTCTATGAATGGAAACGCCTCTACCTCTTGTAATAAATCCTATTATCTCATCACCTGGCACTGGACTACAACATTTTGAGAAACGTACAGCTACATCATGAATCCCCTTCACGACAATTCCGCCCTTTGACTTAACTACTCGGATCTTTTCTTTGCTTTCCGAAATATTTGCAAGAACTTTATCATCCGTTATTTCTTTTTTATGAATTTTATCATATTCTTCAACAAGTTTATTAATAACCTGTCCTTCTTTTAAACCGCCATGCCCAATTGCCGCATTAACAGATTCCCAATCTTTAAAACCGTATTTACGCATAATAATAGACATATATTCCGGTTTCATAATCTCATTTTGTGAAATACTCTTAGCTTTACAGTATTGAATGAGCATTTCTTTGCCTTTAACGATATTGTCCTCTTTTAGTTCATTCTTAAACCACTGGTTGATCTTGCTCTTTGCTTGTGTACTCTTAACAATACTGAGCCAATCACGACTTGGGCCTTTTGAATTATGAGAAGTTAATATCTCAACTCTATCACCATTTTGCAATACATAATCAATGGTTACTAATTTACCATTTACTCTAGCTCCAACCATTTTATTACCAACCGCGCTGTGAATGCTGAATGCAAAATCAATTGGAGTAGATCCATTGGGAAGGTTCTTAACATCTCCTGATGGAGTAAAACAGTATACATTTTCCGAGAACATATCAAAGTCACTCTTTAGTAAGCTCATGAACTCTTTATTATCTGACATATCTTTCTGCCACTCAAGAATTTGTCTCAGCCAGCTTAACTTTGCTGCCTCTTGTTCTTCTACATGCTTACCATCCGAAGCTTCTTTATATTTCCAATGGGCTGCAATACCATATTCCGCCGTTCTATGCATTTCAAAGGTTCTTATCTGAATTTCAAATGGCTGCCCATTTGGTCCGATCAAAGTTGTATGAAGCGATTGATACATGTTAGGCTTCGGCATAGCAATATAATCTTTAAATCGTCCTGGAATAGGCTTATACAATTCATGTATAATGCCTAAAGCCGCATAGCAATCTTTTACTGTCTCAACAATGATTCTAACAGCAAACAAATCATAAATCTGATCCAATGTCTTATCTTGGTTCACCATTTTTTTATATATACTGAAAAAATGTTTAATACGTCCATCTATTTGAGCTTCAATACCAGAATTTAATACTTGGGTTCTAACTTCTTCTACTATATCTTCAACAAACTGTACTCTTTCACTTTTTCGCAAATTAATTTTTTCTACTAAATCGTAATAAACTTCTGGCTCTAAATATTTTAATGATAAATCGTCTAATTCGATTTTAATTTTAGAAATACCTAGTCTTTGGGCAATGGGAGCATAAATATCCATCGTTTCTCTTGCTTTTTCTTTTTGCTTCTCTGCCTTCATATATTTAAGCGTTCTCATATTATGAAGTCGATCCGCAAGCTTAATAAGAATTACGCGGATATCTTTTGCCATGGCCAAGAACATTTTACGTAGATTCTCTGCCTGAACTTCTACTTTATCCAATGAATATGACAACTGACCTAATTTAGTAACACCGTCAACAAGCAAAGCAACTTCTTCACTAAATTCTATTGTAATTTCTTCTGTAGTCATTATTGTATCTTCTACTACATCATGAAGCAACCCTGCAACAATAGTCTCTTTATCAAGTTCAAGTTCTGCTAGTATGATTGCAACACAAAGAGGGTGAATGATATAGGGTTCACCTGATTTTCGAACCTGCCCGTTGTGTGCAGTATTTGCCACATTAAATGCCTTCTCTATTAAAGATATATCCGTTGAAGGATGATATTTTCTCACGCTATCAATTAATTCTTTATATAAAATATCTGGGCTAGTAAAATCTGCTGGTGCTTTCATATTATTTTCATCCATATTCATTTCCTGCAATTTATCCATTATCTGCTTCCCTTGTTCTTTCGACATATATTCACCATCTAAATCTTTACATTTGATTCTTATTATAATTTTTTTTGTCTTTATGTGCAATAGTAAATTCAAAAAATTTGTCAATACCTGTTGTATCGTAAAAAGACTGCTGTTATTTTACATTAGCAGTCTTTCTTAGATATACTGAAAGAGATTGTTGATAACTCAACAATCTCTTTCAGTATATCACACTTCTTAAACAAAGTATTCTATGCAATTTTTATCAAATCCAATTTGATTATTAAATTGTAAGTCAACTGATTCTATCTCTATTTTCCTTCATAATGAATGACGGATTCTATATTATATCCATCAAGCTTATCTCTACCTTTTAATCCTTCAAGCTCCATAAGGAAAATAATTTTAACTACTTGTCCACCTAATTCTTCAATTAAAGAAACAATCGCCTCTATCGTTCCACCGGTAGCCATTAAATCATCTATAATAACTACTTTTTGGCCCTTTTTAATGGAATCTTTATGCATTTCAATGATAGCCGTACCATATTCTAAGTTATATTCTTTCTCAATTGTTTCACAAGGAAGTTTACCCTTTTTTCTAACAGGAATAAATGCCTTCTTAAGATTATAGGCAATTGGAACACCAAATATAAAGCCTCTAGACTCTGGTCCAATGATAGCATCAAACTCTATATCTCCAATTAAATCTTGCATTGAATTAATCGCTAATTGTAATCCTTCTGCATCTTGTAACACTGAAGTGACATCTCTAAAAATAATACCTTCTTCTGGAAAATTTGGTATATCTCTTACGTATTCTTCAATTTTTTTCATCTTGTTAACACTCCATTCTCTCGTACAATGGAACACTTCAATGTATTCCATTGTCATAAATCATACGAAAAAATTATACCATTTTAAACTAATGCATGCAAGATAAAAATAAAATCACTGAACACTATTTATTTCTTACTCTTCATCTCCAATATCCTCTTTTGGCTTCTCTAAACCTTCTATAGTGATATCATGTTTCTGAGCATAATCCCAAAGTGCTGCATGAATTGCTTCTTCTGCTAAAAGGGAACAATGTACTTTAACTGCTGGCAAACCGTCTAATGCTTCCATAACTGCCTTGTTAGTTACGGACAAAGCCTCTTGTATTGTTTTCCCTTTTACTAATTCAGTTGCCATACTACTTGTAGCAACCGCTGCTCCACATCCAAATGTTTTAAATTTAACATCCTCAATGGTATCGCCATTTACTTTGAGATATACTCTCATAATGTCTCCACACTTTGCATTTCCCACTGTTCCAACACCACTTGCATTTTCTAGCTCTCCCATATTCCTTGGGTTTTTAAAATGATCCATTACTTTCTCTGTATACATAAAATCGCCTCTTTCTTATAAGTATTAAGTTTATTATTACGAGTTTTCTCTGTCGAAAATCAAACTTTATAATCACAATATTTTTCCTATTACATTTGACTTACTGTTTTTCTACAACCAAATTGTTACATATCATCTTATTTCTGTGTAACCAAGAAATCTTCATAAAGTGGTGACATAGTTCTAAGTCTTTTCACAATTGCTTTTAATTGTTCAACTACATAATCCAATTCTTCTTTTGTTGTGTTATGACTTAATGTTAATCTTAGTGAACCATGTGCTATTTCATGTGGCAGTCCAATTGCTAACAATACATGAGACGGGTCTAGTGACCCCGATGTACAAGCTGAACCGCTTGAAGCACAAATCCCTTCCATATCAAGTGAAATCAATAACGCTTCTCCTTCAATAAATCTAAAACAAAAGTTTACGTTGTTAGGAAGTCTTTTCGTTCTATCTCCATTTAATCGAATAAACTCAAAATTTTTCTCTATTTCTTCAATTAAATAATCTCTTAATTCTACTTCTTTTTTTGATCTTTCTTCCATATTATCAAATGCAATTTTAGCCGCTGCACCTAAGCCTACAATACCCGGAACATTTTCAGTACCAGCTCTTCTTTGTCTTTCCTGTGCACCACCATGTATAAATGATTTTAATTTAACACTTTTTCTTACATATAGAAATCCTACACCTTTTGGTCCATATATCTTATGACCACTTGCACTTAATAAATCAATATTCATCTCGTCCACATTGATTGGTACATGGCCAAATGCCTGCACTGCATCTGTATGAAATATAATGTTATTTTTCTTAGCTATTTCACCAATTTCTTTAATTGGCTCTATGGTTCCTATTTCATTATTAGCAAACATAATGCTAATCAATATGGTATCACTTCTAATACTTTTCTCTAAATCTTCTATATTAATAAATCCAAATTCATCTACATCAAGATAGGTTATTTCATATCCGCGTTTTTCTAAATATTCACAAGTATGTAGAATCGCATGATGTTCTATTTTAGTTGTAATGATGTGTTTTCCTTTATTTTCATAGCTTTCTGCTATTCCTTTTATTGCCCAATTGTCACTTTCCGTTCCACCATTTGTAAAATATATCTCGGAATTATTAGCTCCTATTGATTGTGCCACTCTTTCTCTAGCAAAATCAATTGCTTTTTTAGTATCCGAAGCAATACTGTATACACTCGATGGGTTCCCATAATGTTCTATAAAATATGGTTTCATTTCATTAAATACCGCTTCGTCTAATTGTGTTGTTGCTGCATTATCTAAATATATAATTTTGTTCATTTATGTTCCTCCTTATTATTTCATAGTAATGTACTAGGTTTTATTCTAACTGCATAATACCACTTCATTTCCTAGTTGTCAACTATGAAATGGATTTTGTTATAAATTTGCTAAATCAGAATATACTTTTCCTCTTAAGTAGTGAATTTTGATATTCTAAATTTGCTGTTAGTTATTTTAAATTTATAGAAAATGAAAGCTATTGACATATTGCAAAATATATTGTATATTCATTTCATACTTACTTGATATGAAATATCGACATTCAAGATATTTGAAATAATCTTTTATGTAACTATTATACCCAATATTGAAGAAAAGAAAAGAGGTAATTACTATGAGTACTATGAATGAAAGAACTTTAAAATTTGAAACAAAACAATTACATGTTGGACAAGAAGCTCCTGATCCTGCAACTGATGCCAGAGCTGTTCCTATTTATCAAACTTCATCTTACGTATTTAGAAATTCAGATCATGCTGCTGCTCGCTTCAGCCTCGCTGATGCTGGTAATATTTACGGACGTCTTACTAACCCAACCGAAGATGTATTTGAAAAAAGAATTGCAGCACTCGAAGGTGGTATTGCAGCTTTGGCTACTGCTTCTGGTGCAGCCGCTGTTACGTATGCCCTTCAAAATCTTGCTCATGTTGGGGATCATATTGTTGCGTCTAAGTATATTTACGGTGGTTCTTACAATTTACTTGAACATACTTTTACTGATTTTGGAATTTCCACTACTTTTGTTGACCCAGATGTTGAGAATAGTTTTGAAAATGCAATTCAAGATAACACAAAACTAATCTTTATAGAAAGTATTGGTAATCCTAATGCAAACTTAATTGATATTCAAAAAATAGCTAATATTGCTCATGCACATAAAATTCCTCTTATTGTTGATAATACATTTGCAACTCCATATCTCTTAAGACCAATTGAACACGGTGCTGATATTGTTGTTCATTCAGCAACAAAATACATTGGTGGACATGGAACCGCAATTGGTGGTGTTATTATTGATAGCGGTAAATTTGATTGGATTGCTTCGGGAAAATTCCCTTCACTCGTAGAACCGAATCCAAGCTACCATGGAATTAGTTTTGCTAAAGATGTTGGAGCTGCTGCTTACGTTACAAGCATTCGCGCTTTATTATTACGTGATACGGGTGCAACTATAGCCCCATTACATGCATTTCTCTTTTTACAAGGTTTGGAAACTCTTTCTTTACGATTGGAACGACACGTTGAAAATGCTTTAAAGATTGTTGATTTTCTAAAAAATCATCCAAAAGTGGAAGCTGTAAATCATCCATCTATCGAAACTAATAAATATAATACACTTTACCAAAAATATTTTCCAAATGGTGGTATTGCAATATTTACCTTTGATTTTAAAGGCAGCGAACAGGAAACAAAAGATTTTATTGACAAATTACAAATTTTTTCATTACTTGCCAATGTCGCAGATGTAAAATCATTAGTGATTCATCCATATACTACAACTCATGCACAATTAACAGAAGAAGAACTTAAAAGTGTTGGTATCAAACCAAATACCATTCGTCTCTCTATTGGTACCGAACATATTGATGATTTATTATTTGACCTTGAAGAAGCATTTAAGGGTACCGTTTAACACTTTATTTGACTTATGGAATTTATTTAGTATATAATTACGTAATATAGATATATTTGCAATTAAATAAATAAAATGGTAATGATGAGATCTTTATTTAATCATTCATATAATATTTATAAAATAATTAGAATTGCAAAACCAATTTAACTGTAAGAGCAACAATCTTTGAATATGCTTTCACTATGAGAATGATTGTTGCATCAAAAAAAATGTAGGTGATAAAATGAAAATTTCAACAAAAGGGCGTTACGCTCTTAGACTTATGCTTGATTTAGCCGTGTATGAAGAAGATGGATACGTCAAAATCAAGGATATTGCAAAACGTCAGGATCTTTCTGATAAATATTTAGAGCAAATCATTACTATACTTAGCCGTGCTGGTTATGTAAAAAGTATCCGTGGTGCATCCGGTGGATATAAGCTTGCAAAGCTACCTGCTGAATATACGGCTGGTATGATTTTGCGATTGACGGAAGGAAGTTTATCTCCTGTCGCTTGTATTGATGAGGAAGCTAGTGAATGTGATCGTTATGATAATTGTGCAACATTAGAATTATGGAAACGATTAAATGATGCAATTAATAATGTTGTTGATAATGTCACACTAGCAGATCTACTTGAAATACAAACTCAAAAAAATCAGTTTAACTTTATTATTTAACCTTGATTCAAAATAAAGTCTGGTTTTTATAACAGTTTCCAAAAGAAATAGGTTTTGTCTTGTACCATAAAAATAGTTCGTTTTTAATAAATCGTCAGATGGTTATTGCCAACTGGCGATTTATTATTTATAATAAGGAATAACAGTAACCTGAAAATATGCAATGGTTACGAATAAAGAATTGAAAAAGACTTACAATAAATAAATATAAAGGAAAATTGAAATGAAAATTTCTGAAATGCTTAATTCAAACAATGTAACGATAAGTTGTGAACTCTTTCCACCAAAGGAAGGCGCGTCGCTAAATAAAGCCCATGACATCGTCAAAGAAATGGCTCAACTAACGCCTTCTTTTATGAGTGTTACTTATGGTGCAAGTGGTGGAACAAGTGAACATACGGTTAATATTGCAAATGAAATACAAAATGTGAATGGTATCACCGCTCTTGCTCACTTAACGTGCGCTTCCTCTACCAAAGATAAGGTAAACTCTGTTTTGTCTGAGCTTTATAACAATAATATTCAAAATATTTTAGCGCTACGTGGTGATATTTCGAACGATGCAGATTTCCCATTGCCAAATCAATATCACTATGCTTGCGAATTAATTGAAGATATCAAAAATTTTGGAGACTTTTGTATTGGTGGCGCTTGTTATCCAGAAGGTCACCCCGAAGCAGCTTCTTTGGAAGAAGACATTTTAAATCTAAAGAATAAAGTTTCAGCTGGATGCGACTTTATTACCACTCAAATGTTTTTTGATAATAATATATTGTACAATTTCCTTTATAAAATATTAAGAAAAGGGATTGATATTCCTGTAATTGCTGGAATTATGCCTGTTACCAATAGCAATCAAATTACTCGAATCTGTTCCTTATCTGGCACTTCACTTCCACCTCGCTTCAAAGCAATTGTGGAAAAATTCAAAGACAATCCTGATGCTATGAAACAAGCCGGAATAGCCTATGCAACGGAACAAATCATCGACTTAATTGCAAATGGTGTAAATAATATTCATATTTATACAATGAATAAACCAGATATAGCAGGTCAGATTCTGAATAATCTTTCTGCTATCTATAAAGGGTAATACTATGGAAGTGAATAAAAAAGAAACCTTACGTTATTTAGGTTATAAGGGTCAAGTAATTGACGATGATTTGCTCTGTCTGATTGACGAAGCATCCGAAGAGTTACTTCAATCAATCAATCCCAAAAGTGTACATCAAGAATTTTCTTGTCGCATACTCGATGATTTTACTGTAGAACTTGGACCTATTATCATAAAGAGCAAAAATCTTGTTAAAAACCTGAAGGGTTGTGACAGTGCTATTATTTTCGCAGCAACACTTGGTTCATCTGCTGATACTTTAATGAAACGTTATTCTATCACTAACCTTGCAAAAGCTTCTGTGATACAAGCTGCTGGCGCTGCTCTCATCGAGACTTTCTGCGATTCTTTGGAAGAAAAAATTCAGATAGATGCAAATAAACGTGGATTGTTTCTTCGTCCAAGATTTAGTCCAGGTTATGGTGATTTATCACTAGAACATCAACGAGATTTTTTTAATATTCTTGAATGTAGTAAACGAATCGGTATCTCTTTAACCGATACTTGCCTTATGATTCCTTCCAAAAGCGTGACTGCTATTATAGGACTTTCCAAAAATAGAAATAAAGGCTGCAACGAAAATAAATGTCTATCTTGTACAAAAGTAACTTGTGAATACAGAACAAACGATGAAACTAATGCTTAACTATTACTATTGTGCTTAGGCTTTATAGTAACACTTCAATCACTTTTTCATACTCACCAATAATGGAGGAACTTTCAATGAACTTTTTAGATAAACTAGGTAGACAAATGCTTTTCTTTGATGGTGCTATGGGAACCATTTTACAAAGCAGTGGACTTAAGCCCGGTGAAATACCTGAACTTTGGAACAAAACAAAACGCGATACTATTTTAGAAATCCATAAAGACTATTTAAATGCAGGCTGCGACATCATTAAGGCCAATACCTTTGGAGCAAACCCATTTAAGATTAATCCTACCGCGTACACATGTGAGGAAATTGTTACCGAAGGAATTAATATTGCAAAAGAGGCTATTTCTCAATGCGGCAAAGAAGCTTATGTTGCGCTTGATATCGCACCTCTAGGTAAATTATTAAAACCACTTGGTGATTTAGAATTTGAAGCTGCTTATGAAGCTTTTAAAGTAATGTGTATTGCTGGCGAAAAAGCCGGAGCTGATTTATGTCTAATTGAAACGATTAGCGATACCTATGAAATGAAAGCTGCTGTTTTAGCTGCGAAAGAAAATACAAACCTTCCAATTATTGTAACTATGATTTTTGATGAAAATGGAAAATTACTAACTGGAGCTGATGTTGCTGCAGCTACTGCTCTTTTGGAAGGATTAAAGGTTGATGCAATCGGATTTAATTGTGGTCTTGGTCCTATTCAAATGAAAAAGCTTTTGCCAGAACTCCATAAAGTGTGTTCCCTTCCAATTGTCATCAATCCAAACGCTGGTCTTCCTGTTGTTGTAGATGGTCAGACTATGTTTACGGTAGACGCCGAGGAGTTTGCTACTTTAATGAAAGGCATTGCACAGAGTGGCGTTTCAATCATTGGTGGATGCTGTGGAACAACTCCTGCACATATAAAAGCTATGGTTGACTTATGTAAAGATATTAAACCACTGGAACTAATAGAGAAAGAGTTATCTGTCATTTCATCCTATAGCCACGTAGTAGAATTTAATGATCGTCCTAAAATTATTGGGGAACGAATCAACCCAACTGGAAAATCTAGATTCAAGCAAGCATTACGCGATAATGATTTGGAATATATTCTAAAAGAAGCTTTAACCCAACAAGAAAAGGGTGCTCATATTCTTGATGTTAATGTAGGACTTCCTGAAATAGATGAAGTCATCATGATGGAAAATACGATTACTAGCATTCAAAGTATTATTGATTTACCGCTTCAAATTGATACGTCTAATATTGATGCAATGGAACAAGCAATGCGAATCTATAATGGAAAACCTTTAATCAACTCTGTAAATGGGAAACAAGAATCTATGGATGCTGTTTTTCCACTTGTTGCAAAATATGGTGGAATGGTAGTTTGCTTAGCACTGGATGAATCTGGTATTTCTGAAACGATGGAAGGTCGAATTGAAGTTGCTCAAAAAATTGTCAAAGAAGCCGCCAAATATGGGATTGCTAAAAAGGATTTAATGATTGATACCTTAGCTATGACCATAAGTACAGGCCAAGAAAATTCTAAAATCACCTTAGATGCACTGCATTATATTAGACATGATATGGGTATTCACACCGTTTTAGGAGTTTCTAATGTATCTTTTGGACTTCCTCAACGCGAAAATGTAAATACTGCATTCTTTACAATCGCACTTTCTAATGGCTTAAGTGCTGGAATTATTAATCCCTCCAGTGACACAATGATGAAAGCATATTATTCTTACTGTGCACTCAATGGCAGTGATGCACAGTGTATTGATTACATCAATCATTTTTCTTCTTCATCAGAAGCCACTATTGCTACTAAGCCGTCACAAACCGGTGAAGTATCTTTGTTTGATGCTGTTGTAAAGGGTTTATCTGAAAGCGCATATATCGCTGCTAAAGCGATGCTAGAAACCAAAGCACCTATGGCGTTAATTGATGAAGACTTGATTCCAGCACTTGATATAGTCGGACAAGGCTTTGAAAAGAAAACCATATTTCTTCCTCAACTTTTGATGAGCGCGGAAGCTGCCAAAGCCGGTTTTAATGCAATCAAGGAAGTACTCGCACAAAAAGGTGATGCATCCTCTTCCAAAGGAACCATTGTGCTTGCAACGGTAAAAGGTGATATACATGATATCGGTAAGAATATCGTCAAAGTTCTTCTTGAAAATTACAGTTTTCAGGTCATTGATTTAGGCAAAGATGTTGCCCCTGAAGTGATTGTACAGGCTGCCGTCGATCATAATGTTAGGTTAATAGGACTGAGTGCCTTAATGACAACCACAGTGGCTAACATGGAGATAACAATCAAACAATTAAAAGAATTTCTTCCCGACAGCAAAGTTATGGTAGGTGGCGCAGTTCTTACACAAACCTATGCAGATATGATTGGTGCTGATTTCTACTCAAAAGACGCGATGGGATCTATTCGCTATGCTAATGAGCTGTTTGAGGTTTAGGATGGACAAATCTATTTTAAATAAACATGCTTGTGGATTGTGGTGCAATAAGCTTTCGCTCCACGAAGTTCTCATTATGAAAAATAATTCCTGTTATTTAGTGGGGATGTTCATAGAGCTTTCTTATTAAAATAAAAAGATATGAATAACAGCAATTTTTAATGGCTATTATTCATATCTTTTCATTTTATAAATGTACTTTACGAGTTGCAGCTATAGCTAAGGAACCTGGTCCTATATGACATGCAACACTTAGTGACAACTCATCAATATAGATTGCCATATCTGGATATATTTGTAGCAACTCATCTTTCAATTTCAATGCCGCTTCCAAATTATTAGTATGTGCAATATGCAGATAGACATCCATTGCCTCAACACCACCAAAACGTGTTTCTATATCATTATGTATTGCGTTAATCATCATTGATTTTGCTTGTTTTACCGTCTTTGCTTTGGCAAATGATTCCAGCTTCTCACCTTGTATTTGTAAAACTGGTTTCAGTCTTAATACAGTTCCAATTGCTGCTGCAGCTGGCGTTATTCTTCCACCTTTTTTAAGGAATTTAAGCGTATCCACCATGATGTATATACTTGCCTCTAACTTGTTTCTTTCCAGTATTTCTTTAATCTCGATTGCTGTTTTACCACTATTAACAAGTTCTAATGCATCTAACACGGATTGCCTTTGTGTTACCGATATTCTCTGGTTATCAATCACTTGCACTCTTGCTTCATAATCCTGCGTTAATATAGTAGCAGTGCTACACGATCCACTAAGTCCACTTGACATTGGGATATGCACAATTTCATTATATTCCTTAAATAATTTCTCCCATAAACTAGTTATAGAATCTATAGAAGGTTGCGAAGTAGAAATATCTGCATCAGCAACCAATTTTTCATAAAAATCGTTACTTGATAGATTAATGTCTTCAAAATATTCATCTCCATCAATTGCAAACGGCATTGGTAGCACAAATACCCCTAATTCTTTGGCCTCAGTCTGAGTAATTCCACTATTGCTGTCTGTTATTATTGCTACTTTATTCAAAATATTTTTCCTCCATATGATCACATTCAAAAATGCTACAATAAGCATTTTAGCATTTTTTCCTCTTAAAAACAAGAGCCTCAGCTATTTTGCTTTACGCTTAAAGTTATCTGTTTATTTTGCAGTCTATAAATTACTAATGGACGTAATATTTGATTTATTTCTAGTTATCCTTAATTCTTTTAATTTATGGTCAACAACTTTGAAATTTGTAGATTTATAATCAATATAAAAATGGCCGGATACTCTGATCTAGTACCCAGCCTGTTATTCTACATTTGTATTTTATGCGCTTTACACGCTTCTTCATTTAGTTCTACTAATATTATTTCAGGCCCAATGCACTTAATACAACACCAAGGTATAACATACTCGGTATCCCTACCGAATACGCCACATATTCTTCCGGGTCCCGGAACAATTAAGTCTGTGATTTTACCTGTACATTCATTAAATATAATATCTGCTACACACCCAAGTATTCTGCAATCACATGTATTGATGACTTGTTTCACTTTTAATTCACATAATCTCATAAAACCACCAAATACTACTTTGTATTATTATATTAAATCAACTTCATTCCTATAACTAATGAATCAAAAATGAATCAGCACCTCTATTGTAGCCATTGACATTGAAAAAAAGCAAATTATAATCATTAGAAAAACTGCCCCCTTATCATATACAAATCTTATTTTCTCACTCTTTCTATTGGCTAACAAAACTTCTACACCTAACGCTATTATCATAATTGGCCATATTCTATATATCAAATCATATGATAGCGCAGGTATTAGCATGTGTATTAAAAACAATACTCCAAATAAAATCATCATAATCCCTAATGTAACAGTTCCCACTCTATGCTCCTTCATTATCCTCTAGCTCCTTTTTTTTGCCTCTCACCATCGATACTCCAATACCAATGATTACGAATCCCCATACAAGTTGTGGTACCATATCTCCAATTCTATATATAATATCAGAAAAATAATTTGGAAGTATATCCGCTAATAAGCGATATGAATTGTCCCATAAAATAGAACATCCCACTAGAATCAATCCAATTGCAATAATATAACGATGTTTTTTTACAAAGTCCCTTTTATTTGATATAACCTCATCTAAGCGGAAAGCATATTCATCTTCAATCGAATAAAACTCTTCTTCCGTTAGAGATCTTAAATTGTGAACATTGAAAAAACTATAAAACCATAATAATGGTAATCCATACAAAAGTGGTCCCATATTTAAAAATGATGCTAACCCTATGCACATCCAGAATACTACCATTATACTAATCCCCTGTTTCATAAACCCCATATGCATCTCACCAGCACCTGGTATAAATGAAAATATGAAAGTCCAAAAGCCTTTTTTTTGCTTTGTCATTGATTTAATCCTCCATTTACGATTCGATTAGAAAGTTGATTCATCATACTTGCTACATCGTTACTTTTTTCTTGTAATTGATTACTCAAACTAGATGTTACTTTTGTGTTATTTAAATATTCACTGCTGTAATCCATCGTTTTTATTTGTCCTACTGAAAAGAGTAGTAACAAAGCCATCAAAACTGCTGCTGTTGTCTTGAGGCCATATAAAAACAACTGAATTTTTTTTGAAGTTTCCTTGATTTTAACTTCCGCCTTTACATCAATTAACTGCGTTCGTTTTATGATTCTATCTTTCAAATAGGATGGTGCCTGTATGATTTCTTCTGCTTCCAAATTCATCAACTGTTCTGCACAGTAGTTACATTTTTCTATATGTTCAAATACCATAATAAGTTTTTCAGGTTCCAATAAACCTTTTTGAAATTTGGTTAAATCTTCTATTTCTATATGCATTTATTTACTCCTCTCCAATATTTTCTTAATCATTGCTTTCGCTCGGTATATTTGTGTTTGTAACGTTTTTATATTCTTTCCTGTGTTAATTGATATTTCTTGAACAGATAATTCATTATAATAATATTCTAGTGCTACTTCCTTATAAGGACTCTTTAATTGTTGACATACTCCATATACTTGTTGCTTTGATTCTGTTATCAGATAAGATTCCTCTGGTGACGAAACATTCGACTTCATCGTCAAAAAATAAGAATCTTCTGTAGGTATCATACGCCTACCTGATTGTTTTAGAAAATCCAAACATTTATTTGCCGCAATTTTACCCAACCACGCCTTTTCATAATTTCTATCAAAATCAGCTAGTTTTTTATAAGCGGATAAAAATACTTCTTGGGTCAAATCTTGAGCATCAAAGTTATTTCCAATTGACTTGTAACATATGGAATAAATGAGATTCTGATAGTTATCAATCAGATATTCAAAATATTCTTGTTTATTAATTTTATCCGCCTCCTTTTTATCTGTTCATAATATTATAACGAATTAAAATGAATTATGTCTTCAACTTTTCTAAAATATTTTAAATATTATACTTTCGACCTATAAAAAGCCACTCCCTCGCATTTATAGCGAAAGAATGGCTCGACAAGTTAACATATAGATATTTTATTTGTAACTATGAAGGTACTGAATAGTTACTTTTATTTAATAAATTCAGATTTACATATTGGACAAAAAATACGACTTTTTCCTTTCTGTTTTTCAACACGTATCACTTGATTGCATGAAGGACAGTTACAATATTTATGTTCCTTATCTTTCATACGTCCTAATATCAAATATATTGGGTTCAAAAAAGGATTTAGCAATTTCATATAAAAAATATTTTCTTTGTATCTTAAAATATGTTGCTTCGATAATGCTCTATATGCATATATACTTAAGGGAATCCAACATACTACTAATAACTTATTATTATTTGTAAATGCGGTTATAATACATAAAATCAATGCCATAATTAACAACGTTAAATTTAATTGATCAATTCCATATCTTCCCCTTAATATAATTTTAATTTTGTTCATTACCGCAACTCCTTTGTTTCGTTAAACTAGTTACAATTTTACTTCATTTTTAAATAACTCCGCATGTTTTTCAATGCACTTTTTTCTAATCTTGACACTTGTGCCTGTGAAATATTAATTTCACTTGCAACCTCCATTTGAGTTTTTCCTTCAAAAAATCTCAATTTTACAATATAACACTCTCGTTCATTTAATTTTTTCATTGCTTCACTTAACGATATTTCTTCTATCCAATTCTCTTCTTTATTCTTTTTATCACTAATTTGATCCATTACATACAATGTATCTCCTCCTTCTGTATATACTGGCTCATATAGACTAACTGGATTTTGTATGGCATCTAGTGCAAATGCAATATCTTCCTTGCTCACTCCTATTTCTGATGCTATTTCATTAATTGTTGGTTCTTTTGAATTTCGTTTAATCAAGCTCTCTTTAGCATAAATTGCTTTATATGCTGTGTCCCTAAGTGATCTACTTACCCTTATTGAATTATTGTCTCTTAAATATCTTCTTATCTCACCTATTATCATAGGAACTGCATAGGTTGAAAATTTAACATCTAATGTTGAATCAAAATTATCGATTGCTTTAATTAAACCGATGCATCCTATTTGAAACAAATCATCCACATTTTCATTGCTATTTGAAAAACGTTTAATTACACTTAAAACTAATCTTAAATTTCCTTTAATATATGTTTCCCTAGCAGATTCATCACCCTGCTTAATTTTTTCAAAAAGAATAATTTTTTCATCATTTTTAAGCAACGGTAATTTCGATGTATTTACACCACATATTTCAACCTTATTAAGCGCCATAGTAAGATTCCTCCTAGAATTATTTTCTAATAAAAGTCTGCTCACTATAATGCTTGTATATACTTATTATGCTGTAAATTAAAAAAATATTAGTCCTTGACAAATAAAACAGAATGCCTTTTATTTAAGATTGAAGTTTATATTACCAACATAATATCCCAGTCTATTAACAAACTGATTGGCATATCTGTATATTCTGGCACATTATGAATGGTATGGCTGAACGGTTACTAATGTGAACCTTAATAGTAATACTAATATACTTATATGTTTACTTGTTCTTTAAAAGCGTAGTCTTGACAAAGAACACTATTTTTGGTAACATAAACTAAACTAAAAATATGTTTTGTAAAGGAGTTAATATGGCTAAATTAAATGAAAATTACCTTAATCTAAAAGAAAGTTATTTATTCTCGGAGATCGCTCATAGAGTTGAAACTTATGTTACTGCTAATCCAGATAAAAAGATTATTCGTCTTGGAATTGGTGATGTTACCCTTCCAATCGCAAGTACAATGATTGACGCACTTCATGAAGGAGTAGATGCAATGGCTTCTTCTTCTACATTTAAGGGATATGGTCCTGAAAGAGGTTACGATTTTGTTCGTAACGCTATTGTAGATTACTATGCTACAAATGGAGTTTCAATCGAGGCTGATGAAATCTTTATTTCTGATGGTGCCAAAAGTGATACTGGTAATATTACCGACTTATTTGATAAAGATAATATTATAATGGTTCCAGATCCTGTATATCCTGTTTACGTAGACACCAATACGATGGATGGAAGAAAAATTATATATATTGATGCGAATGCTGAAAATAATTTTTTACCATTACCTGATAAAAATGTTCATGCAGATATTATTTATATTTGTTCACCAAATAACCCAACTGGTGCGACTTACAATGAAAGTCAATTAAAAGAATGGGTTGATTATGCACTTGCCAATAACGCAATTATTTTATTTGATTCAGCTTATGAAGCGTTTGTAACAGATGAAAATCTTCCAAGAAGTATCTTTGCAATAGAAGGTGCAAAAGAATGTGCAATTGAATTTTGTTCTTTGTCTAAAACAGCTGGGTTCACAGGTACACGTTGCGGCTATACCGTTGTTCCAAAAGCGCTCAAATCTACTTCTTCAAAAGGTGATGAAATGTCTCTTAATGCTATGTGGAACAGAAGACAATCTACTAAATTTAATGGTGTATCTTATATTGTTCAAAAAGGTGCTGCTGCCGCTTTTTCTGAAAAAGGCATGGCGCAATCTCAAGAGAACATCAACTATTATAAAGAAAATGCAAAAATCATTGCTGACTGCTTAACAAGGAAAAATATTCGTTTTTTTGGTGGTGTCAACTCTCCTTACATTTGGTTTGAATGCCCGAACAATATGGAATCTTGGGCGTTATTCGATTATTTACTAGAAAATGTTCAGGTAGTTGGAACTCCTGGTGCTGGATTTGGTAAAAATGGTCAAAACTTCTTTCGCCTTACATCTTTTGGAAATAGAGAAAACACAATTGAAGCTATGAAAAGAATTGAGGCTATTCTCTAAAAATTCATAAATGAAGACGTTATTGTTAAAAGCGATACTACAATTGTAGTATCGCTTTTATATTATGGGAAAACCCAACGAATTATTCTATAATCAAAAATTTCTTTACTCCTATTATATTGCCTTAAAAATAGGTTTTCTCTTCTCATAAGTTGTAATATATTGGAAACCTGCCTCCTTTATTATTTCTTGGCCTTGTTTTATTGTTAATGAAACCTGTTCTAACTTATGTGCATCTGAACCCACCGTAATAATCTCTCCACCACATTCCTTGTAAATCTTAACAATTGAAAGTGTAGGCATTGTTTCTTTAATTGGTTGAGATAATCCTGATGTATTTACTTCAATCCCTTTTCCAAGTTCAACCATCTTCTTAAAAAGAATACGTAATTGCTCCTCAAATGGTCCTAAATCCACCCTTTTCTTTTCCTTTTGATACATGTACCTCATTGGATAAGTAATATGCCCTAAAACGTCAAAATCATAGTTTGTAGCAAGTTCCATCAACCACCTTAGATACTCTTGATATACTTCACTACAATCAACCTGGCTAAAATCATAATCGCCTACATCAATGTCACCTTGCATGTTATGAATAGAACCAATTACGAAATCCAATTGATATTCTTCTAGAAATTTCTTACTTTCTGTCAAATTCACCTGAGGTTGTCCAAGTTCTACTCCTTTTCTTATCTTTAATTTTCCTTGATATTTTTCCTGGACTCTCTCTATATCCTTATATAGCTGATTGCAATCTAATATATGACCATAAGGTTTATCTGTATAGATATCCATGTGATCTGTTAGTGCAATTTCATTCATCCCACGTTTGATTGCTTTATTACAAATATCCTCTATCTCTTCATATCCATCAAACGAATATTTTGTATGAATATGATAATCTGCTAAATACATAGTTTCCTCCATTCGTTTTATTTTTCCCACGCTAACGAGTAACTCTAACTATTGTGCATCTTATTATTCTATAATAGTAAGTTCTTTCGTATAATTATTAAGTCTTTGCATCCCATCTTTTGTCACAAGTACTAAATCTTCAATTCTTACTCCAAAGTTGTCCTCTAGATAAATACCTGGCTCAATGGAAAATATCATTCCCTCTTTTACCATATTCTCATTTGCAGAAGATACATCTCCATATTCATGCACTTCTATTCCAATTGAGTGTCCAAGTCTATGTGTAAATTTTGCGCCATATCCTGCCTCACTAATAATAGTTCGTGCCGCCTGATCAATATCACAGAAACGAACTCCCGGTTTAATCATATTTTCAGCCGTTTCATTTGCTTTCTTAACTAGCTCATACACTTTTTTTTGTTCTTCGGTTACTGATTTATAGAAAAATGTTCTTGTCATGTCTGCACAATAATTATCCTTCTTACATCCAACATCAACTAGCACACAATCCCCTTCTTTTAATACTGCATTTCCTGCACTATGGTGTCCAATTGCTGCATTTTTACCAAATCCAACTAATGGTTCAAAGGAAAAGCCATCTGCCCCGAGGTTCCTATATATTTCTTCCATTTGACTTGCCATTTCCATTTCAGTAATCCCTGATTTGATAAGTCCTTTAAACTCCTTCATTGCAATATCATTGATTTTAGATACTGTTTTCATAAATTTTTGTTCCTCATCATCCTTACATGCTCTAACATCATCTACATATTTTGATGCATTTATATAAGTGGAACCACTATTTAATTCCATCAATCTTAATAAAAATCTTGCAGCCATATTTTTATCGATTCCAAGCGTCTTAGTGGAATCTGTAACTTTTGCAATCAGTGATACCCCATCCTCTATATCTGAAAACCACACTTTCTCAACACCCAAATCCACTGGTACAGTAAATAATTCGTTTAAAAAAAGTCTATTCGTTCCCTCGATATTAATATACAAAGCTAATAGGCGTTCTCCTGGGTCTACCCATTTACCCGTCAAATAAAATATAGTAGCTGGATCTGTTATGATCATTTGTTCTGTTTCATTTTCCTTTAATTGCACTAAAACTTTGTTTAATCTTTCCTTGTTCATATGCTTAATACCTCTTTCGTACTTTTTAAGTTATAAAATCAAATTTTGATACTTTTATGTAACCGATTATACACCTGTTACTGGCTTATGTATACTTTACTTACCTATTTTAATTTGTATTTATGGAGTAACTTATTTAAATAAGAGTAGTTACCTTTTGAGATAAGCAAAAGAAGAGGCAACCAAAACGTCTCCGGTTACCCCTTCTTATAATCATTATATATTTTTTATAAAAAATAAATTTATTTTTATTCCTCGATATCTTTAATACTTAAATTGATTCTACCCATTTTATCAACTTCAATTACTTTAACTGTAACTACATCTCCAATGTTTACAACATCTTCAACCTTATCTACACGTTCCTTTGAAAGTTTTGAAATATGAACTAAACCATCCTTATTTGGAGCTAATTCTACAAAAGCACCAAACTGCATTATTCTAACAACCTTACCAGTAATAACTTGTCCTGCTTCAATATCAGTTGTTATTCCCTTGATAATTTCTTTTGCTCTTTCAATTCCTTCTGATTCAATACCACAGATAGAAACTTTTCCATCCTCTGATATATCAATTTTAACGTCTGTTTCTTCGATAATCTTATTAATAGTCTTACCTTTTTGTCCAATGATTTCACTTATTTTTGTAGGATCAACTTGAATTTGAATAATCTTAGGAGCATATCTACCTACTTCAGTTCTTGGTTTCGCAATTGCTGGAATCATAACTTCATTTAAGATAAACATTCTTGCTTCTTTTGTTTTTACAATTGCTTCTTCAATAATTGGTCTTGTTAAACCATGAATTTTGATATCCATCTGAATCGCAGTAATACCATCTCTTGTACCTGCAACTTTAAAGTCCATATCACCAAAGAAATCTTCAAGTCCTTGTATATCTGTAAGCACTAAGTAATCATCATCCGTATCTCCTGTTACTAAACCAGTAGAAATACCAGCTACAGGTTTCTTTATTGGAACACCAGCAGCCATAAGTGATAGTGTTGACGCACAAATACTTGCCTGTGATGTTGATCCATTTGATTCGAATGTCTCAGATACCGTTCTGATTGCATATGGAAATTCCTCTGCACTTGGAAGTACTGGAATTAATGCTTTCTCTGCTAAAGAACCATGTCCTATTTCACGACGTCCAGGTCCTCTTGATGGTCTTGTTTCTCCTACTGAATAAGATGGGAAGTTATAATGATGCATATATCTCTTCGTCTTCTCTGCTTCATCTAAGCCATCAATTCTCTGTGCATCTGACAATGGTGCTAATGTAGTGATTGTACAAATCTGTGTTTGACCACGAGTAAACATGCCTGATCCATGTACTCTTGGAATAATATCAATTTCAGCGGCAAGTGATCTGATTTGGTCAATTGCTCTTCCATCTGGGCGTTTGTGATCCTTTAGAATCATCTTACGAACCGTCTTTTTCTGATATTGATATAATGCTTCCCCAATTAATGGTAACCATTCTTCTTTATCTGCAAACGCTTTTTCAACTTTATCTCTAATATTTCTAATATTTTCTTCTCTTACTTGTTTTTCATCTGTAAAAACAGCTATTTCCATTTCTGCTGGTGTAACAATTTCTTTCATTGATGCAAATAGTTCTTCTGGTATCGCACAACTCTCGTATGAATGTTTTGCCTTACCACATTCTACTACAATTGCATTGATAAATTTAATTACTTCTTGATTCACAGCATGTGCTGCAAAAATAGCATCAATCATCTTATCTTCTGGTACTTCATTCGCACCTGCTTCAATCATGATAACTTTATCGCTTGTTGACGCTACTGTTAACTGTAAATCAGATGTTGCTTTCTGAGCCGCATTTGGATTAAATACAAATTCACCATTCACCAAACCTACCTGTGTTGTTGCACATGGTCCATCAAAGGGAATATCTGAGATTGCTGTTGCAATCGCTGAACCTAACATAGCGGTCAATTCAGGACTACAATCAGGATCTACTGACATTACTAGATTATTTAATGTTACATCATTTCTGTAATCTTTTGGAAACAATGGACGCATCGGTCTATCGATAACTCTTGATGTAAGAACTGAGTTTTCAGATGCTTTTCCCTCTCGTTTATTAAATCCTCCTGGAATTTTTCCTACTGAATATAATTTTTCTTCATATTCTACACTTAATGGAAAGAAATCAATTCCCCCTCTTGGCTTTTCTGAAGCTGTTGCTGTTGATAATACTACTGTTTCACCATAGTGCATTAATACTGCACCATTTGCCTGAGCTGCTACACGACCTATATCAATTGTAAGCGTTCTACCAGCTAATTCCATTGAAAAACTTTTAAACATATTGTATCTCCTTTAATTTTTATAGTGGCAGAAGATACCGAAACTACTGAAAAACACACTTTTAAAAATAATTTTACTAAAAATATGCTTTTCAGCGGTCTCGGGTACATTCTTCTACCTTCACTTTATTACTATAAGAGTTCTTCTCTTATACAAATATTTATCCCTTTATGGAAATATTATGCTTTTCTATTCTCTAGATGCACATCCTCCAAAGGATTTCAATAAATATGAACTTACATTTTTCTTTTCTAAAACGAAAATATAGGGCGGATTTCTCCGCCCCAAAATTTTATTATTTGGCAAAGATTACTTTCTGATTCCTAAACGCTCAATTAAATTACGATATCTTTCAATATCAGAATTCTTTAAGTACGCAAGTAATCCTCTTCTTTGACCAACCATTTTGAAAAGTCCTCTTCTTGAATGATGATCTTTGTGGTTAACTTTTAAATGTTCAGTTAACTCCGTAATTCTAGCAGTTAAAATAGCAACTTGTACTTCAGGTGATCCTGTATCTCCTTCTGTTCTTGCATAAGCTTTGATTACTTCGTCTTTTTTTTCCTTTGAAATCATTTTAATTTCCTCCTTATTTTTGAACCGCCATATACTAAGAAAAAGGTCGGAGTGTCCAGATTCTGAATATTGGCTAATTTCTCATACTTATATAGTATAGCATACGTAAAAATGTATGTAAACACAATTTAATCAAAAAATAATTGGTACACCTAAATATTATGGCACATTATAAATGGCATGGCTAAATTGTAACTTTAAGTATTACTATTTAACATATACATCAAGAATACATTCTCTCAATAAAGTTAATGCTTTCACCGTAGCTTGTTCACGAACTTTATAACGATTGCCTTTAAAATTAAATTCTTTAACCGTCACTTTATCATTAATGTAACAAGCTATATATACTAACCCTGCTGGTTTTTCTGGCGTACCGCCATCAGGACCTGCGATTCCAGTAATTGCTACACAAATATCAGAACCAGTCTCAAATACGCCTCCCTTAGCCATTTCCTTAGCTGTCTTTTCACTTACAGCACCATATTTTTTAAGAGTACTTTTTTGAACACTCAAAATTTTACGCTTGGCTTTATTTGAATAAGTTATAAATCCTTCTCTAAATACTTCTGAAACACCCGCAACATTGACCAGTCTTGCCGCAAGCATGCCCCCTGTACAAGATTCTGCTGTTGTTACTGTAAGTTTATTCTTTTCTAGCAATTGAACTACTGCAGCTTCCAAGGTTTCGTTTTCATTTGTTGAGTACACATTCTTACCCATTCTAGCTTTTAATTCTTTCACCACTGGCTTAATGATTTTTTTTGCTTCCTCTTCATCCTTTGCTTTAGCCGTTACTCTGATATGAACTTCCCCAATTTTAGCATAAGGAGCAACGGTTGGATTAGTTTGCTCATCTATCATATCTTTAATCATTGTCTCAACTGTACTTTCACCAACACCACAAATTTTAACCATTTGCGAATAAATTGTTTCTGGCTGAAGCTTATTCAAATAGGAATAAATATCATTCATAAACATTGGTATTAATTCATCTGGTGGTCCTGGAAGTAAAATAAGTGACTTCCCATTATCCTCAATAATAACACCTGGAGCTGTTCCATTCTGATTATCCACCGCAATGGCGCCCTCTGGAATTAATGCTTGCTTCCAATTATTCTCCGTAATTATCTCAACCTGACTCTTTTTTAAATATTCCTCTAATCTTTCTTTGGAATGTTCATCCACAACAAGGGCCCTTCCCATTACCTTTGCGGCAACTTCTTTGGTCAAATCATCCTGTGTGGGACCAAGTCCTCCCGATAAAATAATCACATCACAACGGTTTAAGGCTGTTTGAATCGTTTCCTCTAAACGCTGTGCATTATCACCCACGGATGTTTGGTAGTATAACGACAAACCCAAGACCGCACATTTTTCTGCTAAAAAACTCGCATTTGTATTTACTATATTGCCAAGTAAAATTTCTGTTCCAACTGATATCAATTCAACTACCACTACTTATTTACCTCCTTCAATAAGAACACTTTTGTTCTTATACAAATAATCGATTAATGACACAATCGTTAAAATTAATGCTACATAAATAAATATATCTTCTAATAAAAGGAACGCACTATTTTGAAAGTCCAAAATCAATAAAATTATCATAATCATCTGTGATACTGTTTTAAATTTACCCCAATAGCTAGCAGCAATTACAACACCGCTATCCGAAGCAACCAATCGAAAACCACTTATAATAAATTCACGACTTATAATTGTGATAACAATCCATGCTGGTAATTTACCTAATTCAACAAACGCAATCATAGCTGCTCCTACTAAAAGTTTATCCGCAAGTGGATCCATAAACTTACCGAAATTTGTTACCAGATTATGCTTTCTTGCAATATATCCATCTAAAAAATCTGTAAAGCTAGCTAACGAGAATAGTAATAACGCAATATACTTTGCATTTGTTCCCATTACATCTGTCAACATAAAAATTAAAAAAACCGGAATCATGAATACCCTTAATATAGTTAATTTATTTGGTAAATTCATCTGCAACCTCTCCTATCAAATCATATTCTACTGCACCTGTTACTTTTACTTTTACAAAATCACCAGAAACCAGTTCTTCCTCTGTAATAACAAAAATATATCCATCAACATTTGGTGCATCTTTATAGGTTCTTCCTACGAATGCATTTTCATCTACTACTTTACCTTCAATCATAACCGTTAATACTCGTCCAACCATTTCATCTTCTTTATCAAACACAATTTCTTGTTGAAGCTCCATTAATTCTGAACGTCGCTCTGCCTTCACATCCTCGTCTATTTGATCCTCCATTAGAGCTGCTGGAGTATTTTCTTCTGGGGAATATGTAAATACGCCTAAACGATCAAATTCCATTTCATCTATGAAATCCATAAGTTCATCATGCTGTTCTTGTGTTTCTCCTGGAAATCCGGTTATTAATGTTGTTCTAATTGCCATATCAGGAATTTCATCTCTTAGTTTATTAATAATCTCTACAAGTTGCGCCTTATTTGTTCTTCTTCCCATTCTCTTTAAAATCTCATCATTTGCATGCTGAATTGGTAGATCTAAATAATTACAAATTTTAGGTTCTGTCTTAATCGTTTTAATTAATTCCTCTGTTATTTCTTCTGGATAGCAGTATTGAACACGAATCCAATCGATTCCTGCTATTTTACAAAGTTCTTTCAGAAGTGAAGGTAATGTTTTTTTACCATATAAGTCCTCACCATAAAGGGTTGTTTCCTGAGCAACTAAAATTAATTCTTTTACACCCTGTTTTGCCAATTCTGTGGCTTCTGCAATCAGCTCCTCCATTGGGACACTTCGATAGGCGCCTCTAATCTTTGGAATAATGCAGTACGTACAATGTTTATCACAGCCCTCTGCTATCTTTAAATGTGCATAATATCCGCCCGTAGTTATTACTCTATTCGTTTTGTGTGACGGTAATCTGTCAATATTATCAAAAGTCTGCGTCTTTTCACCTTTTAGGCTTGAGTTAACTGCTTCTAATATACTGTCAATTGATGTAGTTCCAAGAATTGCATCTACTTCTTTTATTTCATCTTGAATCTCTTGCTTATATCTTTGTGCCAAACATCCTGCTGCAATTAACGCCTTGCAACTTCCCGATTTTTTATATTCAGCCATCTCTAAGAGCGTATTGATACTCTCTTCTTTGGCATCATTGATAAAACAACATGTATTAACAACAATAACATCTGCTTGTGTTTCATCGTCTGTAAACTCAAAACCTCCCTTAGAGAGTATTCCAAGCATAACCTCAGTGTCGACTAAATTCTTATCGCAACCAAGGGATATAAAAAGTAATTTCATTTTTTCCTCCATCCGTGCAGCTTTATGCACATATAGGTAGATGTGAATGTTTTATCACACTTTCCTCCATCCGTGCAGTTTTATACGCACATACAGGAGATGTGAAAAATTTTTCCACTAATCTCCTGTCTTATATCTCAATTATTATAATATAATTTATAGAAATATTTTAAATTATACCCTATAATATTTATTCTAACCGTAAAAAATAAAAAGGTCAACCTAAAAATGCTGTCTGCCTTCTTCAACGTGAATTATCAAAATATTTTTCCCTTTTACGAAAAGACATGTCCTAACACTTTTGCGTCCGAATGGATTGATTAGCAACACACTTCCTCTCCACATGGTTGTGCATATTGGCACGTAGTGAATTTTATCTAAAAGGGAAGTTCGTAGAACTTTCCTTTTAAATGAGAATGTTTTGCTTTATCTCATTCACATTTATTTGCCTAAACCTATGCATAATCTTGTCCAATCTTTACAATCATTGAATAAGAAGCACAAAAAAATCAGCGTACTTATTACATACACTGATTTTAATTCATTACTCTATTACGTTATAAAACGGTCGCTATAAAATAAGATGAAATAAGAATTATCCTATCTTTCTATTTGTTCTAATCTATAAAATATCCTTAATCTGATAGCTAAGCATTATCTCAAAGCGTTCTTCTAATGTTCCTATTTCAGAACCCAATATTTTTTTGATTTTGTTCAATTGATAATTGACTGTGTTACGATGCACAAAGGTATCTTCTGCTAATCTTTGCACACTACCATCAAATTCTAAATATTTTTTCAGAAACGTAATATAATCAGTACCATGTTCCCGATCATATACTTCTAGCTTTCCTAACTTTTTTTTATAATAATCTTCTAATACATCAGTTTCTTCCACCGATAATAATATTTTTTTCATACCAAATTGATCATAAAAGAGTGGACTATTTTTCTTTGCTATCGATAAGCGCAGTACAGATAGTGTTTTGTTATAGTTTTTAGATAAATCCTCCAAATTTACTTTGTTAGAGCCAACTCCTATATACAATTTTTTAATACGTGAATCAGAAATTTCCATTTGTTGAATTTGCTCTATAACTGCTTCTATTTCTGTGTTTTCATAACCACATAATACAAAAAAAACCTCCTGCCCCTTTGTAAAACAACCGATTTTTTCTTTATAATAATAAAATCTACGTTCTATTTCAAGCTTAATAATACCTCTAATCGTTTCATTATCTTGCTCTATTTCTACGAATACTCCAACAATACAATAATTTGCCTGTCTTGTAAAATCATTGAGTTCTAGTGTAGGAATATATTTTTCGACATCTTGTGGATAAAAAACTAAATTTTCAAAAATTTTACCTATATCGGCTTCTTTTTGTTCACTTTGAATTATCTGATTACAAAAATCACGTGTAATATCCACAAGCCTAGTTTTCCATGGAACTTCTAATAATGGAAATGCAATTTCACTACAATAATCTTGTACTTCCTTAGATACTTCTGAAATATATGGTCCAAAATTAATAACTAAACCAGTTACTTCTTTTTCCTTTAACTTTTTTATAAACGGTAGTAACCATTCATTTCCCTGATGTGCAATTCCAGTTGTAAATATTAGCTCCCCACCATGTAGAAATTCACTTGCATCTGAATCTTCAATTGCATGTACCCACTGGACGATGTTTTTCATCCCCTTCTCTCCAGCTATGACTCGCATGCCATATAGATAATTTGATTTTTCACACAACCGTTGAACTGTAATTGCCATATGACATACCTTCCTTTCTACTTACTTTGTAACAACGGAAGGTGTTTACATAAAAACCCTTTCTTTGTTACAGTTTTAATCTTGAAATTTAATATTTATATAATCTTTAATAAGACCGATGCAATTTTCTCTTCCTATTCTTGCCGTGTTCAAAGTCAAATCATAATTAATTGGATTTGTCCAAATCTTACCCTTTGTATAATATTTATAATAATTTGAACGGTATTTGTCTGTTTTTTTAATCAAATTATTTGCATGTTCTTCAGATACATGCATTTTTTCCACAATTGAAGCTACACATGAATCACGCGGTGCCTCGACATAGATACTAATTATATTTTTTCTATCTCTAAGAATATGATCCGCACATTTCCCAACTATAATGCAAGATTCTGTCTTGGCTAACTCCCGAATAATGTCTGCTTGAATATTATATAAATTTATATTTGATACAAATTCTTTTTCAGTTGCTTCTATTACTGTACTATATGGTACTTTCATTAATAAATTTGTAAGATATCCTCCTCTGAGTTTTTCATTTACTTCAACAAATACACTTTCATCTATTCCACTTTGTTCCGAAGCCATTGTTAAAAGTTGTCTATCATAACAAGGTATTCCAAGTTCTTGGGATAACTTAGTTGCAATCCACTTTCCTCCGCTTCCAAATCCTCTAGCAATTGTAATAACATAATTCTGCATATGATTCACATCCTCTCAACCTTACACTAAATTCAAACTTTAATTGTGACTATTCAGTATCTTCATAGTTACCTTTAATTATTCTATTCAGCATCTGCTTTTAAAACAGCATTTAGCATAACGCTAGCTCCCGATGTACAATGTTCTTGCGTAGAATACTCCGGTTCACAATGTGATAGACCGTCTTTTGATTGTACAAAAATCATGGTTGTTGGAACCACATAGGAGGCAAACTGAGCATCATGTCCTGCACCGGAATGAATGTATTGATGTTTTACACCAAGCTCCTCTGCTGATTCTTTTACATAGCTAATAAGTTTATCATCCCAATAAACAGTATCTCTATTCCATGCTTTTTCAACTTCACATTTACATCCTGACCATTCTTTATCACCACAACTTTTAACGATTGCTAACACTTTTTCTAACACCGCTGGATCTTCATGTCTCGCATCAAAGGAAAAATCAAAGTAATCCGGCACACAGGTATGAACACATGGATGACAAACAACTTCTCCTGTTGTGTATACAAGTTCAGAAATCTGTAACTTATCAATTTCTTCATGAATATAAACTAATGCCTGTGATGCTGCAAAGAAAGCATCTTTTCTCTTTGGCATTGGGAATGTTCCTGCATGAACCGTCTGTCCATAAAATCTTATTCTATAATTAAACATACCAAGTACACAATCGACAACACCAACTTCATTTCCTGCATCTTCTAAAATAGGTCCTTGTTCAATATGAACTTCAAACATATATTTGTAATTCTCAGGACTCATACGGTATTTCTTATCACCCTGAAATCCTGATTTTTGAAGTGCTTCTCCAAAGGTTTTTGTAGAATCTAAAATACTTTTCGATGCCATCATATCTTCGAATTTAAATTTACCACGAATGGTTTCTGGTAAATAATCATAGCAAACAATACCAGAAGACATCATTGCTGGTGGATAAAGTGAACCTTCTTCATTTGTCCAAATCATTGCCGTAATCGGATGTTTATGTTCAATTTTTAAATCTGCAATCGTTTCAAGAACTTCCATAGCAGACATAACCCCTAATATACCATCATAATTTCCACCATTTTTCACTGAATCACAGTGAGATGCCATTACAATTCTTTTTGCATTTGAATCTGTACCTGGAATAGTTGCATACATGTTAGCAACATCATCTATTTCAATGATTGCACCAATTGCCTCCATCCTTTTTCGAAACTCATTTCTCGCTTGAATCGCTTCTGGAGACAATGAATATCTTGTAATTCCACCGTGTCCTGCCTCACCAAATTTTGAAAATGTTTCTATTTTATCGCTCATTCTTTCTAAACTGCATGAATACATAATAAACACCATCCTTTTCTCATTTACTTATAATTTTTCCACTCTAGTTCCAGCTGTAATTGCGCCTACAGGACAAACCGTTAAGCATAGATGACAACCAACACATTTTTTACCATCCATAATTGGTTGAAATTTTTCGTTTTGTCGAAGTGCCTGATGTCCCCCATCGTAACAAGAAATATAGCAACGTCCACAAGCTACACATTTATTTCTATCAAATTTCGGAAAACAAATACTATGTCTATTCAAGCTATCTGTCGAAACAATATTTGGCATTGCATTACCAATAAGTTGTGCAATGTTTTCTATTCCAGCTTCCTTCATATATCTTGAAATTCCATCTATTAAATCGTCAATAATTCTGTAACCATATTGCATTACAGCAGTTGTTATTTGTATGGTAGAACATCCAAGTACGATAAATTCTACTGCATCTCGCCAAGTTTCAATACCACCCATTCCACTAATTGGAATTTCCTTTAATTTATCATTCAACTTCATATCATGTATAAATCGAAGTGCTATTGGTTTTACCGCTTTTCCAGAATATCCACCTACGGATGATTTTCCATCCACACAAGGACTTGATACAAATGTATTTAAATCAATATTCATTATACTCTTAATTGTATTGATAGCCGCAATACCATCTGCCCCTGCTTCAATAGAAGCAACCGCCGGTATTTCCATATTTGTGATGTTTGGAGTCATTTTAGCTAGAATTGGAAGGCGAGTTCCTTTTCTTGTTGCCTTTGTGTATTCTGTAACTAAATCGACATTTGTTCCAACATCGCTACCAAGTCCATCTCCACTCATATGTGGACAGGAGAAATTACACTCAACAATATCTGCGCCTGCCTCTTCTACCATCTTAGCGAGCTTTGTCCATTCATCTACTGTCTGCCCCATAATAGAAGCTATTATAATCTTACTAGGATAGTTTTTCTTTAATTCCCGAAAAAAACTTAAATTTTCTTCTAACGTATGATCCGATATTTGTTCAATATTTTTAAAACCAATAAAAGGCTCTACTTCTTTTCTCATTTGTTCAAATCTTGGTGAAACTTCTTCTGGTACAAACATACCTACCGTCTTAAATGCAACGCCAGCCCAGCCCATATCAAATGCTTTTGCTACCATTTCATAATTACTTCCTACGACTGAGGAAGAAAGGAAAAATGGATTTTCACACGTTACACCACAAATTTCTGTTGTTAAATCTATTTGCATAACGTTTAAATCTGTATCTTCATTACAAGTAGCACACACTATACATTCTTCTTTTCTTTTTCCTAATAATTCAATCACCTTTGAAATTTGGATAGTTTCATCTATTTTTCTTCGATTACATGCTTGCATACAATCTTTTGACGTACAAGATACACAAGGTACTTCAGTTGGAAGTAACGCTTGTGCCCCTCTTTCATTTTCAAAACGCAACGAACGAAGAATCTTGTCTACCGCTATTCCTTTATTGCAAGCAGCTGTACATGGAGCCTGATTACATAAAAGACAGTTGCTTGCCTGTGTTCTCATTACTAAATCTTCTTTATTCATAAATACGCCTCCTTCCATCTTTTTTATTTGATTATTCCTTCTTACATTTTTAATTCCCAATACTATTATTTTGTTGCTGTACGTTTAATATATTTTCCATTACCAGGGGTTCCAACAAACGCACCATTATCGTAAACAAGATTACCTCTTAAGTATGTTTGAACTGGATATCCATGAAGTTTTTTTCCTTCCCAAATAGTATGGTCATAGTCAGAATGCATATTGCTTACACTAATTGTAAAATCTTTTCCTTTATCATATAACACAATGTCTGCATCTTTTCCAATGCTAATTGAACCTTTACTACCACAGCCAAAAATCTTTGCTGGATTTGTAGAACATACTTCAACTGCTTTTTCAAATGATATTTTTCCGCTATTTGCTGCATCTAACATATATGGATATAAATTTTCTACGCCTGCACAACCATTTGGAATTTTCGTAAAATCATCTTTTCCCCAATCTTTTTCATAACTCTGGAATGGACAATGATCGGTAGCAACGGTATCAATCATTCCTAATTTCAACGCCTTCCACAATGCATCCTGACTTTCTTGTCCTTTCATTGGAGGTGAACATACAAAATTTCGTCCATCTTCTCTTTTATAAACATCACAGGTAAATTCCAAATATTGAGGACATGTCTCTACAAATACCTTATGCCCTTCTTCTTTGGCTTTAATACAAGCTTCCAGTCCTTCTTTATCAGCCATATGAACCAAATAGATTGGTGCATCTAAATGTGTTGCCCAATGAACTGCACGCTTGTCAGCCTCTGCCTCTACAAACTCAGGTCTACTCATGTAATGATACCAAGCACTCGTCTTACCTTCTGATAAAAAATTTTCAATATTTAAATCTATCAAATCTGGATTTTCGGCATGTACGTTAATCATAGCACCTAACTCTTTTGCTCTTAAAAGCAATCTTGCTAACGTAGCATCATCTACCATCATTCCTTCTTTTTTATATACAAGAAAACATTTAAAACTCGTAATACCTTCGTTTACAGCTGTTTCCATTTCTTTCAATATTTCACCATGATTTAAATCTGTAATACAACAATGGAACGCATAATCAACACATGCTTCCTCTTCTAATACTTCTTTCTTTGAATTAACCAATCCCATGATTGTCTGTCCTGAACGTTGTACCGGATAATCGAAAATAGTTGTAACTCCACCACATGCTGCTGCTCTTGTACCTGCCAAATAACTGTCTGCTGATACGGTTCCTCCAAATGGCATTGCTAAATGTGTATGTACATCAAGTGCCCCTGGAAGTACCAATTTACCTGTTGCATCAACCACCTTTTTTGCTATCATATCTAAACCTTTTCCAATTGCTACAATTTTCCCATCTTTTACTGCCACATCTGCTTGATACATTTCACTTGCTGTAACAACCGTTCCATTCTTAATTAGTAAATCCATTTTCCCCATTCCTTTCGGTTTGAAATTCGTTACTATTCAATACCCTCGTAGTTACCACTATGTGATGCACATAAAATTCAATACCTTATATTTGTTGCAAGAAGTTTGGGATTTTGCTTTGCAAAACATCGCTATCGCTTGGGGGGTACTAAACGGTTACCTATTGTTTAAGCAACGGTGGTGCTTTTATCACCACCGTGCTAAGTTTTGTTTTACCTTTTAATTTTATTTAAAGTTATTTAAAGTTATCGTTCTTATAAACTAGTACAAGTCCTGATTTTTGGTAAACTTGTGATACTTCTTCCAGTTGCATACCGCCTGCATTTGCTGCAATCAAGTTGGATACCCAAGTAACACCAAAATCTACTGTTTTATTGTTTACTGCTGTTGTTTCACTAATATCACCACCACCAGGTACAATACTTACATCAAGTCCAGCTTCTGTATAGTATCCTTTGTCTAATGCTACATAGTAACCCATGAATTGTGCTTGTGGAAGCCATTTTAATTGTAAGGAAACGCTAGTTTTTTCTACATCGAACTTACCATCTTCTGATGTATTTGCTGCTTCCCAATAAGATGCATCTCTTATATCATCTAATGTTAAAGTAGACAATGTGTCTGCTGCTGTTGAATCATCTAATTGGATATACTTTTTCGCAAGATCTAGAGTCTGTAGCATTGCGGACTCATCCATGTTTCCAAGGTCTGTTACTGCATTTCCACTCATATCTGTTTCTACTAATTTCTTTACTTCTTCTGCCATATAAGCTTGATGTTCTGATGAAACAGAAGATCCATTATTATATACAATTTCAGCTGCTTCTTCTGGATTTGCACATGCATAAGCCCAGCCTTTCATAGATGCATAAATAAATGCTTTTACTGTATTAGGATTTTCCTCTGCAAATGCTTTTGTACAAAAGATATTATCTTCAAGCATAGCAACGCCCTCTTCATTCATATCAATTGTTCCAACGGTATCTCCATATGAATATCCGCCATCGTACTCATTTTTAACAAGACCTAATTCATTATAAGTCATTGCAGATGCAAGTGAAATTGAATCGTCATCAAATCCATCCATATCAAATGCTTGACTAAGGTAAGATGTATCTTGACCATATTTTGCTAAAAGTGCTTGAATTTCATATTCATTTCCAAGACCCCAGTTACCCACTTTTCCTTCTGATGCTGCTGCAACAATAATATCTTCATTTGACATACTTGTAGGTTCTGCTGCTGCCTCAGTAGCATCTGTGGTTGTGTCTGTTGTAGTAGTTTCTGTTTCAGTCGTGCTTGCACTGTCTGTTGTTGAATCTGCAGCACTATCATTGCTACCACATGCTGTGAATAATGATACGGTTAACGCTGTTACACACAATAATGTTACTAATTTTGTTGATTTTTTTTTCATAAATTTTTCCTCCTAATTGCTGTGACTTGCAGGTTTATTCCTACATAAGTCGTTGTTTTATATTTACAAGAAATAATTTTATATTTCCCGTTCCTACCTACGATACTTTAGTAAAATACTTTCAAAGAGCATTAATATTCCATACATTACAATTCCAATCAGACAAGCTACGGAAATATAAGCCCATGCGGTAGAATATTGTGCCAACACAATATTTTCTCGTATCTGACGCCCTACTCCAATTACATATTCTGCAAAATATTCACTAACAATGGCACTAATAACACTTGCCGGTACACTGACACGTAATGCTGTAAATACATAAGGTATACTATTGGGCAATTGTAATTTGAAAAACTTCATACCCCTTGAGGCTGCATAACTATCCATCAAATCCATAGAAAATGGTTTTAACTCTGTTAATCCTCGATATGCATTTATACTCATAGAAGCAATACAAACAATCATAACAACAAGAATTTTTGCTACCATACTTCTTATATTTGCATCTTTACTAACATCTTTTGTCCAATTTGTCATAACTGGTGCAAGTGCAACAATTGGAATTGCATTAAATGCGCCTACAATTGACAATCCTCCTGCACCCCACTTTGGAAAAAAGGTTCCCAATACTGCTATACCATATCCAATCAAGGAACCAGCTGTTAATCCAAAAACAGACACGGTGACCGTAGCAACAGCATTTTTCAAAATCTTTGGTATATTATCTAATACAATTGAAATAATTCGTGTTGGTAATGGAAGTGTAAATGTATCCGTATGCAACCATGCATGTAACACTTGTGTTTGCCACAGTACTACTATTAAAACACCAAAGCTTATTGGAAGCAGGATGCTTGAAATTTTCTGAACTTTTTCATTTTCCTGCATTCGTTTAAAAATGCTCTTTTTTCTCTTTATCATATCCAAGCCTCCTATTTCTTTTTTGTTTTATGTTCTATTCTTTTTTGTGGTGATACAAATTGTTCAATTATTCCCATAAAATAACAACTAAGGATTCCAACTAAAGCACTAAAGAATACGATAAGCCAGAATACATAAATACTCATTGCATGTTTTAAGGATTGTGAAAGCATACATCCAAGTCCACCATCCCCTTGTAATGTATCAACTAAAATAGATGCTGTAATTGCCATTGGGGCTGAAATCTTTAATCCCGTAAAAAAATAAGGAATACAAGATGGAATTAGAACTTTTGTATATATCGTTCTCTTTTTAGCTGCATAAGAATACATCAATTCATACTTTTCTTTCGATACTGAATTCAGTCCGGCTAAGGTATTGGTAGCAACTGGATAAAATGTCAATATCGCCGCGATAATAATACGGCTAATTCCAATGTCATGTGTAATTGCTAATACAATTGGAGCCATACCAAGAATTGGTATCATCTGTATTAACATTAGATAGGGAAAGATGGTTTTCTCAACAATACCCGAAATTTTCATGAGTAGTGCTAAAATAAACCCTGCGATCGATCCAATGATAAACCCCCAAGCCGCACGTAATAGGGTTGCCTTTGCACTAGTAAGTACTATTGCCGTAGCAGTCATCTTATTACTCACCATCTTATCATCAAAAATCGCTGCTATAATTTGATAAATATGGGGAAGTACATTTTCTGGGGTACGCTTTGTTACTGCTACCACACCTGCACCTATTTCCCAAAACACAACTAAGCCTAATACCCATACTAAAACAACAATTACTTTCGAGGAAGCAATTTTTTTAAGATTTATCATAGGCTTCCTCCTTCAAAACTGTTTCTAACCTTTGATATGAGTTCTGTAAATTTTGGTGTATCACGCAAATCTAAAGTACGTGGTCGAGGCAAGTCGATATCAACAATTGCTGATAACCTTCCGGGATGTGGTGATAGTACACAGACACGATCTGACAAGAATACAGCTTCTGAAATGTTATGTGTAACAAATATAACGGTTTTATTCGTCTTACTCCAGATTCTTAATAAATCTTCATGAAGTTTTTCCTTTGTAAATTCATCTAAAGCTGAAAAAGGTTCATCCATCAATAAAATATCAGGTCGTATTGCAAATGCTCGTGCTATACCTACTCTTTGCTGCATACCACCACTCAATTGTTGTGGATAATGATTGGAAAAATTCTGTAATCCTACCAACTCTAACATTTTATCTGCACGCTCGGAACTATCCATTTTACTATAATGCATAATTTCTAATGGTAATTCAATATTTTTTTTGACACTACGCCATTCAAAGAGTACTGGACTTTGAAATACAATTCCAAACTTTTGCTGTAATCTGATTTCCTTTGGTGTCATGCCGCTAATACGAACACTACCCGCAGTAGGCTCTAGTAAATCCGCAACGATACGAAGTAGCGTTGTCTTACCACATCCAGATGGTCCAACTAAGGAAATAAATTCACCTTTTTTTATATCTAAATTAACATGATCTAATGCCTGTATGTCCTGCCCTTGGTTGTCTTTAAACGACATGCATAAATCTTTAACTTTAATTTCAACTTCTCTTTTTTCCTCATTTACCATATCCATATTGTTTTTCTCTTCCATTTTAACAACCTCCCATGCTTTACTTATTTCGTGCAATTTAAACGCACATACAGGTGCCATGTAAAAATTATGTTTTATTTAAAAAGGATGTTCAAGGAACTTTCCATTTAAAATAGAAATAACGGCGTAGAACGAACCATAGTTTGGCTCCCTTGCCGTTATTTTATCTATTATACCACTTATTTTTACAATTATTAATATACTAATTTGTAAATTGCTTTACAATCTTCAACTGTTACTTCTTTCACTGTATTAGAAGGACTTCCGCTATCGACTGCATCTTTTGCCATTTTATCGATTTTATCGAAAAATGCTTCTTTTTCAATTCCATATTCCCTCAAGCTTGGAATTTCACAAACATGGCAAACTTGCTCAACGATTTGTAGAAAATGATTTGCTGCCAAACTATCTGAATCTTGTTCAGTTGCTACACCAACTGCTCTTGCCAATATTGCAAACTTATCCAACACACCGTCTTTTGCAAATGTCAAACATTCTTTTAATAACATTGCATTTGACATGCCATGCGGAACATGAAATAATGCTCCAATCGGTCTACTCATACCATGAACTAAGGTTACACTAGAGTTGTTAATACAAATTCCCGCTTCTAACGCTGCGAGTGCAAGTTCTTCTCGAGCTTTTTCATCTTTTCCGTTTTGGAAAGCAATTGGCAAATATTTTATAATTCTTTTTACCGCTGAAATTGCTAAGGTGTCTGTCATAGCAAATGCCTTTTTTGAAGTATAAGCTTCTATGGCATGTGTCAATGCATCGAGTCCTGTAGCAGCTGTTATGGATGCTGGCGCCGATAAACCAAATGTATAATCAACAATTGCAAGGGCTGGAATTAAAGTATCTCCTTTTAACAGCATTTTAATATCTTTTTTTGAATCCGTTATAATCGTAAATTTAGTAGCTTCGGAACCTGTTCCTGCGGTAGTAGGAATAGCAACCACTGGTGGAATTTCATTTTCTATCAATTTACCATTATAATCTGCAATTTCACCAAGATTAGTAATCATAGCGGCAATCGCCTTTGCTGAATCCAGTGGACTTCCTCCACCTATTCCAATACAAAATTCACATTCCGTATTTTTATATGTATTAATACCTTCCCAAATCATAAGATCGGTTGGCTCTCCTGTAATTCCATCAAATATTTCATACTGAATATCACATTGTTTCAAAACTTCTACTAATTCCTTCATCATATCTGACTTAACGACATGCTTTCCGGTAACAATCAATGCCTTTTTTCCGTATGATTTCAAGTATGGTTTTGCTTCCTGCAATGCACCTTTTCCAATCAAAATATGTTTTGGTACTGTAAAATTTGACATTTATTTCATTCCTCTCTAATCTTATATATGATTGCGGCATCAACAGGTATTTTGATCCCTGATACCTACGGATTGTTACGTACCTTGTGGTATCATATATATTCCTTATCCACTTCTGTCAGTACTTCATCCATTTTAATCATTTCTTCACGTAATTGCTCTTCAGTAATAATTAATGGTGGATTTACAAATAACATATTTTCATGTGAATACGTCATAAATTTCTTTTCTTTTAGTTTACCAATAAGCTGGCCCATAATTCCTTGAGGATCTTTTCCATATTCTACAAGTGGCTCTTTGCTTTCTTTGTTTTTAACTAATTCAATAGCAGAGAATAAACCAATGTATCTAACATCTCCCACGCATGGATGTTTTACTTTCATTTCTTCTAATAACTCTGCCAGAACCAATCCTACTTTATTTACATTTTCAATAATGTTAGAACTCTTGTAATATTCTACACACGCTACTCCCGCTGCACAAGCAAGTGGATGTCCGCTATAAGTAAGTCCACAAGATAATAAATTTTTATCAAAATATTTGGCAATTTGGCTACTTACTGCAACACCTCCCAAAGGTACATATCCACAGGTAACGCCTTTTGCAAAAGTAATCAAATCAGGTTTTACATCAAAGTTTTCAAATGCGAACATTTTACCTGTTCTACCCCAACCTGCCATAACTTCATCACAAATCATTATAATACCATATTTATCACAAAGTGCACGAACACCTGGTAAATAGCCTGTTGGTGGAATAATAACACCATTAGATCCTGTAATTGTTTCTAGTACTATTGCTGCAATACTCTCTCTGCCTTCGTAGGTAATCTGTTCTTCTAATTTAGCAAGATAAAACTTAGTAGCCGCTTCTTCTGATTCAAATTCTACTGCCTCACGATAAATATATGGGTCAAAAAACTTTATAAATCCAGGAATCCCTGGTTCTAATGGAAATCTTCTTGGTTCACCTGTTAAGTTTCCAGCACCAAAGGAAGATCCATGATAACTTCTATAACGACTCATTACTTTATTTCTTCCTGTAAACATTCTTGCAATTTTAATTGCATTTTCGTTTGCATCAGCTCCAGCATTTGTAAAAAATACCTTACCTATATTATCTGGCATTAATTCTACAATCATTTTTGCAAGTGTTGCTCTTGATTCCACTGCATAACTTGGTGCCATAAAGCAGAACTTATCCACTTGTTCTTTGATTGCCTCAGCAATTTCCTTATTACCAAATCCAACATTTAAATTAACCAACTGTGATGACATATCTGCATATCTATTTCCATCATAATCATATAAGTAAATTCCTTCTGCTTTTTCAACTGAAATTGGATTTAAATTCTTTTGTTTGCTCCATGACTGAAGTACATATTTTTTAGTTGTTTCTTTAATTTCTTGTCCGTTCATATTAAATGCTCCTCTTCTCAATTATCTTACAAATAACAAAAAGAGCTTGGCATTTTAACCAAGCTCCTTTGCTTAAGATATATTTTGTTTATGTTTAAGCACATTATATCATTATATTTTCGGAAAACAACAGTTTGTAGCACAAGTTTGTTTGTGCTATAGCACATAATTAATTGTATTACTATTCTATTTTAACATACTTTTGCTGATTTTTAATAATTTTTTGTCCCTTTTTCACAATAATTGACATTTTCCAAAATATACCAACAACAGTATAAATCTATTTATAATTCGATTCGCAAATCAAAACAGAGTACAAATTGATATAATCTCTCCAAAGTAGGTTGGCTTATTTACTGTATCTACTTTAGAGGAATCATATCATTCATACCCTGCTTTAATTTTAGTTTATCTTAATTCAATTTAATGAATCACATCTATCATGACATATATAAATAATATTCTGATTTTTATTACTTGTTTTTTTCCTTTGCCTTTGCAAATAGACTTTGTAATATGATAAAAAATGCAAGTAACGCTGCTATTGTTATCTTTGTCCACCAAGATGATAAAGTTCCTTGAAATGTAATAAACGTTTCAATGGTTCCCTTAATTAATACTCCAAATAAACTTCCAATTACATTTCCAACTCCCCCTGTAAGTAAAGTTCCTCCAATAACTGCGGACGCAATTGCTTCCATTTCAAAGCCCTTTGCCTGTTCCACAAATCCTGCAGATGTATTAAGACAAAACAAGAATCCTCCAATTGCACATAAGAAACCATTTAAAATATATGCTTTTAATTTTATCCTTCTTACATTTAATCCCATTAAAAGGGCCGATTGCTCATTTCCACCAACTGCATAAATGGAACGTCCAAATTTTGTATATTTTAACATAACAAATATAATAAGCAAGATTAATAATGCAATCACTACGCTAGGATACACGTATGGGTACATCAAAATCCCCTTTTTATTAGTAGTTCCACCGAAAGGAAGGTATATTTTAGCATTTGCCCAACTTAAAAATACCTCATTTTTAATACTGAGCATTTCTTGGCTAATGATTGCAGTCATCCCTCTCGCAAAAAACATACCAGCTAAAGTGACGATAAACGGCTGTAATTTTAAGTACGCGACCAAGAAACCTTGCACTAGTCCAAATACCAATCCAATCCCCAATACAATTATCACAGATGGAACAGCTCCAACGCTTTTTTTCTCCATCATCCAAGCAAGCATCATACAGATAAGTGCTACTACAGAACCTACCGAAATATCGATACCACCAGTAATCATAATAATTGTCATTCCAGCCGCTACTACAATAAGTCCCGCATTTGATATAAATAAATTCAAAAACACTTGAAGCTTCGTAAATCCTTTGTCTTTAAATATAATCATTCCAGCAACATACATGATTAGAAATAATGCAATTGTAATAAAAAGAAGAAAAGTATTACTATTCAGCTTTAATTTGCCTTTTTTCATTATGCCACCTTCTCTCTTTCCTTACCTTCTACTAATTTTGCCTTCATATTTCGAATGAATTTATTAAATTCTGGGGATTGCAATGAAACAATTATAACTACTACAATTGCTTTATACACAGGTAATTGATCCGCTGAAACACTCATTGCATAGAGTGTGGTAGTTAAAGCTTGAATGGTATATGCACCAATTACACTTCCTAATATTGAAAATTTACCACCAGCAAGACTATTTCCACCTAATGCTACTGCTAGGATTGCATCTAATTCCATATTTAAACCAATATTATTCGCATCAGCAGAATAGATACGCGAGGAAGCTATTAGTCCTGCAATTCCCGCACACAATCCACAAAAAGCATAAGTAAGAAAAATGATTAACATAGACTTTAATCCAACTACCCTTGATGCCTTTGCATTAATACCAACTGACTGAATATATAGCCCAAGTGCTGTCTTTTTCAGTATAAGATATGCAATGATTACCACTAATATTGCTACAAATATTGTAGTTGGTAGCGGTATCCCTGGTATATTTCCCCCTAATAATTTATAGTTTTCTACTCTAATATAAGTAATTTGACCTTTGGTAATTAATTGTGCAATTCCTCTGCCTGCTGTAAATAATATTAAGGTTGCTACCATTGGTTGAATTTTCATTTTAGCTACTAAGAAGCCATTCCAGCATCCACATATAACACCTACTGCAACAGCAACTATGATACCCAATAAATATGGATTCTGGTAAGCATCTGTTGTTTGCTGGCCTGCTGATAAGATAAAGCAACAAATTGCTGCTGATACTGACATAACAGCCCCAACTGAAATATCTGTTCCCCCTGAAGAAGCAACGACAAGTGTCATTCCTACTGCTAAAATAACGAGCTCACTTGCTCTATTAATAACATCTATAATATATCCATATAATACTCCATTTGTCATGCTTACTTGGAAAAATGTTGGTGTTTTTATTACATTAATCAAAAGCACGAGTATCAAACAAAGTATTGGTAAAAAAAGTCGATAACTTGTAATTTTCTTCAATTTAGTCATTCTTTACCCCTCCTGCAATTGCTTTCATGATTGAATCTTGCGATAATTCGTTCTCTTGTAATTCACCTACCTTGTAGCCGTCTCTTAAAACAGCCATTTTACTGCAAGTACGAATCATTTCTTCAATTTCTGATGAAATAAACATAACTGCCATACCCTTTTTTGCAAGTTCTAAAACAAGTTTTTGAATTTGTGTTTTTGTACCTATATCAATGCCTCTTGTTGGTTCGTCTAATATAAGAAAATCTGGATTTGTCAAAAGCCACCTTCCAAGAATTACCTTTTGTTGATTACCACCACTTAACTGTTTAATTGGTGTTTCTCTATCTGCTGTTTTAATTTGCAATAAATGAATATATGTATCGGTAAATTCTTCCTGCTCTTTCTTACTAATTGGTTTAAACATTCCTCTTTTGGCCTGTAGTGCAATTGTAATATTTTCACGTACCGACAAATCTGATATAATACCCTCTTCTTTTCTATTTTCTGGTAGGTATGCCATACCCTTTTGCATTGCGTCTATAGGTGCCGCCACTGCAAGTTTTTGACCTTTTACAAAGAGTTCCCCCCCATCTGCTTTATCTGCTCCATAAATGCTTCTTGCAAGCTCTGAGCGGCCTGAACCAAGTAGTCCCGTCAGTCCAATTATTTCGCCTTTATGTATTGTTATATCAAATGGTTTAATTGTGCCTAAATGACTGAGACCTTTTGCCTCTATTATAACTTCATCTTTCACTGTATTTTGCTCATCTGATTTTTTAATAGCTGCTAAATCATCAAAATCCTTTCCCATCATTTTCGCAACAAGTTGTATTCGAGGAAGTTTTTCTACTTCATATTCGCCCACGAGTGCTCCGTTTCGCAATACAGTAATATGATCACAAACCGCATATACCTGCTCTAGATAATGTGTTACAAAAATAATTCCCACTCCATCTGCTTTTAATTTATTCATTAATTTAAATAGTTTTTCAACTTCACTATCATCTAAGGAAGAAGTAGGCTCATCTAATATCAAAACCTTTGCCGACATATCAACCGCTCTTGCTATCGCAATCATTTGTTGAATGGCAATGGAATAATTTTCTAAAGACTTTGTTACATCAATATTAATTTGAAGACTTTTTAAAAGTTCTTTTGATTTAGTGTTCATTAATTTCCAATTAATCATTCCAGCACGTTTTGGTTCTCTTCCAATAAATAAATTTTCTGCCACTGATAGATTCGGACACAAATTAACTTCTTGATATACCGTACTTATGCCTTTTTTTTGAGCTTCTTGTGGTGATTTATTTATAATTAACTCCTTGGTACCCTCTATTCTAATTTCTCCTGTTTCAAATTCCTCAACCCCAGTTAGAACTTTTATTAATGTTGATTTACCGGCACCGTTTTCGCCCATCAGCGCATGGATTTCACCCCTTCGTAATGTAAAATCTACATTTTCCAAGGCAATTACTCCTGGAAAAGTTTTATTGATATGCCTCATTGTAAGTACAACGCCTTGATCCATGTAATCCCACCCTTTCTTTATTCATAATTATTCCAAACCTTCATAATTATCTTTATGTTAGGATGGAGAACTGTTCCCAGTTCTCCATCCTAACATATTACTATTTAATTTTAGTACTCACGAGTCGGTTTTTTTGCTGCTGCTGTTTCAGCTGGATATACACCTTCATCTACATATGCAATTTTATCAACTGCTTCGCCTTTTTCTAGCTTCTGAATTAATTCTGCTACACGAGGACCATGTAAAGGATTACATTCAACCGATACATTCATATCTCCTGCAATCATAGAATCAAATGCTGCTGAAACTGCATCAAATGAGACGATAATGATATCTCCGTCAGGACCACATGTTTTACCTGCTGCCTTGATTGCATCAATTGCACCAAATGCCATATTATCATTTTCAGCAATTACTACATTAATATCATCATATGATTTTAAGAATGATTCCATAACTTCTTGGCCTTTGGCCTGTGTAAACTCACCTGTTTGTCTTTCAAGCATTGTCCAATTTGTATGCTCTGCCATCTTTTCTTCTATACCATTAGTTCTTCCAATTTGGGCTGATGCACCAATGGTACCTTGAAGTGTTACAATATTAATTGCATCGGCGCCTCTTCCTTGTTTATCTAAATATTCAGCCAACCAATCTGCTGCGTCATATCCTTCTTGAAGGAAATTCGATCCTACCCAAGCTTCATATAATGAATCATCCGATACATCAACCATACGGTCAACTATGATAACTGGAATCCCTGCATCTTGAGCTTCTTTAAGTACTGTATCCCAACCAGTTTCGGTTACAGGTGCAATTACTATGTAGTCTACATCTTGCTGTATAAAATTACGAACTGCTTTGATTTGATTTTCTTGTTTTTGTTGTGCGTCATCAAATAATAATGTATATCCATTTTCTTCTGTAAATGTTGCTTTCATTGATGCTGTATTAGCCGTTCTCCAATCAGACTCTGCTCCTACTTGTGAGAATCCAACTACAATATTGTCACTTGCTGCTGCATCATCTGTTGTCGTATCAGTACTAGCATCTTGTGTTTGGGTTGCCGTATCAGCTGCCACCTCTGTTGTTGTTTCTGTCGTCGTACTTGTTGTAGGTTCTGCTGTTGTTGAACTACTACCACATCCTAATAACATTACAGCCGTCATTGCTACACTTAAAAGTGTACTTAAAAATTTCTTTTTCATATTTTAAATCCTCCTGTCAATTTTTGCTACCTCCCAGTTACAATATTCATTCTATACAATTTTTATATAAAAATATATATAGAATATTATTATATATGTTGTATTTCTTATACACATTTCAACAAAAAAACAAACATCTGTAATAATGTCTGTTTTTTTATGAATAAAGTATGATATTTTACCATTCAGCTATACTTTAGGTAATACTATGATCACTCTAGTTCCCTCTCCCTCGACACTTTCGAAATCCAACCCATATCTTTGCCCATAGTTCAAGCGTATTCTTTCATCCACATTAGCAAGACCAAATCCTCCTTGATCAACGCTATCCAACTCACCTTTTACTCTCTTTTTTATATTTATAAGATCAACTTTTGACATACCAATCCCATTGTCTTCTACTTCAAAATAGATATCACCCTTTTCTTCTCTTCCTCTTACACTAATTTTACCTTTGCCACGTTTATTTTTAATACCATGATACAAGGCATTTTCTACTAAAGGCTGTAACGTTAATTTCAGTATTGTATTTTGGTAGATAGCTGAATCAATTTTAATTTCGTACTCTAATATGTCCCGATAGCGAACTTGTTGTATCTCTAAATAACTTCTAATATGTGATTCTTCCTCTGCTATTGTTATGTAGTCTCTTCCTTCACTTAATACCGTTCTAAAAAAATCTGATAGTGATGTCACCATGCCAACTACCTGGTCTGTTTGTTTCCCTTCGGCAAGCCAAATAATAGTATCCAATGTATTATATAAAAAATGTGGATTAATTTGAGCTTGTAGTAATTTTAATTCTGTCACACGTAAGTTCTTTTGTTCTGTTTTGATATCTTCTACCAACTCACCAATTTCCTGTATCATATTATTAAAACTATTTGTAAGTACTGATATTTCATCATCCGATTCGATTGGGGCTCGCCTTGTAAAGTCTCCTTTTGCCACTATTTCGGTCATATCACACAATTCTTTGATTGGCTTTGTAACACTTTTTACAATAACCATAGATATGAATATTGAACTAATTAGTATAACAAAAAATGCACACAAGCTTACTCTTACAGCATTCTCTTGTTGCGTTGACAATTCATGTCTTATCGTTTCGAAATTAGATGCTTCATAATATATATACTTTTGAATATGTTCTTGAATAATATCGCTGAGTATATAGATACTTTTATCTAATAAATATATATTCTCATCATACTTTCCCTTTTCTCCAAGATTTTCTTTTATATCATTTACCCGGTCTTCTAAGGTATCTAAATTTTTCAAAAGCATTTTAATTCTTGTTTTATTAGCTGGCGTAATTGTGATTTCATACAGATTCTCAAATACAGTTCTAGCTTCATCAATAATTTCATAAGGATCTCTTATTTCGGTGGAATCCTTTGCTGTATCAAAATCAGCCGATCCAATTACAATTCGATACATACTATAATCTATTTCTTCTTTAAAGTTAATATTATATGTATTAGCTGCTGTAATATTTCTAACAATCTGATTGTAAGCATTTCCGAAATTAATCATGGAAATAATAAGATATATAATTAAAATGACCATAGGAATAATAATTACAGAAGCAAATAAACCCAACTTTCTATTCAAATTCAAGGATAATTTGTTCTTTCTTATTTTGGGCATATTCAGTTACTCCTTCCTCTTGTCCTATACTCTTTTGGCGTACATAACTGCGTCTTCTTGAATATATAACTAAAATAATGGGAGTCTTTATATCCTACCTCATATCCTATTTCAGCGGTTCTCATATTGGAGCACATTAATAATTCTTTCGCTTTATTCATTCTTGTCTGCGTCAGACATTCAATAAATGTATGACCCGTTTCCTGACTAAATATTGCACTAAAATAAGTTGGGCTTATATTAACACTAGCCGCAACCGTATTTAACGATATATCGTCTTTATCATAATTTTCCTGAATATATTCATATGCCATTTTGACGGTATCTTCATATTTCTTCATAGATATGGCATCTCTTAAGTTGAGTGCTTTAAAAAATAATAATTCAACATACTCTTTGCTTTTTTCAATGGATACTATAATTTGATTTAATTTATTAAAATCACCAAATTCTTCTACTGTTTTAGTTTTAGAGTATCCAATGGATTCCATAAATGCAGTAACACAAAAATAAATATCCATGATAATATATTGTCTAAATAGCATTGACTTTATATTTACAGACCCAATACTTAAAAAGTACTCACTACTAAAACTTCCTATTTCATCTTTTGTACCATTTTTAAGAAATTTATTTATAAAAGATTGATTCATCTTTTCTGAATTAATTTCTTCCATATCTATCACTTCGTGACTATATGGATTAAATTTAGAAAATTCCATACCATTTACAATCTGATTCATTTCTGTAAAATACCGAGCTGAAACTGCTTTATTTGCTATATTATAAGAGTCTTGTAATTCGCTAATCCTTGTAACTTTTCTACCAATACCACCAAAATACTCCGTATCCGTTGTGCTATCTAAAATCTCTCGTAGACGGTTACAGTAGTGACTCATTAATAAATCTATTTTTTCTTCAGTATCCGCTTTGATTATGATGGCTAAAATTTCATTATCACATTCAAACTTTATGACATCTTGATTATTTTGTAAAAGTTTATTGATTTTCTGAAGAGTTGTAATTAGGTTTTGCGAATATTCGTAAGGGCTTTCTTTTGCGTTTATTTTGAGTAATAAAACGTTATATGCTCCAGCAATTAAATCTACACCAATTCTATTACCATCTTCCACCACTTTTGCTAAAGACAATTTATTTTTAATGATTTTATTAAAAAATCTTTGCTTTTCATGCTCTGCATTTTCTTCCATTTCCTTTTTATATTTTTCTAGTAACTGTTGTTCCTCCATTTCTTTATTAATCATCTCTCCGATTTTCTTAATTGCTTCTATCAGCTTTGATGATGAAACTGGTTTAAGAAGATAATCGGTAACACCTATGTTGATTGCCTGTTTTGCATAATCAAATTCACTATATCCACTTAAAATTATTATTTTTATGTTAGGAAAATCTTTTTTAACCATTCGGCTTAGTTCTAAACCATCCATAAAAGGCATTTTAATATCGGTAATTAAAATATCAGGCTTTGTTGATTTAATCATTGGATATGCCAGTTCCCCATCACTAGCCTCTCCTACAAACTGGAATCCTTCTTGTTCCCAATCTATGTTATTCTTGATTCCTTCCCGCATTATAATTTCGTCTTCTACCAGAAATACTCTTTTCACATTTTTCCACATCCCATATTCTATTTTCATATCATTTGCAACTATTCAATTCCCTCATAGTTGTCACAACCTGATGTACACAAATCACATATACATGTGATTTAGTACCTGAATAGCTTGCAAAATTACGGGTACTGAACCGTTACTATAATTTCTTATATTTAGATTATCGTATAATGTTTCATAATGCAATCATTTCATTATTTTCTTACTGATTTCAATGCCTTTTCTCACCACATACTGGACATGCGTCTTTATCCGACATAAACTGACTCGCACAATTACGACAGAATACAATTCCTATTCTTGACGCAGATTTTTGTATATCAACATGGTTCTTCATTTCTAAAGATGTAATGCATTTGTTTGTACTCACTTTTGATGTTTCTTGAATTAATTTATTTAATTTGCTATTAATCAGAATTACAACTATCAAAATCCCCACCACAATAACAAATCCTAATAAACATATTGTACCTAAAAACGTTGAATCAACCACCATTTCATTACCTCTCTCCCCTTATAACATTAAATTTCTACTAATTTCTACTAATTATTACTAATAGTATGTCGTTTTTTGTAATATTAATTTTCTTCTCTAAATAATAGCCTATTTAATTTTCATTTGTAAATAGTACTTATGATATGTTTTAGCAAAGTATCTGCTTGTAGACACTTTGCTGGATACTTTTGCGGTCGTAAAACATCGAATAATAGCGAAAAAAATCCGAATGATTCTGGATGTTAATCCAGTTCATTCGGATTTTTAATTTATTTATGAAACGAATTAATTTATCTCATTGTTGCTTTCAATTTATTTTTTATCATACAATTGGCAAGCCACCATATGTCCATTTCCAACATCTCTTAAAACAGGTGTGACTTTATCGCAGCCTTCCATTTTTCTAAAACATCTTGAAGCAAATCTACAACCTTCTGGCGGATCAATTGGAGTTGGTACATCTCCCGTTAATACGATTCGTTCCTTCTTCTTTGTTACATCAATAGATGGAATCGCAGATAACAATGCCTGTGTATATGGATTCATTGGTTTGTTATACAAATCAGTCTTGTCTGTTAACTCCATTAGCTTACCTAAATACATAACACCTACACGATCACTAATATGCTTTACTACATTTAAGCCATGCGCTATAAAAAGATAAGTAAGTCCAAATTCGTCCTTTAAATCATCTAATAAATTAAGTACCTGCGCCTGAATGGATACATCTAACGCTGACACTGGCTCATCACAGACAATAAGCTTTGGTTCTACCGCTAATGCTCTTGCTATACCAACACGTTGTCTTTGTCCACCTGAGAACTCATGTGGATAACGATTCCTCTGATGATTGGCAAGTCCTACGCAGTTAAGCAAGTAAGTTACTCTCGCTTCGATTTCCTTATCTGGTAACAGTTTATTGATTCGAATTGGCTCTGAAATAATATCTCCAACTGTCATCCTTGGATTCAACGATGCATAAGGATCTTGAAAAATAAGTTGAATATCTTTACAAAATTTTCTCCTATCATTATGCTTTAGTTTAGCTAAATCCGCACCTTCAAATATAATTTCTCCAGTTGTCGGTGTATATAAATCAACAAGCATTTTACCAATTGTAGATTTGCCACAACCTGATTCACCTACAAGTCCTAATGCTTCTCCCTTATATATTTTAAAAGAAACATCATCAACTGCCTTCAAAACAGAAGTTGTTTTTCCAAAGAAATTCGTTTCCACTGGGAAAAATTTGGATAAGTGGTTTACCTCTAATAAAACTTCTTTATTCTCGTTCATTAATTGTCTACCTCCACTTTATCACTATATAAGAAACATCTTACCTGATGTCCCTCTTCTTCTGTCAATGCTGGCATTGCCTTTTTACATTGATCCATGCATTTTTCACAACGATCTGCAAAAGAACACCCCTGTGGTAGACGAGTTGGATCTGGAACCATTCCTTTAATCATATACAATCTATCTTTGTCATCTTCTAATCTCGGTATAGAATCTAACAACCCTTGCGTATAAGGATGCATTGGTTTTGTAAATAAATCTTTCACGTCGGCTTGTTCCACAACGCGCCCGCAATACATTACGACAACTCGATCTGCTGATTCTGCTACTACACCCAAATCATGAGTGATTAACATAACGGCCATTCCTAATTTTTCTCTTAGTTTGTATAAAAGTTCCAGTATCTGCGCTTGAATTGTAACATCAAGTGCTGTGGTAGGTTCATCTGCTATTAGCAGCTGTGGATCACATGCAAGTGCCATAGCTATCATAACTCTTTGTCGCATTCCTCCACTCATTTGATGTGGATAATCATTTATTCTTTTCTCGGGTGAAGGAATACCGACTAAATCAAGCATTTTAATGGTTCTATCTAATGCATCTTTCTTATTTAAGTCCGTATGCGAAAAAATGCTTTCCATTATCTGATCTTTTACTCTATATACAGGATTGAGTGATGTCATCGGTTCTTGAAAAATCATAGAGATTTTATCGCCTCTGATTTTTTGCATTTCCTTATCTGTTTTTGTTCTTAGTTCTTCGCCATCAAACAGAATTTCTCCTCCTGTTACCTTACCTGGATCTCTTACAAGCCCCATAACGGATAACGAAGTAACACTCTTACCTGAACCAGACTCACCAACGATAGCAACTATTTCACCTTTATCTACTGAAAAACTTACATTATTAACTGCTTTAATATTTCCTCGTTTTACTTTGAATTGTGTTTCTAAATTTTTAACTTCTAATAACATGTCTGCCCCTCCTTACACTCTTGATTTAGGGTCAAGGGCATCTCTTAATCCATCACCGAATAAATTAAACGCCAAAACCGCTAATGTAATTGCAAAACCTGGAAAAATCAAAGTATATGGAGCCGAGAAAATATAGCCTCTTGCTCTTCCTAACATATCACCCCATTCAGCCATAGGTGGTTGAACTCCAAGTCCTAAGAATCCAAGTGCCGCAGTATCAAGTATAGCGCCCGATATACCAAGTGTTGCTCTTACTACAATCGAAGATACTACATTAGGAAGAATATGCCTAAATATGATTCTACTATCTTTATTTCCAATTACCTTTGCTGCTGCCACGTAATCATTTTCTTTTACAGAAAGAATCGAACTTCTAACAATACGTGCATATTCTGGTATTGATACCACCCCAATCGCAATAATAGCTTTATCAAGTCCTGCTCCCAAAGCTGCCATTAAGGTAATTGCAAGTAAAATAGATGGAATAGCAAGCATAACATCCATACATCTCATAATAACTGAATCTATTTTCCCACCAAAGTATCCTGAAATAGCTCCTAAAACAGTACCAATAACAAGTGAAAAAGATACCGCTGAAATACCTACAACTAATGAAATCTTTGTACCGCTAATAACACGGCTAAAAATATCTCTTCCTAACTGATCTGTACCAAACAAATGTTGTGCACAAGGTTTTATAAAGGAAGCTGACATATCGGAATATTCAGGATCATATGGCATTAAAAAAGTTCCATATATTTTTGATCCCAAAAAGAATGTTACTAACGCAATTAAAGATAATAAAATAATAATGACTAATCCTACTACTGCTGCTTTATTTTTCTTTAAGGTATCCCACATGACTATGATTTGAGATTCTGGTTTTTCTATTTTCTCTGAATCATTGGTAGCTTGTACCGCTGATACATTTTTCATATCTTTATTCTCCATACAAACTACACTTCCTTTTTCGAAAATTTTATTCGTGGATCTAAAAATGCATAAATGATATCCACGATTAAGTTCATCAAAACAAATATGACTGCTATTAGCAAAACAACACCCTGCACAACTGGAAAATCAGATTTCAATATACAGTTAACCGTATATGCACCAATTCCAGGCCATGAGAAAACAGATTCTGTAAGAACGGCTCCTCCAAGTAATCCACCTAGCTGAAGACCAATTACGGTTACAATAGGCATTAACGCATTACGGAGTGCATGTTTCCTTGTCACTTTACCTTCTGAAATTCCCTTTGCACGCGCCGTTCTAATATAGTCTAGATTAAGTGTCTCTAGCATGCTAGAACGTGTCATTCTTGCTATAATTGCCATTGAGTACATACTCAACGCTACCGTTGGAAGCACTAAATGTCTCAAGGCATCCACGAATGCGGCTTTATTTCCTGCTACTATACTATCGATTAGCATAAATCCTGTTATGGTTGCAGGCCTCAATACTGGATCAATTCTTCCATTTGACGGGAGCCAGTGCAACACTCCTGCAAACAATATAATTAATAAAATACCAAGCCAAAATATTGGCATGGATACACCTACCAGAGACAATACCATTCCCCCCGTATCAAAAATTGTATTTTTCTTCACTGCCGACATGACACCTACTACAATTCCAAACAGTGATGCAAATATGATGGAAGCGATTGCAAGCTCCACCGTTGCAGGAAATCTTGTCATAATTTCCTTTGTGACGGAAGATTTGGTATAATAAGATGTTCCTAAATCCCCTTGAAATGCGCCTTTAATAAAATCAACATATTGTTTCACTACTGGGTCATTTAGCCCATTAACATCTCGCCATTCTTTTATAGTTTCCGCTGTTGCATGCTGTCCAAGTACAATTGGTGCTGGATCTGGTGCACATACACGCATTAGGAAGAATACAATTACAGACACACCAAACAATACTGGAATTAGCTGTAATAATCTCTTGATAGTATACTTTATCATCTCTAATTAATCTCTCCTTTTCATAATTGCAATAATATAAATCTTAAAAATATTGTAACTATTAAATTCCTTCATAGTTACCGCTACACGATAAACACAAAACTTCGAATTTTATATCACATAAACTTAATAAATTAAGTTGTCGTTTACAACTTAATTTTATTAAGGTAACAAACTTAAAAGCTGTTACCTTAACAAAATTAAATTGTAATATTACATTAAGGGCAGAGAGTTCTGCCCTTAACGATAATATCAAGAAATATTATTTATATTATAATTGTAAAATTATTGTTGTTTGTAAACTTGACTTAAGAATACATTTCCAGTTGAATGATAATAAAAATCTTTTACTAATGGATTGTATGCTGAGATTACCTGTGCATGTGAAATTGGTAACCAAACATAATCATCAGCAGCGATTTGTTCTAACTGTGCATAGATTGCATTTCTTTCATCTCCATTACCTATCTGAAGTGCTTGATTAATTAAATCAGTATATTCAGCATTATTGTAATGTGATACATTCATACTTGGATCTTGATCTGATAGTAAGTTCATGAAGTTATCTGCATCTCCATTATCGCCTGTCCATCCGTAGAAACAAATATCATAATCACCAGCAACAACTTTTTCTTTGTAAGTAGTCCAATCGTATGAATCAATTGTAGCTGTTACGCCAACTTTTGCAAAATAACCTTGGATTGCTTCTGCTAAAGTCTGTCCTGAAGCAGTGTTATAAGGTCTAACATTACTATATGTAATCATATGAAGCTCTGTAATACTTTTTGCTGCTAAAGCTGTTTTTGCAGCTGCTTCATCATAACCATCTCTTGTAATTGAATCAGAATATCCTGGTACGAAACTTGGAAGAATTGAATCCGCTTTCGTTGCATATCCTTTATATAAACCTGTTACTAATTCATCTACATCAACTGACTGTGATAATGCCTTACGCACATCTACATCGCTACATACAGATGAATCCATGTTAAACGCCATGTAATTGATGTTCATACCTTCAATAAGATTTAATTCACATCCACCATTTGTTACCTGGTCTACTACGTTTGCATCAATACCATCAATAACATCAACTTCGCCGTTTGTTAAAGCAACGACTCTTGCTGAATTATCAGCGATTGTTTTGAAAATTAGGTTCTTAGATTTAGCTGTTTCACCCCAATATTCATCATTTCTTTCAAGAACAACTGCTTCTTCTTTGTCCCATCTAACAAATTTATATGGGCCTGTACCACATGGAGCTTCATTTAAATTATTATCACTTGCTTCGCAAGCCGTTGGGCTAACCATTGGTGCTGCCATTGACATTGCTAAATTGTTTAAAAATGGTGTACAAACAGCTTTTAAAGTAATCGCAACTGTATATTCATCTACTACATCGCAACTGTCTACATACTGATAAACAAAACCTGCATATGGCATATCTTCTGTAGAGTTTACAGTCTGACGATCAACATTGAATTTAACTGCTTCTGCATTAAAAGGAGTCCCATCGTGGAACGTTACCCCTTCTTGTAAATGGAATGTATAAACCAAACCGTCATCACTAATTACCCAATCTGTAGCTAAACATGGCTCAACTTCAGTAGAGTCCTTCGCGTATTTTAATAATCCTTCATAGATTTGACACATAACTTTTGAAGATTCCCCATCATCAACGAGTGCTGGATCTAATCCTCTTGGATCTGCTCCTTGTGCAAAGACTAAAGTATCTGCTACTCCTGTCGCTGCATCTGTTGTCACCGCATCCGTTGTAGTATCAGCTGTTTGCTCTGTTGTTGTGCTATCTGTTGTAGCAGCATTATCACTTGTACTTGAGCCACAACCTACAAGCATAGTTCCAACTAACGCTGTAGTTGCAACTATGCTCACTAACTTATTAAACTTCTTCATATATTGCTCCTCTTTTCTCTTAATAATTTGATAGAAAAAGGGTGCTAAATAATGACCTTACTTAGCACCCTTGCTCTGCTTACTTATATTAACATAATATAAAAACATCAACAAGCATAATACTGCATAAATATTTATTTGCATATTATTTCAATTAAAATGTATGGTTATACATTTTGTACGTTTTATTGTATTTTTACCCATTTTTTAAAAATAATTTTCCAATTTTTATACATTTTTAATATTTAGTTTTTATAAATATCTTCGTTTTTTTATATTTTTCATTGTATATTATGCTATTTTAGCCATATCATTCTTTTTTAGGCCAAAATATATTACTATTTATGCACTAATTTTATAATTTTATTTTATTCAAAGCGTACAATCTCCTTTTTTAACCGCCTTATAATTTTTTTCTCCAGTCTTGATATGTAGGATTGTGATATTCCTAGAAGATCAGCCACTTCTTTTTGAGTAAGCTCTTCGCCGTCTCTTGAATTTAAACCAAAACGTAATTTTACAATTGTTTTTTCTCGCTCCGACAGTTTGTCGATTGCTTTATTCAATAATTTCTTTTCTACTTCATTTTCAATATCTTTATATATAATATCTTCATCTGTTCCTAATATATCAGAGAGAAGTAATTCATTTCCATCCCAATCAACATTCAATGGTTCATCTATTGATACTTCCATCTTGGTTTTATTATTTCTTCTTAGATACATTAATATTTCATTTTCAATGCACCTTGACGCATAAGTAGCAAGTTTGATATTCTTCGTCGGATTAAATGTATTGATTGCTTTTATTAAACCGATTGTACCAATTGAAATTAAATCCTCCACTCCTACACCAGTATTATCAAATTTCTTTGCAATATAGACTACTAATCGTAAGTTATGTTCAATTAATACAGATTTTGCATCTTTGTCATAATCTGTACCTAAATCATTTATTACTTCGGCTTCTTTTTGTGCTTCCAATGGTGCTGGCAAGACATCTGCACCACCAATATAATGAATATCACCGCCCTTCGAAAACATCATATTCTGAAATGATGGCATTGCTTTAAACTGAAAATGGTTTGGTACTGATACTTTAATAAACATATATATGCCCCCTATTAATCTACTAATTTTGGATTTAAAATAATGTGATATCTTTTGTCAGACACAAAATCATTTTGGCAAATTCCAATTATCGGCTTGTTAATTTCATTTATCTTTTCACCCTGAATAATTATCATTTTTTCTACTCTTATTGCCGGTAATAATCCATTCTTTTTACCCACTGAGCAATATGGTACATAACAAATTCCACTTAACTCATCCCAGTCTGTATCAATACTTTCCATTCCGTATTCTAAAAAAGTCTTTATGTAATTTATCTGCTTTTGTGACAAAACTTCCTGAATTACATCTAATGGTACAATATTTACGGGCTTTTTACTAATAGGTTCAACCAAGCTGTTTCCTGTATCGACAAGTCCTTTTAACTTTAGTTGTCTGCAATTTAAGATTATAATTACTTCGCATGTTTTACCTGATTTTCTTTTGTAAAAAGTATATATAATTATTGCACCTCTAATCAGTATAAATAGGAGTAAGCCTGCTAGTAACAATTCTTCAACATTGATTTTCACCCCATAAGCTACCCAATTTAATACTCCACCAAATATAAATGTCATTATGTATAATAGAATTACGGCTTTGACTACATTTACTTTACCTTTGATTTTCAAGGCCGTCTTTGCGCTTATAACATTTATTCCGAGATGGATTATAATATATTTGATTATTATACTTTTTAATGGCAATACGATTATTATTGTTGTTAACATGGAACTGATTGCACTGATAAGAAAGATTCTAAGATACGTGGCAGTGCATCCCATAATTTTCTTAATGATTGCAAGAATATAAAAGTCCATACACATGTTAATCAAAAAAAGTACATCTACATATAATTCATAATACAACTTTCACTCCCCTCATTTTTAGTATGTGTCTAAGCTGTAATCATTATAAAACGATGCAACTATATTTTTTGTCAAACCATATACCTACAAAGGCTAAATTCATCTCACTTTTTCTACATTATCACGCAAAAACAGACCATCAAAAAATTGATAGTCTGTCCTTAAATTTACTTACATCCGTCTTAATATCTAGAAATTTCCACTTATCTTTTATAAAATTCAATCATATTTATTTGCGATTCTTCTGCAAAAATTCTGGAATCTTAATAGACTTCTCTTCCACGTTACTCTCTGGTGTACGAGGTCTTTGTATTCCTGTTAAAGGTCTTGGTGCTACTCCTGGTGTACCACTCAACTTAATTTCGCCTGAAATTGGTCTAGTTGAAGGTGGTATTGGTGTGTTACCAGTTGGATAGTTATAGCTTGTCATCATTTTACTCGTAGCTGTACTAGACGGAGTGGTGTCAAGTCCTGTTGCAATAACTGTAATACTTGCTTCATCTGCATATGTATCATCAAACATAGCACCAAAGATAATATTTGCATTATCTCCTGCTAGATCTTGTACATAACTTGCAGCATCGCTAGCATCCATAAGAGTAATATCACCAGAAATATTAATAATTACATGTGATGCTCCTGCAATTGTAGTCTCAAGTAATGGACTAGCAACTGCTTGTTTCACAGCTTCAATTGCTTTATCATCACCCTTTGCTTTACCAATACCGATATGAGCAATACCTTTATCTGTCATAACTGTCTCAACATCTGCAAAATCTAAATTAATCAATGCAGGTAAATTAATCAAATCAGTAATTCCTTGCACTGCTTGTTGTAAAACTTCATCCGCCTTCTTAAGCGCATCTGGCATAGTAGTTCTTCTGTCCACAATTTCAAGAAGTTTATCATTAGGAATAACAATCAATGTATCTACGCTATCCTTAAGCTTCTCGATACCAGCAAGTGCGTTTGCCATACGTGCTCTTGCTTCAAATTTGAAAGGCTTAGTAACAACGCCAACTGTTAAAATACCCATCTCTTTCGCAATCCTAGCAACAACTGGTGCAGCGCCTGTTCCTGTTCCGCCACCCATACCACAGGTTACAAAGACCATATCTGCTCCCTGAATTGCCTTTTGAATATCCTCTGCACTTTCTTCTGCTGCTTTTTCTCCAACGTCTGGTTGTGCACCAGCGCCTAATCCCTTTGTTAATTTTTCCCCAATTTGGAGAGGTGTAGATGCCTTACAAAGTTGTAATGCTTGTCTATCTGTATTAATACCAATAAACTCTACTCCACCAATCTTTTCATCAACCATTCTATTTACAGCATTATTTCCTGCTCCGCCAACTCCTACGACGATAATTTTTGCAGAAGATTCCGCTTCGTTTGTTTTTATTTCAAGCAAGGTTCTTCCTCCTTCACATTACTTTTCCATTTTAAAAAAGCTTACTCTCTATATAATATATTTAATTAGTAAATTAATCAACATAATTTTTATATTTTCTACTAATTTCTTTACTTATCTTTCTCAAATGTTATATTTGAGTCCCCTTCTTGGTAGTTTTCCATGTGCAACACTCCAGTCAACCCCTCCAAATCCGGTAAAATACTTCGTAGCCTTATGATTTTTTCTTCTGTTTCATTATCTTTTCCCAAATAAACTTTTGCATCTCCAAAATAAAGAGTCATTTCATAACTACTGTTAAAATATATTTTATCTGGTGTTATTTCATATTTCCCTAATAATTGAGTAAGACTTACAATCGTATTAAAAACTGTTTCATTATCAATTGGCAACTCCTTATACAAAACAATATGATCAAATTGAAGACCTGTAATTAATGGTATCCCCTCAACCTTATCAGAGGAACTTTCTACTACGATACCATCCTTATCAAAATACATGTAAGATCCTAGATATTCTATGTATCCAACCATACTCTTTTCATAAACATTAATTTCAACTTGATTACCTGATAATATTTCTACTTCTATTGTGTCAATAAATGGAATCGAGTAGCTTTTCTTGTAATTATATTTCCAATATAAATAAATCGAATTATAGCAATACTTGTTTTCAAACACTAAATTTTCTATCTCTTCTTCTGTGTAGTGCTCATTCCCAGTTATAGTTATTTCTTTTATTGAAAACACACTTAGTATTGTTATAATTGTTGCTAATAACATTATAAACAACACAATAACTATAATTAGTTTTCTTTTGTTCTTCTTAATCATAACTAATATCAGCTCCTAGCATCGCTAAATCTTTACATATATTTTGATATCCTCGTTCAATATAATGGACATTCAAAATTTTTGTAGTGCCTTTTGCTATCAAACCAGCAATTATCAGCGCTGCACCCCCTCTTAATTCTTCTGCTTTTACTTGTGTTCCATATAAGCAATCTACGCCTGTCACAATAGCCTTATTATCACATAAAATAATATCAGCTCCCATTTTTCGAAGCCATTCTACTGTCTTAAATCTAGCTTCAAATATAGTTTCATTTATTATGCTTACACCATCTGATACAGTAAGCACAGATAAAAGCTGTGATTGCAAATCAGTAGGAAATCCTGGATATACACTTGTCGAAATAGTTGCAACTGCACTTGATGCTGCTGTACCATCAATAATCAACTGTTCATCTACATACATATACTTTCCACCGATTTCATTTACCACTGAAAGCAAAGCTTTCAAATGACCTATAGGCGCATTTTCTAATTCTATTTTACCCCTAGTCCCTATTGCTGCTAATATATAAGTTCCTGCTGCAATACGGTCTGACACAACCTCAAATTGTGTTCCATGAAGATTCGTAACACCATTTATGTTGATTCTGTTTGTGCCTAATCCCCTTACATCTCCTCCCATTTTATTAAGAAATTTACCAAGTTCAATTACTTCTGGCTCCCTTGCCGCATTCTCAATAATCGTTGTTCCTACCGCGCATACGCCTGCTAACATAATATTTTCAGTAGCCCCAACACTTGGAATGGATAAAACAATCCGGTTTCCTTTTATCTCTAATGTATTGGCTGTTATTCCATTTGCTCCTTCATAAATTCCTATATTCATTTGTTTAAACGCTTCCAAATGCAAATCAATCGGACGCTCTCCAATGACACATCCACCTGGGTACGGAATAATAACATGCTTTAATCTACCCAACAATGCACCTGACATCAAAATGGAAGAACGCATTTTATCTGCTAGCTCCATAGGTATTTCATATGAGTTAATATGTGTTGAATCTATAATAAGGGAATCTTGTTCCCAAACTACCTTACCTCCAATTGTCTGTACTATAGTCACCATATTATATACATCGGCAATATGTGGACAATTATGTAGAATTGTAATACCATTACACAATACTGCTGCAGCTATCATAGGCAATGCTGCATTTTTAGAACCTTGGACTACTACTTCACCACTTAATGGTTTTCCACCAGATATTTTGATAGAGTTCAAAATTAACCTCCATTATCGTATTAATTTATAATACACTTTCTACTCTATCTTATGTAATTTTCTCCATTATGAAGCTTATCTACCAATAAAATTTTACTTTTCTAATTTCACTTGCCTTGAAACACTTAACGCAAGCCCCATTTCAGCTAGTAAAAATAAGGCAGAAGTGCCTCCATAACTGATAAATGGTAGTGTAATACCTGTATTAGGAATTGAGTTAGTAACAACTGCAATATTAAGAATAACCTGAATTGCAATATGCCCCATAATACCAACTACAATAAGTGAACCATATAAATCTGGAGCATTATTTGCAATAATCATAAATCTCCATATCATAAGTAAAAATAACAATATAAGTGAGACCGCTCCAAACAAACCTAATTCTTCACATATAATCGAAAAAATCATATCATTTTGGGCTTCTGGTACAAACCCTAACTTCTGCATGCTTTCGCCAAGACCTTTACCTAGTATACCACCTGAACCAATTGCGTATAATGCCTGTAACGTCTGATATCCTTTTTCGAAGTTCTCTGGGTGAAGCCAAATTGCTAATCGCTCTGCTCTATATTGTTCTAAATATATAAAGATACCCATAAAACCAATTCCACCAAAACCAATCATTATAAATTGTAAATATTTAGGACTTGCCACAAATATTAAAACAACCGCAATTCCTAATATGATAATAGCTGTACTCAAATTATTAATTCCAACCAACCCTACAATCGGGCCACATAACGCCATTACAAGTATCATTGTCTTAAATTTTTTTATATTTTTAGATACCTTACTAATTACAAGAGCTAAAAACATGATAACTGCCAACTTTGCAAATTCGGAAGGTTGAAACGACAGCGGACCTATTTTCAACCATCTCCTTGAGCCATTTATATCTGTCCCAACTACTAACACTGCCGCCGATAGAACATGCGCTAGTATAAAAGCTAACATAGTAAATTTTTCCCAAACATGATAATCTATATTTGACACAATAATCATTGCTATCATTCCAAGGATTGTTGCTGTTAGCTGTTTTTTAAGATACCAAGTTGAATCGTGAAATGTTACCTGCCCATTATAAGAGCTAGTACTATACAGCATAACTAATCCAAAGCATACTAAAAATATGATTATAAACAATAAGCTATAGTCAAAATAACGCTCTTTCTTCCGTCTATAAGATTTATCCCTTGGACTCATGTTATCTCCCCTCTAATTAAAGTTCTATAGATTATGAACGTAGTCCTTAAACATCTTTCCACGCTCTTCATAGTTTTGAAACATTCCCCAACTTGCACATGCGGGAGATAAGAGAACAGCATCACCCTCCACTGCCTTAGTTGCGCTGATTTGAACTGCCTCTTTTAATGATTGTGCAAATATTATATCATGAAATCCACAGCTTTTTGCAGTATCAGCTATTTGCTCTTTCGTCTGACCAATTAATACAAGTTGTCTTACCTTGCCATCAAAAGATTGTATCCATTCCACATAGTCTGAATTCTTATCATATCCTCCACCAATTAATATAGTAGGTCTATTCATTGCCTGAATTCCTTTTATCGCAGCATCTGGGTTTGTTCCCTTAGAATCATTGTAATAAACAACTCCATTTTTCTCCATTACAAATTCGATTCTATGTTCCACTGCTTTAAATTTTATTACTGTACTTCGTATCACATTAATTGGTACCCCAACGCTAATTGACAATGCTACTGCTGCCATCACGTTTTCATGATTATGTCTTCCAAGTATATTTAACTCTGTTGTTTTACATATTATATCGATATTTTCACCGCTATTATATATTATATTTTCATTATCAATATAAATACCTTTTTTCAATTTATTTAAACTACTAAAGAAAATAACATTGGTGTTTAATGTTTTTGCAAATTCTCTTAACACTTCATCTTCATAATTTAGTACACAAGTATTATCTGCTGTCTGGTTTTTTGTAATACTCTCTTTTACCGCTATGTAATGATCCATAGTTTTATGTCGATTCAAATGATCGGGTGAAATATTTAGAATTGCACTTACTGTTGGGCTAAAGTTTTCAATTGTTTCTAGTTGAAAACTGCTTATTTCTGCCACTGTTACGGTGTTTTCCACCATCTTATCTACAACGCTCGTATAAGGTGTTCCTATATTACCCACAATGAATACGCTGTCAAAATAATTTTGCATTATTTCACCTGTCAATGCAGTTGTTGTCGTTTTTCCATTTGTTCCGGTAATAGCAATCACTTTACCTTTTCCACAATTATATGCTAGTTCTACTTCTCCCCAAATCTTAACGCCGGCGTTTCTTATCTCTTCTACGATTGGCACATCAATCGATACTCCCGGGCTTAAAACTAGCAAATCCAGTGATTCTATTAATTCATTTGTAAGTTTTCCTATAATAATATGAATGTTACTCAAATCAGTAAATTTGGACTCTATCTCTTTTTTATCTAATTTATCATTTCCATCATATAGAATAACGTTTGCTCCTACTTTCGTTAAAAGCTTTGTTGCTCCAATACCACTAATTCCTGTTCCAATAACGCAAACATTCTTCCCTTTAAATTCCATTGTACTTCCTCCTACTTACATTGCTAATAGACCAACTAAGCAAAGTATTGCTGTAATTATTGTAAAAACTGCAACTACTTTTGTCTCTGACCAACCGCATAATTCAAAATGATGATGTATGGGTGCCATTTTAAAGATACGTTTTCCCTTTGTTAACTTAAAATATGTGACTTGCATCATAACAGATACCACTTCAACTAAATAGATTAAACCAACAATCAAAATAAATAATGGCATTTTAAGCATATACGCCGTTGCCGCTACAAACCCGCCTAATGCGAGTGAACCTGTATCCCCCATAAATACTCTGGCTGGATGTGCATTAAATAACAAAAAACCCAAAAGACTTCCTACTACTGCGCAAGTAATCGGTTCAATTCCACTTCCAGAAATAATTGCAACTAATGAGAAAAACGTAGCAACCAACACTGTAACACTAGAAGCCAAACCATCTAATCCATCTGTAAAATTGACCCCATTAACGGTTCCAATAATAGCAATAAACATCATTGGAAATGCTAACATACCGATGTCTTTATAAGTACCATTGGAAAATGGTATCAACACCATTGTTCCATAATCTGTAGAGTTAAAAAGATAGTATGCAAATATAACTGTTATAATAATTTCACCAAACATCTTTTGCAGTGCAGTAAGTCCCATGGAACGTTTTAAAACTACTTTAATATAATCATCTAAAAATCCAATGATACCAAAGCCCAAAGTCACAAACAAGATTGGAACGATCTTCGGGTAGTCAGTTATATAAAATAATGAAACAATCACAATACTAAGTAGTATAAGTACTCCACCCATTGTTGGTGTTCCTGATTTCTTTAAGTGTGTTTGCGGTCCATCTTCTCTTACCGTCTGACCTGCTTTCAATTTTGTTAAATATTTAATGATACCTGGTCCTGTAATTGCACTAATTACAAATGCGACAATAACAGGTATTACAACCTTATAATCCATTATCTACACCTCTAAATTTCTTTTGTTTTAGTTTTAACATGAACTAGTATAATTCTTTTTCTATAAATTATCAACTTCTTTTACTCGGTATAAAGAAGTATATTACTAGTTTTGCTTATTGTTTCGCCCGCCAATGGAAATTGATCCGTTACCGTATCACCTTCATTTAGATATTCGACATTAAGCTCATATTCTTTTAATATTTTATCTGCTGCCGATTTATCTAATCCAACTAGATTCGGCATAGTAATATCTCCTATATTATACTCTACTATTTCATTTTCTGCATAGACCTGCTCAATTCCCAAATATGGAAGAATATTCTCAAAAATTTCTTTTACTACTGGTGCTGCAATGGTTCCTCCATAATATATCCCCTGTGGATTATATATGATAGCTAGCGCAAGCACCTGGGGGTCTTCTGCAGGTGCAAATCCAATGAAGGAGGATATATACTTGTTCGCACTTCTTGGAAGCGTCTCTGATGTCGCGGTTTTGCCTCCAATTCGAAATCCCGGAATATATGCTTTCTTACCTGAACCTTCTGAAACTACTTTTTCCAATATGTAACGGACTGTTTCAGCGGTCTCTGATGATATTATATTTTCCTTTGTTGGATACGTGAAATTTTCTATCAGTTGCCCATCATAGGTTCGTGCTGCCACTCCGAAATGAGGCGTTATCCTTGTTCCACCATTCACAATAGAGCTTACTGTTGTCGCCAATTGAATTGGCGTTATTTGAAAGGATTGACCAAACGACATAGTGGCTAGTTCCACAAGACCAACATTTTCCTTTTTGTGCATGATGGTTGCTGCCTCACCCGGTAAATCTACTCCTGTCTTTGCTAAAAGACCAAGTTGTTCAAAATATTTAAAGATATTTTCTACTCCTAGTCTTAGACCCACTTCAATAAAAACTGGATTACACGAATTCATTGCACCTTGTAAAAAAGTTTCACTTCCATGACCAGTTATTTTATGACACCGAATACGTCTGTCTTCTACTATTTTAAATCCTGGACAGTTAAATGTATCTTCTAAAGTCACAACCCCCTCTTCTAACCCGGCGGTAGCCGTTATTATTTTGAAGGTTGAACCTGGTTCATACGTATCATTAATGCATCTATTTCTCCACATTTGATTCAGTAAATTTTGCTTCGAAGTTTCATCCAAATCATCTGCTACTTCTGTATTTAAAGTAAATGGATTATTTAAATCAAATTCTGGCAAATTTACCATTGCCATAATTTCTCCATTTTGGGGATTCATTATTATAATGCATACACTATCAGCTGATTTTGCTTCCATAACTTTGGTTGCTGACTGTTCCGCAAACTTTTGTATATTACTATCCAGACTAATATATAAATCATTGCCTGCTATAGGTTCCACTCTTCCCTCACCAGCATCTTCAATCTCAACGCCTCTGGCATCTGTCATAGTAAGGATATAGCCATTTTGTCCTTTTAAAAAATCTTCATATTTAACTTCGAGTCCAATAATACCTTGATTATCACTTCCTGTGAAGCCTAATACTTTGGACGCTAAACTTCCATAGGGATAGTATCTTTTAAAATCTTCATCTACTTTAACTCCTGCTAAATCATAGGAACGTATCTTATCCCCAATTTCTTTATCAACATTTGTTTTTATTCTCTCTATTGAACTATATTTTTCAACTCTTTTTCTTACTGTTTCTTCTGAAAGCCCTAATTCCTTACACAGCACGCTAATTACATTTTCTGGATCATCAATCTGACTATGAATGACAGATATGGTACATACTGTTTTATTCGTTGCTATGATTGCTCCAGTAGCATCAATTATCTTACCTCTTGCTGCTTTTATTTCTCTTTCTCTCTCATGTAATTCATCTGCCTTCTCTTGATAATATTCTGATTTAATTACCATCAGATAAAACAATCTTCCGCCTAGTGAAATTAAAACCAATGCTACCACTACAAATATGATAACAATTTTTTTTCTATTGAAAGTTTTACTTCTAATCATTAACCTACCTCATAAAAGTCATTATTACATTTTATTTAAACTTTTATGAGGTTATGAAAATACATTGCTATTTTTTTAATTTTAATATTAATTATCTTCTACAGGTGTATCATCGGTAGAATTACCTAACGAATATGGTAATAACACATCATCATCTGCTGTTGTATCCTCTGAAGTAGTTGAAGTAGTCTCTTCTGTGTTTTGGGTATCTTCAGTTGAGTTTGTCGTATCTTGTGAATCCACCGTTTGTGTTTCTGTAGTTTGTGCTTCTGCATCTTGTGTTTCATCTGTTGATTCCACTTCACCTGTTGGGAATATATTCATATATGGAAGTACTTCTTCCAATATTGACTTTGTTAATTCTTGTGCATACGTGCTACGGGCTTGATCCTCAACATTTGGTTCATTAATAACCGTGTATATAACAATTTGAGGGGCATCTTGTGGTACATATCCAATAAATGAGACGACATAATTCTTCTTATCTCTTATAACGCCTTCTTCATCACTCACTTTTTCAGCCGTACCTGTTTTGCCACCCATTTCATATCCTTCTACTCTTGCATGCCAACCTGTACCACCACCAGCTTGATCACAAACTGTTGCAAATAAATAATCTTTTAATTTGTCTGATGTTGTCTTTGATATAGTCTGTTTAAGTAATACGGAATCTATTTTCGAAACAGTAGCCCCATTTGAATCTATTATTTTACTTGCAATACGTGGCTTATAATAATATCCGCCATTAATAATTGAAGAAAATGCTGAAACCATTTGTACCATCGTAACAGTAAAGTTCTGACCGAAAGAATTTGTTGCCAAATCAGTTGGACCCATATCATCTACTGAATGTAAAATACCACTTGCCTCTCCCGGTAAATCAATACCCGTTTTTTTACCTAAATTGAAAATATTTTGATATTCAGAAAATGTCTCTGCGCCCTCTGCTTCAGCTATATGCATCAGTGCGACATTACAAGACTTCATAATTGCTTGTTTTACTGTAGTAGCTCCATGACCATACTTGTTACTACACTTAATTTTCCAACCTCCTATTTCCAGAAGACCAACACAGTCATAAGACTCGTTTCCTGTTATTTTCCCACTATCTAGAGCAGATGCTACTGTCATTGTCTTTGCAGTAGATCCTGGCTCAAAAGTATCTGTAATCGTTGAGTTTTTCCATATCTGATTGAGATTATTAATCTTAGTCTCATCATCCATCGCTTGAATCTCTTCATCTGTAAATCTACTAGACAAATCTCTTGGATTATTCAAATCGTAATTGTTTGCACTACTAGCCATGGCAATAATACTTCCATCATTAGGATTCGCTATTATTACAGAAGTATTCGTACTTCCATCTTCATCTTCTCTAAATTCTCCACGATGTTCTTCATTAAATGCCGCAATATATTTTTCAACAATCCCTTGTATATTCGCATCAATTGTTGATACAATTGTATTTCCGTCTGTAGCAGCTTTCACTGTTCTTTCTAATTCGGAATCATCATTTAAATACCCATATTCTCTTCCATCCACACCATTTAATTCATCATTATAATACTGCTCAATTCCCCAGTTTCCAACATTACCAGATACTGTGAAGCCAAGAAGACTACTAGCTAATGAACTATATGGATAGGTTCTCGTATATTCATCTTCAAACCATACACCTTTAATATTAGGATTTTTTTTGGAATTTGTAGCTTCATCAATTTCATTTTGCATGTCAATAAATGGCTGTATTTCCTCATAGCTTAATTTCTTGAGTAATATAATGTATCTGCTATCTGGCTTTTCGCTTAATATTGATCTCAGATCAGACTCATTTAAATCAAAACAACTAGTTAAGGCTGTAATAGTTGGTTGAACATAGTCTTCTTTTGTGGTAAGCACATTACAATCTAATATTACATTATATACTTTCTCACTTGTAGCAAGCACGGTACCTTTGACATCGGTAATGTTTCCACGTCTAAAAGGTATAGACTGACTATCGTATTGTTGCTGAGATAAAACTTGTTTTGTGTATTTATCTCCACTTTCAACATTAATATAGGAAAGTCTTACCGTTAATCCAATTAAAGCTAGCATTATTACTAAAAATAATACTGCTAACTTCTTTTGCATTTTTCTATTAAATTTGCTTGGTTCTTTTTTATCTCTATTATATAATTTTCTCATTAAAACCACCTGCTCTTTATACTTCTATTTAGTAGGTTCTGCTTTTGGTATATCGCTATATTGTCTTACATAATCGCTTTCTTCATTATCATACAATACTACTTGGTCTGGTGATGCATAAACCATTCCGATATCCTCTAATGCAACCTTTTTGATGTAATCTAAATCAACAGAATTGTTAATTCTATTATAGGTTTCATCATTATCTGATTTCAAATCGGCTACTTCTTGCTCTAATGAAGAGATGTTTTTAACTTTTTGAGTTATCTCTGCTTGAAGCTGTAAATATGAAATACACATAAACAAAGTAACCATCGCAGCAATAGCTAAAAATATAACATAGCTCATATTCATGTGCAATGCTTTTTCTCTGTTCTTTCTTGCACTATTACTTAATTTTGGCTTGTCCAGCTCATACTTATCATATGGTTTCGGCGATACTTGAAGCTGCCTTATTGTATTACCATATTGATAGGTCGATGTTGCCCTAACTGATGTGCTTTTATTAGACATTCTTCTACTTGCCTGATTTGGCATCCCTCTTCACCCCTTACTCAATTATTAAATTACTCTTTTAAATACTCTAAGTTTAGAGCTCTTTGAACGCTTATTCACTTCAATTTCTTCTTCACTTGGATTAATTGGTTTTCTTGTTATTACTTTACCCTTTGATTTCTTACCACATACACAAATCGGAAAATCGCTCGGACAGGTACATGGATTTTCATTTTTTCTATAAATGTTCTTTACAATTCTGTCTTCTAATGAATGGAATGTAATTATACATATCCTTCCCTCATCATCTAAACAATCTATCATTTCATCTAAAGAATTCTTAAGTACTTCTAATTCTTTGTTAAGTTCAATTCTAATTGCCTGAAAAGTCTTTTTCGCTGGGTGACCACCGACAACTCGCAACTTCATTGGTATCGCTGCTTTAATTACTTCGGTAAGTTCACTTGTAGTTTCAATTTCTTTCTCTGCTCTAGCCCTTACAATATGTTTGGCTATATTTTTGGCAAATTTATCTTCACCATAGTCTTTTATAATATAATATAGTTCCATTTCACTATATTGATTAATAATATCTTTTGCTGTTAGTTCTTGTCTCTGATCCATTCTCATATCAAGTGGTGCATCTGCCATATAGGAAAACCCTCTATCTGCATTATCCAATTGATAGGAAGAAACTCCCAAATCAAGTACAATTCCATCTACTTTATCAATCCCAAGATTATGAAGTTCATTCTTCATATTGCTGTAATTACTTCGAACTATCGTAACCTTATCTCCAAATTCTCGTAGTTTTTCACCTGCCGCCTCAATCGCAGCTTCATCCTGATCTATTCCAATAAACCGTCCCTTATCAGATAGTTTTTTGCACACCTCATAAGCATGTCCACCGCCACCTAATGTGCCATCGACATAAATACCATCTGGTTTAATATCCAGATTACTTACTGTCTCATCTAGTAGTACCGATTTATGCTCAAAATTCATAATTCCCTCCACTTGTGCGATTTTCTCAACCACATTTGGGTAGATGCAAATGTTTTACTTTACAATTTTCCCATCCGTGCGGTTTTCACACACCTACTGGTAAATGCAAATGTTTTACTTCACACTTCTCTCATTTGTGCAATTTTTATCACACATACAGATGTGAAATTTCTTTCACATTCCTTTGTCATACTTAAATACTTAGTCCAAGTTCTTCCATGTGTTCAGCAATTTCATCCATATCATCAAATACATTACTGTCCACCCACTTAGATTTACTCCATATTTCTATTCTGCTTAGTACACCTACTAATACTACGTCCTTCTCTAACTCTGCAAATTCTCTTAATACACTAGGTATCAAAATTCTTCCCTGCTTGTCTACCTCGCAAGTTGCTGCTCCTGCTAAGAAAAAACGTGAAAACTGTCTTGCATTTTTATTTGTAAGCGGTAGTGTCTTTAGCTTTTCTTCAAAGGTTTGCCATTCTTCATTAGGGTATACAAATAGACATCCATCTAAACCTTTGGTTACAACAAATTCATCACCCAAAATTTCTCTAAACTTGGATGGTACTATTAGTCGTCCCTTAATATCAATTGTATGGTTGTATTCACCCATGAACATAAACGCACCCTCTTTCAAAATGGTCTGCCACTTTTCTACCATTTCATACCACTATGTACCACTTTCCACCACTTATATGTCTATACTATATTAATTTTAGTAAAATAGCAATAGAAATCTTATTAATTTACATAGTAAAAAAGTCCCATGAATTGCTTCTAAAAAGCAATTCATAGGACTTTTAAAATTATCTTTAAATCATTATCTGCAAAGATTTAGCTTATAAATTTTATTGTCTATAACAATATTAGTGTGGCACTTGAGTTTAGAATAAATTAAATGTAATCATTTTATGTATGGGTTAAGTGCTGTGGTGATAGGCGTGTAATATTGGACATTAGTAGAATGAATCATCTCTTACCCAACCAGAAACTTCTTTGCCATTTATATCTTTTGCCCTAATACTTGTCCAACCATTCCCATCAGAATCTATTTTAATTAGAATTTTTCCTCGAAAAAAAGAAGGTATTCTAACAAGTCATATTAGACTTTTAGATTAACTTCTAGTTATTTATTGTTGCTGATTTGTTTCATCTTGAATGTAATTGCCATCCACTTTTATTCTCCTTAACTAATTTGTCTAATTCAATAATAACTTCAATTGAATCATTTAAAAACTTTAAAGACATAGTACCCACATTTCTTATTTATTGAACTTTGACCTACACTGTAACGAACTATTATACAAAAAATCGTACTTACTTGATTTATAGATATAATAGTACTATCATAATAAACGGAGTATATTTGTTTAATAAAAAATTTGGAGGATAACATCATGAAAGAACATAATAGTAAAGCAAGAGCATCAATACACATGCTAATTCTATCAATTATAGTTTTGGCTTTTGCTCTATTTTGCAGTGGCTGCGCAAAAGTTGGAGAGAATAATCAAACTTTAGATTCTAAAGAATCTAGAGAAGATAATAAAACTGAACCATCAGATAATTCAGAGTTGGTAACTGATAAAGGTGGTAGCTTAGATAGCGAGGAATCGCTAACGGATAGTATTGAAAATTCAGGAAATGAAATAACCGGTAAAACAGATGACTCTATTGATAATCCAAAATCAGATGATAGTTTGAAAAGCGAGGCAGACATACTCTTTAAGGAATGTGGTGCAACATATGAAGTTTCTGGGAATACTATTGTAATAACTGGGAGTGGAAACCTCACTGGTGATGTTACTATACCTGAAACAATTGATGGGAAAACTGTAACAGCAATAGCAGATAGTGCATTTTCTAATGAAGAAAAGAATAACAATATTACAGGTTTGAGAATTCCATCTACAGTAACCAGCATTGGAATAAGTGCATTTTATGGTTGCGCAACCTTAAAAAGTGTTTATGTGGATTCGGCAGATATCGAAGATTGGGCATTTGCTGCATGTTTTGAACTTACAAGTGTAACGATTGGGCCTAATGTTAGGAATATTGGCGAATATGCATTTGGTGGGTGCGAAGAGCTTACAGATGTAACTATAGAGTCTAATCAAATAACCAAATTAGCCGCTGGTACATTTAGTGAATGTCAATCTCTCAAAAGTATTACTATACCATCCTCTGTGACAACAATTGATGTGACCGCTTTTGGCACAGCAAGTACATACACGAACGGTCCTGATGGCTATGATTACGGTGCACTAGAACTTATCACGAATTTAGAAGTTGTTATTAAAAATAGCAAAGGAAGTGTAAATGTGTGTAGTGAGAATAATGAAAATGTAACTGGAACTGACCTTGAAGGTTATTTGAATAATGCAGATTATGGCAGATATAATGTTACAGTTACATATACAAATTAAGCGTTTGTTAACTATATTTAGTATTGTTAAATTCTCACATGAAACATGTTAATATACCATAACCAACTACTACAATTATAATGAGGTGTCGCAGTGGATTGGTAAGAAAATCGATATAAAATCCAACCACAAACGGCTTCCTATTGGATGAAAAAATTAGGAGTAACCCAAAAAATCATTACATTACATCTTTGTAAATAAATTGAACACCCATCATCCATGAAACATTAGGCTGACAGGTGTTTTTTTGATTGATTTTGCATCAAAACTCTGGTTATCGAAAATTTAAATATTATTCTTTTTAATTAATTCAATTCCCCTTTCAACTGTACTTTATTAATGTACTCCTCAATTAATCGGTCTAACTCTACACTTTTTTCATACGTTCCTTTTTCATCCATATTATTAGCTACAAATGAATTCAATTGCTTTCGTGCTTCTTCAATTTTGGTTCTCAAAGCTATAACATTCTCCATCATCCTATCACCCTTTCTTATGAATTAATAATTTTTCTGCGTTTTGTAAAAATGAAAAAAATCGAAGCTACTACCACTAAAGCTGAAAGCATTTGCGATACTGGTATTGAAGTACCTGCAAATAATAACTGATCTGTTCTTAATGCTTCAATCCAAAAACGCCCCACTCCATAACCAATAACATAAATCAAAAATACTTCGCCATTAAATTTTTTGTGCTTCTTATAAAATAAAATAAATAATAATACAACACAATTCCAAAGCGACTCATATAAAAAAGTCGGGTGCACTTGAATATAATTTACACCCTCTGTGACATGAAGCATTAGCCCTTCTGAAATATCGCTTGCTCTAACATCCGCAATAGGTATTCTCATTGCTAACAGGCCATTTGTATATCCACCAAAAGCTTCTCGATTAAAGAAATTCCCCCACCTTCCTATTATTTGTCCGGAAACTAAACCTATACATGCAGTATCTGCCATTTGCCAAAAAGAGAGGTGCCTTTTCTTAGAAAAAACTAACAACGTAATGGTAGCTGCTATGATTCCACCATAAATTGCCAGTCCTCCTTGTCGCGTATTAATTATCTTTAAGATGTTCCCCTTATACATGTCCCAGGAAAAAATGACAAAATATAATCGTGCACCAATAATCGAAAAAATAATAGCATATAACGCATAGTCAGTATAATCCTCTACTCGCTGATTTGTTATTTTCGCTTCATGCTCCGCCATTATCATTCCAACAACAATACCTATTCCAATGATTATGCCATAATAAGCAATATCAAATCCAAAAATCGAAATATGCTTGCCTAAATTGTTAAACTGGATTCCCACGTTTGGGAACGTTATACTATATTGTTTCATCACTTCTTTCTCCTCTTTACGAATGTTTTCGACTGTATATTCATTTTAACCCTAATCAGTAAAAAAATCAAACTTAAGAGGTTGCTAAGTTTTTGCAATTTTCGACCTATATATTTACGAACAAACAATTTTATTCCATGAATCATGCATTTTATGGGGATTTATACATTAAACCTGAATAAAATAACGTCTCCGTCTTTTACAATATATTCTTTTCCTTCAAGTCCTACTAGCCCTTTGTCTTTGGCTGCCGAATAAGTTTTACAATCTAATAAGTCTTTGTAATTAACTACTTCTGCACGAATAAATCCTCTTTCGAAATCAGAATGTATTTTTCCTGCTGCTCCTGGTGCTTTCGTACCTGTTTTAATTGTCCACGCTCTTGTTTCATCTTCTCCGGAAGTAAGATAACTGATTAATCCAAGCAGACTATAGCTTGCTTTGATAAGTTTTTCAAGACCTGATTCGGTAAGCCCTAAATCTTCTAAAAACATTTTCTTTTCATCGTCATCTAACTCTGCGATTTCCTGCTCAATCTGTGCACATATAACAAATACTTCACAGCCTTCATTTTTGGCATATTCCCTTACTAATTCTACATATTCATTAGTATCTCCGTCATCCGCCAAATCATCCTCCGCAACGTTTGCCGCAAAAATAACTGGTTTATATGTCAATAAATTATAAGAAACTAATAATTCTAATTCATCATCATTTATTTCAAAGCTCTTCGCCATTTTTCCATTTTCTAAATGATCTTTAATTCTAATTAGTAAATCTAATTCTTTCGCCAATGCTTTATCATTTTTTGCACCTTTTGTTGCTTTTGCAATTCTTCTTTCCAATATTTCAATATCAGAAAAAATAAGTTCTAAATTAATGGTTTCTATATCCCTAATCGGGTTAACATTTCCATCCACATGTATTACATTTGTATCATCAAAACATCTTACTACATGAACAATTGCATCTACTTCTCTTATCGTTGATAAGAACTGATTTCCTAAGCCTTCACCCTTGGACGCACCTTTTACTAATCCAGCTATATCAACAAATTCCATAACCGCTGGTGTAACTTTTTTAGAAGAATATAAATTTCCTAATAATGTTAATCTCTCATCTGGAACTGTAACAATTCCCACATTGGGATCAATGGTACAGAATGGATAATTAGCTGACTCCGCTCCTGCTTTTGTTAAAGAATTAAATAAAGTACTCTTTCCTACATTTGGTAAACCAACAATACCTAATTTCATTTGTAACTTCCTCCGTTATCAATCTCTAGATTGTATCATAATTAAAATCCCTGTTTGAAATATAATTTCTGCAATTTCATCTACTATCTCATTACTAACACCAAACCCACCTGCTTGATTTGTCAGTGTATAATTAGATAATGGATATTTAAACCCATTTATGGTAAGGCCAGTAACCTCATTCGTTAAAGCTAACAATGAGAGAAACGTTCCATATTGCTCATCCTTTTGTATTGTTATGCTATGATTTATGAGCATAATCTTGTTGTTACGATCAATTAGATAGCATTCTATATTTTTCTTTAGCGGATTACACAAACATTGAATGTTACCAAGTAAGTGGTCTATCCTGCTGCCTGTAGCACCTATGATTGCAATCTGTGTACTTCCTATATCAATCGCCCATTTTATTGCCATTTGTGTATCTGTATCATCTTTCTCTGGCGTAAAATACAAAATTTCTAGATTCGTGTCGACTTCGTAATGCTTTAATATCTCATTTTTCGCCGAATCAAAATCTCCCATCAAAATAGTAGGAGTAATATTGCATTTGTAACACGTTTCAATTCCTTTATCTACACCGACAATTTTTTCAAAATCCTTCTCAGCAACAAATTGTTTTAAAAACTCTATATCAATTTGTCCTCCTGAGATTATAAGTGTTTTCATTGTTTCCTCCATTTGTGCAAAATTTTCACACTTGCACTTGTAGTTCAAAAATTTTATAGCTATGTATGTTTTTAAAAGTTACCGCTATAAAATTTTGGATTTCACTTCTCAAAACCGCTCTCGTTTATAAATCAAAATTGTTACATTACTACTGTTTTTCATATTCTTTCATAATAGATTGAAACGCAATCGTATTTTTCTCAATATCACCATTAAAGATAGATGAACCTGCAACAATTACATTTGCTCCTGCATCGATTACTTGTTTTAAATTATTTATTGTTACTCCGCCATCAACTTCTATATCTGCATTTAACCCTTGGGCAGTAAATATAGTTCTAAGCTCTGTGATTTTCAAAAGCATACCTTCAATGAATTTTTGACCACCAAATCCTGGATTTACTGTCATAATTAATACCATATCAACCAGATCCAAAACATAATCCAATTCCGATAATGAAGTAGCAGGATTCAATGCAATACCAGCTTTTATACCTTTTTGTTTAATATAATTCAACGTTCTATCAATATGTTTGCATGATTCAACATGAATGGTGATCATGTCGGCACCCGCTTCTACAAATTCATCTATATATCGCTCTGGATTACTCACCATTAAATGCACATCAAATATCTTTTTCGTAACACTTCTGATTGAATGAATGACAGGCATTCCAAATGAAATGCTTGGTACAAAATCACCATCCATAACGTCAATGTGAATATATTGGGCACCTGCTTGGTCGACCTTCTTAATATCTTCGCCTAGATTTTTAAAATCAGCAGCTAGAATTGAGGGGGAAAGCTTAATCATAACTAATATCTCCTTTTATCTTTTAACTCATTGAACATGTCAATATAATTTTTGTATCTGGTCTTGCTTATCTTTCCTTCTTCAAGTGCCTCCTTAACCATACACTTTGGTTCGTTGATATGCACACAGCCTTGGAATTTACATCCCTCCTGAAATTGTGCAAATTCCGGAAAATAATCTTTCAATTCTTCTTTCTCAAAATCGTTAACATATAATGAACTAAATCCTGGTGTATCCATAATATAAGTATTGTGTTCAATGTAAATCAATTCCGAATGCCTTGTTGTATGCCGTCCTCTTCCTATTTTTACACTTATTTCTCCAGTTTCCATATCTGCATTTGGTTGAAGTACATTAATAATAGATGATTTCCCAACGCCTGAAGGGCCAGCCACTACTGTTGTCTTTCCCTTTATTAATTCCAAAATATCATCAATACCGTCATTTTTCTTAGCACTAGTAAATACTATTTCATATCCACTGTTAATAAAAGTATTTTTTAGGCACTCTACTTCAACCGAGGTCACAATATCTTTTTTATTAAAACATATAATGGTCTGCACATTTTGACGTTCCATCATAACCAAAAACCGATCTAATAAATTAAAATTTGGATTTGGTTTGGCAACTGCAAAAATGACCAATGCTAAATCTATATTTGAAACCGCTGGACGAATTAGTTCATTTTTACGTTCAAGTACTTCTATTACATTTCCCTTTTTTTCTTTTTCATCCAATATATCAAATATTACATTATCTCCGACTAATGGCTTTATCTTATTTCTGCGAAACACACCTTTCGCTTTACATTCATATATAATTTTCTCAATCGTATGAACATAATAAAATCCTGCAATCCCTTTTATAATTTTTCCTTGCATAATCTGCCTATTCTGAAAATGTTATTGTAAATGTTCCATCAACTGCAACACCATCAATATACATTTTAACTGTTCCTGTTGTTGTTTCATCATCACCAATAATCTGGCGAGAATATGGGAATTCCGATGCTGACACATCCTCCTCAACAACAGTTTCTGTTGTACCGTTCTGTGTTAAATCTAATCTCATTACACCATCTACAAATCCATCTGGCAAATCAGATTTTTCAATTCTTATTGTTCCGGTATAGTCTCCCTTTGCCGTTCCTGTCTCAGGCCCCATACTTACTACAAAATCAACTGATGTACCTTCGCTAATACTCTTTCCTGCCTCATAACTTTGACTGATGACATACCCTTCATCTATCGTTGCACTATAAGAAGAATTAATAGTTCCTACTGTAAGTCCTACTGATTTAAGTGATGATTTTGCTGCCGCTTCTGACATTTCTGTAATATCTGGTACAGTAACATCTTTCGTATCTGCTCCTTTGCTTACTGTTACCTCAACGCTTGCTCCCTTTTTAACCGCAGTATCCGCTTGTGGGCTTGTAGAAACAACATTTCCTTTCGTTACGCTAGAACTATACTCATAAGTTCTTGTCACAACGAGTCCGTAATCATCTTCCAACCTATTAGCAGCGTCATCTTCTGCTTGACCAGTAACATCAGGTAATTTAAATGTTGACTCGCCTGTACTTACCGTTACATTAACAGTCGTATTTATGTCAATTTTTTTTCCTTCTTCTACATCTTGCGCTATTACATATCCTGATTCATAAATATCTGAATTTTCATAGGAGGAATCTTTGATTCCTATTCCTAATGCATTCAACTCTGTCGTTGCATCTTCTAGGGTTTTACCAACTACTTTAATCATTTCAACCTGTTCTGTAGAAGCACTCTCTGTATTAGAGTCTACTGTACTCTCTTGTTGAGTGCTGTCGCTACTCTTAGTTCCACTGAATAAACCAAAGGCCTTGGTTGCTACATACATAGCCATACAAGCAATAATAATCGCAGCAACAATTCCAAGAACATTCATGATTTTTTCAAGTGTTGGATTCATGTCCTCTGAATCATCATCTTCCTCTTCTTCACTATTATTATCATAAAGTTCTTCATCGTCATCTTCGTCTTCGTCGTCCTCTTCTATTACCTCACTAAGTCTTACATCATATTTAATTTTTCCTGATTCATTCTTTATCTTAGACATATCATCATCAGAAATCATAATTGTCTTTTCAGTATTCTCAGCTGGTAGAATCTTAACAAATTCCTCATCTGGATTTACCAAAGATTTTTTTAAATCTGTAATGACTTGTGCCATGTTCTCATAACGTCTATCTGCTCTTTTTTGTGTACATTTAAACACTATTTGCTCCATACTAACTGGCACTTCAGGTGAATATTTTCTTGGCGAAGTCATCTCATCTTGAATATGTTGAATTGCCACAGCGACGGTATTGTCTCCATCAAAGGGAACTCGTCCTGTAAGCATCTCGTATATGGTAATACCTAAAGAATAGATGTCGCTCTTCTCATCGCTATATCCACCTCTAGCTTGTTCTGGTGAAGTATAATGAACAGAGCCCATTACATTCGACGAAATAGTATTGGAAGAAGCTGCTCGTGCAATACCAAAATCAGTCACTTTAACCTTACCATCTCTTGATATAATTATGTTTTGTGGTTTTATATCTCTATGAATAATATGATTATTATGTGCTGCTTCAATACCCATAGACATTTGAATTGCTATACTGATTGCTTCTTTTACTGAAAGTTTTCCCTTTTTTTGAATGTAATTTTTAAGAGTAATACCCTCTACTAATTCCATTACAATATAATGAATACCCTCTTCTTCTCCAACATCGTAAACATTAACAATATTGGGATGCGCTAATCCAGCTGCTGATTGAGCTTCTATCCTAAATTTAGCAACAAAATTCGTATCATTGCTAAATTCTCTCTTTAATACTTTGATAGCAACAAACCGATTCAACTTATGATCTTTTCCTTTATATACATCAGACATCCCGCCAGAACCTACAGGATCTAATATCTCATATCTATCACCTATAAACATACCTAATCTTAACATAATTTCACCTCACTCACACATGGTTCTATAATTACAACCGCTATATTATCTTTACCGCCATTACTGTTAGCTTTCTCAACAAGCTTTTCTGCTTTTTGCTCAGGTGTCTTTTGAGTCTCAATTATTTGTCTTATTTCTTCATCCTCAATCATATTCGTCAAGCCATCCGAACACATCAATATCATATCTTTTTGTTCCAACTTCATCTCAAAAAAATCGACTGCAATATCTTCTCCTGCTCCTACAGCTCTCGTAATAATATTTTTGTCTGGATGATTTCTAGCTTCTTGTCTATCTATTTCGCCCAAACGAATCATCTCCTCTACAAGTGAATGATCCTTTGTTATTTGTCTTATTTCATGATTAATAATATATAATCTACTATCCCCAATATTGGCAACATAAATGTAATCATTTACAATTGTAGCAACCACTAGTGTAGTTCCCATCCCTGTCAAATCACTATTTTCATCTGCTATTGTTATTAATTCTTTGTTCACGCACTCTATTGATTGTCTTATAACCTTAATTGGATTCGTTTCTGGATTTGATTCTATAGACTCGACTAACTTTTGTACTGTAAATTTTGATGCGAAATCCCCTGCATTATGTCCACCCATTCCGTCAGCTACAACAAACAGATTAGGAAGATTCCCCACTGATTTTTCAGATGTATATACGTAGTCCTGATTTATATTTCTCTTTTGTCCCACATCCGTTATGGAAAATGTCTTCATCTCTTTATAACTCCCTTTCTGCAATTCGATCCTTATAGCTTTTTCTAAGTTGACCACAGGCACCATCAATATCTCTGCCCATTTCTCTTCTTATAGTAACATTAATTTGGCATTTTTCAAGTTTATTTTTAAAATTGTCAATAACTTTTTTGTTCGATTGAACAAAATCTCTTTCCTTAATTGGATTAACCGGTATCAAGTTGATATGACAATTCTTGCCTTTCACAAGTTCAATTAATTCCCTTACATCATCTTCTGTATCGTTCACTCCACCCACCAAACTATACTCAAACGTGATTCTTCTTCCCGTTTTCTTAAAATAATAGTTACAAGCCTCCATCACTTCATTTAAGTGATATTGATTCGCTACTGGCATCAAAACTTTTCTTTTTTCGTTTGTTGTCGCATGCAACGATAGTGCAAGTGTAATTTGAAGTTGCTCCTCTGCTAACTGCTTCATGCGTGGAACAATACCACATGTTGAAACGGTAATATTTCTTTGACTAATATTCAAGCCAAACTCATCTGTTATAATTTTGATAAATTGAAGCAGATTATCATAATTATCTAACGGCTCACCAGTTCCCATTACTACTACATTTGATACTCTCTCATTAGAATTGTTTTGTATTTCATAAATTTGAGAAAGCATTTCTGATGCAGTCAGGTTTCGATCCAAACCTCCAATTGTGGAAGCACAGAATCTACATCCCATTCTGCAACCTACCTGTGATGAAATACAAACAGAATTTCCATGTTTATATTTCATCAATACACTTTCTATCACATTCCCATCGCTAAGTTCAAACAAATATTTCTGTGTTCCATCTATTTTAGAGGTTTGTATTTCTAGCGTATTTAATGTCACAATTTTGTAGGAAGCTTTTAATTTATCTCTTAAACCAGACGATATATTTGTCATTTCATCAAAGTTGCTGCTTAATTTAACATGTAGCCAATCATAAATTTGTTTCGCCCTAAATGCTTTATCTCCAATTGATACAATTTCATTTTTTAATTGTTCCAAATCCAAAGATTTTATATCAATAAGTTCCATCTATTCCTCCAAATTAATTACTTTTCGCTTTTTTGAGTTTCGCAATAAAAAATCCATCGGTTCCGTGATATCCTGGTAATAATTGAATATATCCCAAATCAGTAGTCTTAGAATGTAGTTCATTGCTTAGATTATTTGTAATACTTTCTAACTCAAAATCATGGTTTTGTAAAAACCACTCTACATTCTCATGATTTTCTTGTTTATTTATGGTACATGTACTATATATAAGTATACCACCTGGTTTTACATATGACTGTATAACAGTAAGAAGTTCTCTTTGAAGTTTCACTAATTCTAATTGTTTATCCGCAGTCATTTTATACTTAATATCTGTTTTTTTAGCAATTACGCCAAGACCGGAACATGGTAAATCAGCTATTACTACATCTGCCTTTTCTACGGAAGCGATATCAAGTACAAGTGCATCTAATTGTTTTGCTTCTATATTATGAAATCCACATCTCGCAATATTTTCTTGAATTAAAGCTATTTTATTTTCGGTTAAATCTCTTGCTTCTACATGTCCTGTATTATGAAGTTTATCTGCTGCATGTAAACTCTTTCCACCTGGCGCTGCACAAACATCAATAACATAATCATTTTCTTTTATTCCGGCCACTTCGATAGCAAGCATGGAACTAATATCTTGTATTTGAAACATTCCTTTATTAAATGCATCTATTGCATTTATTCTATTATATTCAGATATTTCAAATGCATAATCCAAATATTTTGAAGGAGACACTTTTATATCTTCCATCTCCAGCAGCGCTTTTAATTCACTTGGAGTTGTCTTGCTCAAATTACATCGAATCGTCGTATTATTTTTATTTAAAAATCCTTCTAAAATTTCTTTTACTGTATTATAATCATATTCTTTTATCCATTTATCGATAATCCATCTTGGCATGGAATACATGATTGATAAGTACTCTGATTTATCTTTATTCTCGTCCGGATATTTTATCTCATCCCTACTTCTACTAATTGTTCTAAGAACTCCATTAACAAACCCTTTTAAATTGGTAAAACCTTTTCGACTTGCCAACTTAACCGCTTCATTACATACTGCGGAATCCGGAACACTATCCATATATTTAAGCTGATATACGCTCATTCTTAAAATTGCGCGAATAACCGGCTTCATCTTATTTACCTTTACTTTAGAAAACTGATTAATAATGTAATCAATTAAAATTATATTCTCTATCGTACCTTCTGAAACTCTGGTAATAAATGCTCTTTCTTGTTTATCTAAATACTGATATTTATCTAGTACATTACGTATAATAAGGTGACTGTATGAATCATTTTCAGTCACCTCTAATAAAATACCTAGAATCAGTTCTCTTGCGTTTACTGACTTAGTCACGGTTTTTTCCTCCAAATAGTAGAACGAGTCTTAATAGCTGTAAAATAGCTGCTGCTGCACTCGCTACGTATGTTAATGCTGCTGCTGATAAAACTTTTTTGGTGTAAACAATTTCTTCACTTCCTAAAATCCCAGTGTTTTCTAATATTGCTACAGCTCTGTTAGAAGCATTGAACTCAACTGGTAATGTTACTAATTGAAATAACACGGCAGCTGAAAACAATACAATTCCAATCGGAATAAGTGTTTGCGATAAGCCCAAAAAGACACCTGCTAATATAATTGGCCACGCTAACATGGAACCAATATTTGCCACTGGAACCAGTGCCGCTCTTATCCTAAGAGGTGCATACTCATGTTGATCTTGAATTGCATGACCACACTCATGCGCTGCTACTCCAATCGAAGCAACAGATGGTGAACCATATACACTATCTGATAATCTAAGTACTTTATTCTTTGGATCATAATGATCGGTAAGATTACCTGATATTCGTTCTACACGAACATCATAAATTCCTGCTGAGTTAAGTATTTTTCTAGCTGCATCAGCTCCTGTCATTCCAGACATACTTCTTACTTTAGAATACTTAGCAAATGTTGATTTAACCCTAGACGAAGCACCTAAAGTTATAACAACACCAATTAATACTAAAAAATATGTTGGATCATAAAACATTCCATATCCGAGCATATCCATCTCTCCTTCCAAACTATAAATCACATTAATTTGTATATATTTAGTTATTATACACTAATTTTCAAATAAATTTAAAATTTTCATATATATTTCACATTCTTACCTTATTGCTCGTTACGGTTCACTCCATTCACAGTAACATATGATTTCTGCATGCAAATTCGCTACGCGAAGCAGAAATCATTTGTAGAATCATTTTCTTACGTAGCTTAACAGCTAGTATTAAGCTGCTGTATGAACAGTAACTATTGCTCTACTATTCCAAACTTTGTATTCAACTCAATATGCACGCCTCGTAAAAAATCCTCTGTAGCCATACGTTTTTTTCCTTCTAGTTGAAGTTCGGTAATTGCTAATATCCCTTTTCCTGTCTTCACATTTACGGAATTTTTCTCTAGTTCCACAATTGTTCCAACTTCTCCTTCCATATCGCGCTCTATTACATTAGCTTTCCATATTTTCAGAGTTTTATGATTCATTTTAGTATATGCGCTTGGCCAAGGATTCAAACCTCTTATAAGTCGTTCTATCTCACATGCTGACATATTCCAATCTATTTCACCAATTGACTTATTTAAAATCTTGACATAATTTGTCATACTCTCATCTTGTTTTTTTAATACTGCTGTATTATCCTCTAACTGCTTTAGTGTTTCTACACATAATTTAGCCCCAGCGACCTTAAGTTTATCATGTAGACTTCCCCCTGTCTCATCTTGTGAAATAGGAACTACTGTCTTCATAATCATATCGCCTGTATCTATACCAACATCCATTTGCATTGTTGTAATTCCTGTTTCCTTTTCCCCATCTATCACTACCCATTGAATTGGTGCTGCTCCTCGGTATTTCGGTAATAGTGAAGCATGAACATTAACGCATCCATATTTTGGCATTTCTAATATTTCTTTAGACAAAATCTGACCAAATGCAACGACAACAATGACATCCGGATTGATACCCTTTAATATTTCTACGAATTCTGGGGTTCTTACTTTCACTGGTTGAAATACTGGTATATTATGTTCTATTGCAGCTTCCTTTACTGGTGTAAATTGGACTGCTTTTCCTCTTCCTTTTGGCTTATCTGGTTGTGTTATAACTGCAACCACATCATGCCCTGCTTCAATAAGATTTTCTAATGTTCCTACCGAGAATTCTGGTGTTCCCATAAATACTACTTTCATGCTATTCCTCCTCGTCTGCTGCTACATCATGTAATTCACCTTCCACTCGGTCTACATACATAACTCCATCTAAGTGATCACATTCATGACAAATTGCCCTGGCAAGTAATTCCGTTCCTTCTAATTCAAATTCTTCCATATCTCTATTAAGAGCTCTTACTTTAACGTAATTTGGTCTTGTAACCGTCCCTGCTTTTCCTGGAAGACTCAAGCACCCTTCGTCTCCTGTTTGCTCTCCTGATGTTTCTAGTATAATCGGATTAATTAATACAATTGGCTCTTCATATGTATCCATTACTACAATTCTTTTTAAAATTCCAACTTGTGGTGCTGCAAGACCAACTCCAAATTCTTCATACATTGTATCAAACATATCATCAATTAATTGCTGAATTCTTGGTGTCATCTCTGTTACTTCTTTACACTTTTTTCTTAAGCATTCTTCTCCTAATATTCTAACCTTTCTTATTGCCATAATTACTCTCCTTTAATATGTGCTCATTGGATTAAAATCAAACTGAACACTAATATTTTTATATTTTTCATTTTTATCTATAAATTTTTCTAAACCATTTTTTATTTTTACTAATTTGTCATATTCACAGTGTTTTACATAAATCACCTTTTTATAAATATCATTTATTTTGGCAATAGAGCAATCACTTGGACCAATCACAATTGTTTTTTCTAGTTTATTCGATTCTAATTGTTTTTTTAATAAAACTGCTGCTTGTGCTCCGCTCTCCTCCTTATCAGAAGAAATCAAGATTGCAAGCATATTTGAAATAGGAGGGTAACCTGCAATGGTTCGATATGATATTTCCTGCTCATAAAATTCCTCATAATTGTGATTCATAGAAGCTTTTACACTATAATGATCTGGACTATAGGTTTGAATCACTACTTCTCCTAATTTCTTTCCTCTGCCTGCTCTGCCTGCCGCTTGTGTTAATAATTGAAACGTTCTCTCTGCAGCATGATAATCATTTGAATAAAGAGATAAATCTGCTGCCAATACCCCCACAAGTGTCACATTATGGAAATCATGCCCTTTTACAATCATTTGTGTTCCAATTAATATATCTGCCTCTCCATTTGCAAAGGCTGATAAAATCTTAGCATGCCCATCCTTCGATTTCGTTGTATCCATATCCATTCGTAAAATTCGCGAATTGGGGTAATCTTTCTTAACAACCTCTTCTATTTGTTGTGTTCCTGCTCTAAACCCACCAATATATTTTGATCCACAAACGGGACACTTTTTTACCATTTCTTCTTCATATCCACAATAATGACAAATTAATTTCCCATTGTTGTGCGAAGAAAGCGAGACATCACAGTGCGGACATTTCATGACATGTCCACACGCTCTGCATGAAACAAATCCCGCATATCCTCTTCTATTAATAAAAAGCATAATCTGCTCTTTTTTATTTAATCTGTCTTCTATCAACTCTCTTAATTTCGCACTTAATATAGAACGATTTCCTCGTTTCAGTTCTTCTCTTAAATCTACCGTATATACACTTGGAAGTGAACTTTCACTTGTTCTGTTGTTCATGGTATAAAGCTTATATTCATTCATTTTTGCTTTATAAAATGCATCAACCGAAGGTGTTGCTGACCCTAGTATCACGCTAGCACCTGCCATTTGAGCTCGCTTAATTGCGGTCTCCCTCGCATGATATTTGGGAACCGTTTCACTTTTGTAGCTTCCCTCATGTTCTTCATCTATTATGATAAAACCAAGCTTAGAAAATGGAGTAAAAAGAGCCGATCTAGGACCTATCATTACATCTAAATCACCCTTCTTAGCTCGTTCAAACTGATCATGTCTTTCCCCACTTGAGAGTCTTGAATTAATAATGGAAACACGATCTCCAAATTGACTATAAAAACGCATTACTGTCTGATAGGTCAGCGCTATTTCTGGAATCAAGACAATGGCTTGCAATCCCTTCTCGACTGCCATTTTAATCAACTTAATATAGACTTCTGTTTTTCCACTTCCTGTGATTCCGTGAATTAAATATGTGTTTCTTATTCCATTTTGATAATCGCTTGTGATTCCCTCTACAATAAATTGCTGTTCTTCATTTAAAGTAACTTGTGTTTTGTTTTGTTTATGTGTACTAACAGGATTGCGATAAATCTGCTTTGATTCTACTTCCAAGATTCCTTGTTCTGATAATGCTTTAATGACAACTGTCGTTATATTAAGTTTACCCGTAACCAGCTCATAATCTAAGGTTTTTTTATCAATTAGTTCTGCTAATAATCGTTCTCTTGCCGTATTGTGTTTTTTATTATATATCTCTAATTGTTTCTGCGCGCTTTCCTCATCTAAAATCAACTTAATACTTCTTTTTTCTTTTGCCTTCATTTTCTTTTTCACTGGTATCACAATTTTTAATGATTGAATCATTGTTCCACCATAATTATCTTTAATCCAACCAGCTAATAAAATAAGCTGTGATTCTATCATTATACTTTTTTCAATAATGCTATGGATTGGTTTAATCTTATTTAGATCAAATTCAGGTATATCAGTAAGTTCAAGCACATAGCCCTTTATTAGTCTATTACCATTGCCAAAAGGAATATTAACCTCCATCCCAACGACAAGCTTAGTTTCTAATTCTAATGGCACTGCATACTGAAATGTCCTATCCAGTTTTTCATGTGAAATATCAATAATGATATTGGCAAACATTCAGTTACCTGCTCTTTCTTTCCTCTAATATATCGTGTATGATGATTCTTTCATCCATAGGGTATTTCTTGCCTTTAATCTCTTGATAGTCTTCATGCCCTTTGCCAGCCAGAACAATTACATCACCTTTTTGACCATTCTCTATCACATAAGCAATTGCTTCTTTTCTATCAAGTATTTCAACATATTTGCCTGCTGTTTTACTGATACCAACTTTAATATCATCTATGATATCCTGTGGTTCTTCATTTCTTGGATTATCCGATGTAATCACAGTTAAATCTGCAAGTTTTCCTGAAACTTCACCCATCTCAAATCGTCTAAACTTCGATCGATTACCACCACATCCAAATAAACATACAAGCCTCTTTGGATTATATTCCTTCAGTGTTGACAATAAACTCTCTAAACTCATTGCATTATGTGCATAATCTATCATCAAAGTAAAATCGTCAGATACTTTAATCATCTCAATTCTGCCCTTAACATTAGCAACCTTTAATGCTGCCTTAATGATAAGAATTTCTGTATTAAAATGTCTGCAGATAGCAATTGCCGTAAGTGAATTATATACACTGAATTTTCCTGGTACATCAATTTCCACCTCAAACTCCATAAGCCCAGACACTTCGTATGCTACTCCCATATATCCAAGTTCTGCTACTAATTTGGTATTCGTCGCTCTTATGTTAGCTTCCTCTGCAAATCCAAATGTTTCTATCGTACACGTATGACCCTCTATTACGTCATTAGCATGTTTATCATCTATATTAATGATACCAATCTTACATTGTTTAAATAACATTCCCTTGCAAGCCATATATTCTTCAAAACTCGCATGTTCATTTGGTCCAATATGGTCTGGTTCTATATTTGTAAAAATACCGATTTCAAATGTAAATCCTGCCACTCGATACATCATCAATCCTTGTGATGAGACTTCCATGATTGCTATATCACAGCCTGCCTCTAGCATTTTATTGAAATATTCTTGAACAACATATGACTCCGGTGTCGTATTACTTGCTGGTATAATTTCATCTCCAATAATTGCCTCTATTGTACCAATCAATCCGACTTTATGTCCTGCACTTTCCAAAATCGACTTAACCATATAAGTTGTTGTAGTCTTCCCCTTTGTTCCTGTCACTCCAATCACTTTCAATTTATCTGCTGGATAATCAAAATAAGCTGCTGACATAATTGCCATCGCCAAACGAACATTTTCCACTAGAATTACTGTGATATTAGTAGGTACTTTTACTTCTTTTTCTACGACTAATACCGTTGCTCCCTTTTCCACTGCATCTCCTGCAAATTTATGTCCGTCAACAACTGCGCCTGGCACGCAAAAAAACAAGGAATTCGTATCCACCTTGCGTGAGTCGTATATTATTTTATCTATTTGTATATTTATATCGCCTTGTATGCATTCGTAGTTCACGCGATCTAACAATTTCTCTAATTTTATCAATGTAATTCTCCCTTCATAACAATGATATTTTATTTCCTATTTCCGCTATCATTGAAATTAAACATATCTATTAGAATACCATATATAGTTAAATGTTGCAAATCTAAAAACATTTAAAATTTCATACACAAAGCCGAAAACATCTTACTTTAGCATAAGTTAACCTGTAATATAAAACGCACTAAGAAATTTATTATCTTAGTACGTTTTATATTACAGGTCCGTTTTGTTTATTTGATTCTTCTATATTTTACTACGCTAAAAAAATACTGTTTTGTAACTATGAAGGTAATGAATCGTTACACTGTTTTAAAATAAACTACTATAAATATTACCAGTTGAATAAGTACCACTATAGCTTGCTGTACTAGTATATGTATTTGCCTTTAAGGATTCTAGAACTGCCCCATTCTTAATCATTGAAGCCTTTGATGATACAGTAGCTGCATAAGAATTCGAGCCATTGAACAAAGTCTTTATTTTATTCATATCCGCTTGTTTAAATGTATCTTCATCGATTGACAACTGATTATCACTTCCGACCGTAATTCCAACCGAACTTAGCAGACTAGAGTTTGCATTTGATAATCTTGTCATTGATAAAGTTGACTTTAATATAGATGTTGATTCTGCTTCTCCACCTTCACTTATCATAGTGTTATAGTCACTGACAAAAGTACTTACCGCATTATAAATTGCATCGGTATTGTATCCACTTGTTGTTGTCGTGTTTCCTGATGAATCCGTCGTCGTAATGTCGGTTTTCTTAAATAAAGATTTGCTTCCTTTTGCAGTTAACGTATCTGCTGAATTTATTAAGTCAGTAGCTGCACTTTGGATTTTCGCTATCGTCTTTGTTGAATCTGAGCTAGTAGATGTAGTTGTACCTGATGAATCTGTTTTTGCATAGTACGCTTTCAGAAGTTTCTTGTAGCTTCCGTTCTTTATACTTGCATAATCACCTAGTATCGTACTTGTTGAATCCGTCGTTCTACTAGAACTCGTCGTATAATCATTAAAATTAAAACTTACCATTTGACTTACTGTTGCCATATTATCACTCCTTTGAAATCATTTCAGCTTCCATGCCTGTTTAAATCAAGTTCAATTATAAGTGTTAAGACATTTACGTCTATTGTTATGATTATTTTACCAGATTTTCCAACAATATTCAACATATAAGATATTGTTTTGTCTTTTTTAATATTTTAGCCAAATACAATTTTTAATATTATGATTCAAAACATCTAAACCACTCATAATATATAAATCTTTTATAAACTTTCTCTTTAAATTACATTGTTCTCACTTAATTTGTAACTTTTCAGTACCTACATTTAATCTTTTTGCAATAATTTTTTGTAGCTGTGATCCATACAGATAGCTCCAAATGGCGCCGTAATTAAAATAGATAATACCGCCATTGTTAGTACCTGTTGTCCACATGCTAAACCCATAGCCAGTGGAAGTCCACCTATTGCTGCCTGAACGGTTGCCTTAGGCGTATATGCCACCATACAAAACAATCTTTCTTTCATTGATAATTTAGTCTTAATCAAACAAGTAAATACACCTGTCATTCTTATTGTAAGCGCACCAACTACAAGAATAATTGCTAAAATTCCTGCTTCGATAGCATATTGAATATCGACAGTTGCACCAACCAATACAAATAACAATATTTCAGCTGCAACCCATAACTTATTATATTTTACCGATAAGCGTTTCGCAAGAACCCTATTTTTCTGATATATGGTTACACCCATTGCCATTATAGCCAGTAATCCTGACATTGGTATATAGTTTTCCATTTTGCTTTCACACGCAAGCAATAAAAAGGAAACGCTTAGTATAATCAAAACTTTCACCGAATCACGCATATGCAATATTTGAAATATTTTTAATAATAAAACTCCAGATACAACACCAACAATAACACCCAATACAATTGAAATTGGAACCTGAACAAAACTCATCGCTGATACTTGGCCTCCTGCCGCTAACGATGTTAATGCAGTAAATATTACAATGACAAATACATCATCTACCGATGAACCTGCCAGTATCAACTGCGGGATACTATGTTTTCTACCGTACCCCTCTTCTATCAACTGAATCATTCTTGGAACAACAACTGCTGGTGACACTGCTGCAATTACTGATCCCATGATTGCCGCATCTAATACACTTATATGAAGTAAATGAGTCGCAATAAAAATCACTCCACAAATTTCAAAACACGCCGGAACAAAACACATAAGCACTGCAGGTCTTCCAACTTTTTTTAAATCTTCAATATCTAGAGTAAGACCGGCTCGAGTTAAAATTATGACAAGTGCCACCCGCCTTAATTCTGATGAAATCCCAAGTATTGATGAGTCCAATAAATTAAAAGCATATGGACTCAAAATAATCCCCGTAATAATCATTCCCAATAAACTTGGTAGTTTTAATTTATTAAAAATTGATCCTAAGACCAATCCTAATAAAAATATGAAAGCTAAACTTGTTAACATACGTTCCTCCTAATGTCGTTTTTATAATTGTATCATTTGTAAATTACTAATTAAGTCTATTTTGCGTTCACGCCCACGCGGGGCGTAGTAACACACTTCCTATCCGCGTGATGTGCATCTTGTACATAGTGCTTTTTATTTAACATTGAAGTTCGTAGCATTATGCTATTAAATTAAAAAAGCTAATGCTTCTATAAATATTTACAATAAGTAAACTTAGTATTTACAAAACGAATACTAATTATTGTATCTATTCACAGAAGTCATCAGCATAATCTACATACATCTTTTGTAAAATCTATTTACAAATGCAGCGATAACCAGAAGAATCCATTGTATGAATCTCTAGTGCAGTTTAGGTATTACCTAGGGAGAACCTCATTCCCATTAAAGCGAATTGTATCATAATCCAATATTTAATTCAACTGATTTATTCATCTTTTCTAATTATTCAGAACCTTCCTATTTACCATCTTTACTCTAATCTTTCCATCATTTTTAAACACTATCCAATATTCTCAAGTTCTTCACGATTAAATAATACAACAGGTAAATTTCCATTATCCATAGCTATATTCTCCTTAATCATTATTCTACCAACTTCTTGTATTTTTACATATACTTGTATAAAATTCACGATTTATTATGTAGTTTCTAAGATTAAGGATATCAAAATATAATTAATAAAACCTTATATTCATCTTGACTACAAAACTTGTGGTAAGTGGCGTTACTATTTATCACTTTTAAATTGATATGTTTGTTTTATTCATACCGCAATGCATCTATTGTATTCATTTTAGCTGCCTTATTAGCAGGATAATATCCAAAGAATACACCAATAAACATTGAAAATCCTACTGCTATAAATATAATTCCTAATGAAGGCACTGCTGGGTAACCCATAAGTTTAGCACCAAGAATCCCTCCACCTATTCCTAATATTACTCCTATAATACCACCAATCAAACATATAATAATAGCTTCAACAATAAACTGCATTCTAATTGCACTATTTTGTGCACCCAGAGCTTTTCTTGTTCCTATTTCCCTAGTTCTTTCTGTAATACTAACCATCATGATATTCATGACTCCAATACCACCCACTAATAAGGAAATACCTGCAATCGCGGATACAGCCAACGTTATGCTTTTCAACATTCCATTCATTTGATCTAGCATCTCTTTCATACTATATGCCTCTACATTAAAATTTGTATTATTCTCAAAAAAAGTATTAAAAAATGTTGTTGTATCACTTGTAAATTTCGCTATATCAATGTTAGTTTTACCATTTACTGATAATTGAGTATAACCTTCAATTGCGTGTGAAATTTGCTTTGCCGTTGTTATTGGTAAAAAAACAGAAGTAGTCATATCTTTTTCTAAACCACTACTATATCCCATAGAATCTGTTTTATATTCATACACTCCAACTATTGTAAAATAATTAGTTTCTTTATTAATTTCTATTCCAACCTCTTGTCCGATTGGATTATCGTTTCCAAACATATTCTCAACAAATTTATCCGATACAACCACAAGCTTTTTTGTATTGTCCATATCTTTTTTTGTAATGAAGCGTCCTTTTAATATATTAATATTTTCTACTTTTCCATATCCATCATTTACTCCCATTACAGTAACGTTGGCATATTTGTCTTTATCTGTAATTTTGTCACTTCCCAATTCATTATTTATGGAAATTGAATCTATTTCATTCCTATATTCCATTTCATATTTGTCTATCATCGCATCTGTAATCATATCACTATTCGTTTGTTCTACTTCCTCATAAACCGAATTACCATTTTCATCTGTGGTACTGTTTTGAGATACATACACCTCAATCTTATTTGCTCCCATATCACTCATTGATTTGGCTACTGACTGATTAACTGAATTTCCTATTGTAACTATTGTTATGACAGAGCTAATACCAATAATAATTCCAAGCATAGTCAAAATAGTTCTCATCTTATTAGCACGAAGACCACTCAGCGCAAGTAGTGCATTTTCTAATATATCCACTATTCCCCTCTCCTTTCATCCGTAACTAATTCTCCATCTTTTACAACTATCATTCGTTGTGTTTCCATGGCCAATTCATTACTATGCGTAATTAATATAATGGTCTTTCCTTGCTCTTCATGAAGTTTATGGAAAATATCCATAACTTTTCGTCCCGTACCAGAATCTAGTGCTCCGGTTGGTTCATCTGCCAAAATAATGGCGGGATCATTTGCCATAGCTCTTGCAATTGCAACTCTTTGTTTTTGCCCTCCTGAAAGTTCATTTGACATATGATTAAAGCGATCTCCCATATCTACAATTTCTAACAATTCTTTTGCTCGTTTACTTCTATCTTTTCTAGAAACTCCTGCATATAACATAGGTAACTCTACATTCTTCTGTGCCGAAGTTCTGGCAATTAAATTAAAAGTCTGAAAAACAAAACCTATTTTTTCGTTTCTAATTGTGCTTAGTTGTGAATCCGGCAGTTTGCTCATATCTTGATTATCTAGGAAATAAGAACCTTCTGTTGGACGATCAAGTCCTCCAATGATATTCATCAATGTACTTTTTCCAGAACCAGATGCTCCAACAATAGATATAAACTCACCCCGCTTTACTTGAAAACTTATATTTTTAAGAATTTCCAATTCATTTGGTTTCCCAATGTAATATTTTTTTACAATGTTTTTTACATCTATTAATATATCTTCATTCATATTAGAAACCCCCTGGAGCTTCTACATTCTCTGCTGGTGCTTGTGTAGTACCTGCATCCTCACTTAATTGTACCAACACAGCACTTCCTTCTGTAACCATTTCCGGTGTTGTAATAATATACATTCCTTCTGTTAACTCATCTGAACTTATTGCAGCATAATAATCGGTTTCTATTCCCTTTTCAACCGGAATTGATTTTACTGTATACTTCCCACTTCCATCGTCAATTGCCACATATACAACATTTTGATAGTTTTCATTTACTGTTATTGCTTCATATGGCACTGCAAATACATCTTTATTCTCTTCCAATACTATTTTAGTTTTGACATTCATACCTATTAATAAATCCGTAGTCGCCTCATCCAATTTAATTTCTGCTGCGTATTCTAATGTAGAACTATCTGAACTTGTACTATCACTTGCGCTTGTAGTAATAGGGGTCATATATATTTTACTTACTTCTCCTTGCATTGTTACATCTGGTATTGCATCGCAGGAAATTGTAGTTTTCATTCCCTCTTTAATGTTTAATATATCATACTCTTTCACTTTAACCGATATCTTAAGCGCATCTGTATTTTCAATTTTCATAATAACACCATCTAATGCTGGTGAACCCGCTTCTATATTTAAATATGTAATGGTTCCACTAATAGGTGCTTTAATAACTGTATTCGCAAGATTTGTTTTCAACTTTTCTAATTGCGTTTCATTATCGCTATCATCCGTTTTAAATTTACTGGTGTTAATATTATCTACTTGACTTTGAACTGTCTGTGCTGTGGATGCCTGTGTAGAATCTAATACTTCACTTGCACTTTCAACTGCTCTCTCAGCCGTTTTAACATTTTCTCTAAGCGAAGCCAAATCACTTTCTGCTGTTGAATAACTAGTCTCTAATGATTCATATTCTGTTTGTGCTGTATCTATTAGAGTTTGCTTAGCTGTAGCACCATCTGTATCTCCATTTGCATTTAACTCATCTCTTTCATTTCTAAGCTTTTTTAATTTTTTCTTAATACCTTTAATTTTTTTTCTAATACTATCTATATTATCTTCACCATCTGACACTTTATTATTTGCACTATCCAAATCATTTTCTGCCTGTGAAACACCTGTTGTTGCACCATCCACCTGCCTGTTTTCATCTTCCTGCGCATTTGTTAATGCTCTCTGATTTACTCCGTCTTGATATTGATCCGCTTCTTTGCTTAGTTTAATTATTTCCTCTAGCTTACTAATCTCAGATTTTATGGTTTCATCATCAAACACGCACAGGATATCTCCTTCTTGTACCTTATCCCCTTGTTGAATATTTAATTCTTTTACATTGCTTGTTATTGATGTTGTGATTTTAGATACATCTTCACTTACTACTACTCCATTTGCACCGACAACTTTTGACAAATCTCTTTTTTCTAGTACCGCAACGCTTACTGCCTGCTGTGCCAAATTTGAGTTACCTTCAGAATTTCCTTTACTATTAACCACTATACTAATACCTATAACAATTACTATAGCTATACCACATGAAACTATTATTTTTTTCTTTTTACTTAAATATATCAAACTAGTCACATTCGTGCCTCCTCTATAATTTCTAAGCATATGATACATGAAATAATTAAACATTACATTAACTTAATCTTACAACTTATTTCCTTATTCTTACAAATTACAACAAAAAAAGTAGATACCTTACATTTCGTAAAGTATCTACTTTTTTTGTAGTTTTTCTTTTAAATTCTCTTATTATAATTTAGTTTTTCTTATCAAATTTAGTTTTTAGAATATACCATAACGAACCTGTAATACATACAGAGGAATATGCCCCACATATAATGCCTACGATTAATGGTAAAGCAAATTCACGTATTGCCGTTACACCTAGAATATATAATACAGCTATTGTCATAAATGTAGTTATTGACGTGTAAATACTTCTTGTTAAGGTCTGTGTGATACTTACATTAACAATTGTGTCTAAGCCGTCTTTCTTGATTGACATTGTTGTAAGATTTTCTCTAATTCTATCAAATATTACAATTGTGGCATTGATAGAATAACCTACAATCGTAAGCATACAAGCAATAAATGTACTGCCTATGGATACTCTTGCAATAGAATAGAATGCTAGCACAACTAATACATCATGAAGTAATGCGATAACTGCACTTGCTCCAAATCTAATATCTTTAAATCTAACCCAAATGTACATAAGCATACAAATTGTTGCAATTACTACTGCTATAATTGCATCGTTTTTCATTTCAGAGCTAATGGTTGAGCTAATACTTTCTACTGTAATCAAACTTTCATCAACACTAAAGTTTTCTACTAATATATCATCAAGCGCTTGTCTCTCTTTAACGGTTAACTCTCTTGTCTTAATAATAACTTCATTCGTTCCTGAAACCTTTTGCGTCTGAATCGCACCATCACCTGTGATTGACTCAACAAGTGGTTTTACATTTTGTTCAATATCAGTCATTGATAAATCATCATTAAATGTGACATTAGTTGATGTACCACCTACAAACTCAAGACTGTAGTTTAGAACTCCTTTGCCTTGTGAATTATTCACACCCATAAATACAAATCCAGCTAAAATTACTACGGATGAAAGTATGAAACAATAATTTTTTATACTTAAAAAATTAATCGTCTTTCTTTCTTTTTGAATTCCGTAATATTTAACATCCTGTAAACCTATTGCAAATAAAGCTCGCATAATATATTTAGAAATGACTAAAGCTGAAAACATGGATAAAACAATACCCATTGCTAACGTTTCCGCAAAACCTTTTACCGTACCTGATCCTTTTAGACCTAACACGATTGCAGCAATCAATGTTGTAATATTACCATCAACGATAGCAGACATAGCTTTCTTAAATCCAATATCAATGGAAGAACGAACTGTTTTACCTGCTGCAATTTCTTCTCTTACACGTGCATAAATAATTACGTTAGCATCAACTGCCATACCTATGGAAAGAATAATACCTGCAATACCTGGTAGCGTTAATGTGATATCAAATGCATTTAAAATAATTAATTCCATTACAACATATAATAGAAGTGCCAACGCTGAAGCAAATCCAGGAAGTAAATAAACAATACACATAAATACAATTACAAGAACTAAACCAATGGCTCCTGCTGTTAAACTTGTCTTAATTGCTTGTTCTCCTAATCGAGCACCTACCACATTGGAACGAAGTTCTTCAAGTTCTACCTTAAGTGAACCAATTCGTATGGTTGAAGCTAATGACTCAGCAGCTTCATAACTTTCCATTCCAGTAATAGAAGCTACTCCACCTGTAATTGTAGTCTGAACTGTTGGTGCACTAATAACGGATCCATCATATACAATTGGAATCTGCTTATTTAAATTTGCTGCTGTAGCTTCTGCAAATTTTGTAGTGCCTTCCTCTGTTAATGTTAGTGAAACAACATATTCTTTGTTCTTCATGTCATCTTGCTGTATCTGGGCTTCTGCATTTGTAATATCAGCACCCTCTAACAACACATTTCCTGACGTATCCTGAAATTCAAGTGATCCTGGTTTACCAAGCTCTTCAAGAATCGTATTCGCATCCGAAACACCTGGAATCTCAACATTAATTCTATCGTCGCCCTCTTGATATACTTCAGATTCTGTGCTATAAGTTTCAACACGTTTTTGAAGTTTGTAAATCGTATCACTCATTTGTTCCTGCGTAGGTGCATCACCTACTGCTTGATAAGTGATACTTACTCCACCTGCTAAATCTAGCCCCAAATTAATGTTTTTTGCAGCTCCCGTACTTCCAGAACCAACACCAAATGCTGATGTATAGCCTAATCCTGCAATAAGTAAAACAGTGATAACTAGGATTAGTATGCCTTTGTTTTTCTTCATTGTTCCCCTTCTCTCTTTCCTATTCTGCTAATGCAGCCTTTATCATGATTGCACATTCTATACGCTTTCTTTGAAGTTCGCAACCCAAATCATAAGTATCTGTTATAGATCCATGAAATTTATACGAGTTAGCAGAACATCCTCCACTACAATAGAATCTTGCAAAACAATCCTTACACTTGTCTTTTGCATATACATTACAAAGCTTAAACTCATCACGAATTTGTGTCTTTGTAACACCTTCCTCGACATTGCCCATAAGGAATTCTTCCTCTCCAACAAATTGATGACAAGGATATAAATCCCCCCAAGGAGTTACTGCTAAGTATTCTGTTCCCGATCCGCACCCTGATAAGCGTTTTGCAACACAAGGTCCGCCTTCTAAATCTATCATAAAATGGAAAAAATTGAAACCATTACCTGCTTTTTCTCTTTGAATTAATTCTTTTGCAAGTTTATCATATTCCTCATGAATTTGTGGAATGTCTTCTTTTTTAATGGCATATTCTTCTGCATCATCACCAACGACAGGTTCAACCGAAATTTGCTTAAACCCTAAATCAGCTAAGTGTAATACATCCTTCGAAAAATCAATATTATGATGTGTAAAAGTTCCTCTTACATAATAATTCGTTTGCTGTCTTAGCTCTGCTGTTTTTTGAAACTTTGGTACGATTAAATCATAACTTCCCTGCCCTTTTCTAAACGGACGCATGAAATCATGTACTTCTTTTCTTCCGTCAATACTTAATACGATATTACTCATCTCTTTGTTAGCAAACTCTAATATATCATCATTGAGTAAAACACCATTCGTTGTTAACGTAAATCTAAATTTTTTATTATGAAGTTCTTCTTGTCCTCTTCCGTAAATAACAAGGTCTTTTACCACCTGCCAATTCATTAACGGTTCTCCTCCAAAAAAATCAACTTCAAGGTTTCTTCTATTTCCTGAATTCGCAATTAAGAAGTCTAGCGCTTTCTTACCAACCTCAAAGCTCATTAAGGCTCTTCTACCATGATATTCGCCCTCTTCTGCAAAACAATATTTGCAGGCAAGATTACAATCATGCGCTATATGAAGACAAAGTGCCTTCACTACAGTTTCTCTCTTCTTAAAGTCCATTATGTATTCTTTATATATGTCCTTTGTAAAAAGAGACTCACTATCAATCAATTCTTTTATATCACTTATTGCTTCTTGAACATCTTCCCTACTATATTGCCCTTTTAACTGTTGAAATATTTCATCTTCGCTCTTACTATCCGAAATATATTCTGAAACATTCTCAGAACTAGTATCCTTCAATATCGCAATAACATTATATACTAAATCATCTACAACATGAATCGCTCCACTGTTGACATCGAGTACAATATTATAACCATTGTTTTTGTATTGATGAACCACGGTTATGTTCTCCTTTCAAAGCCAAATCATAAGACTTGCTTATAGTTTACTATAATACCCTAAATGAGTGTGCTTTGAACTTATATAAGAATAAGTTCAAAGCACACTCACTTAACATACTTCTCTACCTAGTGTATTGGTCAACTGCTATTTATTTTCGCAACTTTGATTTCCTACTGTGCAAGAAGTTTTACAAGCAGACTGACATGAAGTCTGACATTCACCACATCCACCTTTTTTCATTGTATTCTTTAAATTTTTAGTATTTAATGTTTTAATATGTTTCATTTTACTTACCTCCTTATAAATTGGCTAAGAGCCATATCTGTATTATTATATCACAAGTATTTTATTTTTTAAAGTATTTTATTTTTTCATTTCTACTATAATAAAGACCGTAGTTTCTTCTTCAATTACCTCATCATCAATGACAAAAGATATATTGTGCTCCCCTACCTGATTGTCTGATGGAATCCAATAAAAGCACCTTTCCTGTTCCTCAAATCTGGCATTCTCTGGAAGATTTTTTGCAAAGACTCTAAGCTCTCTTTTCATTCCTTCTACAATGTAATCTTTTTGTGTCACAGCTTCATTATATATGAATGCATCCGTTTCTTCGTTTGTCGTGTCTGTCGCTGGATCGCGTACCACTATTTTAATTTTCAATTCTTCATTTGGTATTGCTTTTTGATTACTGATTCGCGAGATGAAAGGTCGAAATACAGTCAATGGTAAAGGATATTTTTCAGTGGGAATCTTATACTCGTATCCATTAGCAGGTATCGGAACCGTTGGATGTGAATAATAGTTATCATTTGGTGTTCCTGGTGAGGGCGCATGAATTACCACTTCTTTTACCTCAATTTCCTTTGCAATGTGAGCATTTTTTACCGATGTAGTAAAATAAGCTTCATTTATAACATATTCTCGATTGGTATGTCGCTTGTAGTGATTGGTAACGGTAGCTACTGTTGCAACATTTTGATTGATGTCAGCATGCAGCTGATCAATTCTCACATTTAAAACATCATCTATCACAACTGCATGACGTTCATCTTCTACCTTACAGGTAAACGTAATATTCTCTAATTCCAAACCATCCACATGTCTAGCATATAATCCATACGCCGGAAGAATCCCCCAATTACTGGGTTCTGGATACACCTCTGGTAACTCTGGAATATTATAAGGATTCTCTTTCCACTTATGATTCACATCATCCCAATCCATTCTAGGTAATAAACCTTCTGCTTTCAAGAAAAAAGTATTGACAAGCCAAGGTAGTGTTTGAATCGAACTCTTTGTTTCGTATTGGTTATATTTCCAATTTGTATTCAGTTGCCTCTGCTCAATAGCATGTTCCATCTTCATTCCGCCACGATACTCTACTTCTATATTTTTAATTGAAACATTTTTAATAGGTGCATCTGTAAGTCCCATGATTGTTATTGGATATCGTGGGTCAGCATTCGTAATTTTTATATTACTAATTTCTATATTGAACACACTCGGTATTTGATTTGAGCCTACTGCATTGGCATACAACACAAGTTCGTCTTTTGGAATTGTCTTTGACATATCTGGCAAATACTGCTTTTGTTTCCTATTATAGGTCATTAAATAATAGGAACCATCTATTTCCTTTACATTACCTTGATTTATCTTGGTTGGATTTTCCTGATTTACAATATCAAACTTTGAATACCCATCCACGGATACCGTCTGATTTCTAAGATACGATGGTGTATACCTTAGTGCAGGATATTTATCATAATCCTTCATGTTTGGAAGTACCCAATTCGTATTATCCAGACGAACATTTCCTTCTTTCGCATGTAGTGATTCATCAGAGCTATTTCCTGTGACTGGAAAACGCCCCCTCTCTCCTATTTTAATAAAAATTGGAGAACTGCTTACATTATCCATAGTACACTCTGTAAAAATAATATTACTCAGATTGGAAACATCAACTGCCTCTAAGGCAAAGCCTCTGGAACGATCAAACTTAACACGTCTTATTGTAACTATATCATATCCGCAGTTTGATTCTGTTCCAAGTTTCACTCTGGCAGTTGGACCACATCGATCCGTTGCTATCAACTTGTCCATTGTATACTTCCCTGCATATACGCTGCCTGCATCATAGCCACTCACACTACAATCTTCTATCAGTACATTCTTAGTTGGCATAAAAATCCCTGCCCCAAAAGAAGCTTTTAGCACTAACGCGTCGTCCGTCAACGAATTAAATACCGAGTGAATTACCGTAACATCTTGGCAACAATCAATATCAAATGCATCTCTTGTAGTATCAATTAGAATATGATCTGCCAAAAGATTTGTTACACCTTCCGCTATAATTGCAAAATGACCGCCAATGAGTAAAGAAAAATCTTTGAGCACAATATTTTTACATCGAACTAACGCAATTGCTTTATTACCAAACCATTCCCCTATATGTCCATTTTGATTTCTCAACGGGTTATCAAATGGATCGCCACCTTGAAGAATATATTCCCGAAATCCTGAATCAGGATCAATGCAACTACCGTTAATTAATCCTACTCCATAAATCATTATATTTTCAACATCTACACCGTATAACAAGCTGTTTGCAAAATAGGTGTGACCATGATCTTGTAATCCTGCATATCGATTTACTTCTGGTTCATCATAATTTCCGCCCTCGCCCTTTTGTTTTTGATAAGACATTGTAATTTCTGTTTTTGCAGCTCGTAGAATAGCATTCTTTTCAAAATAAATATTCACGTTACTCTTAAGTCTAATTGTATATGTCTTGAAATCTCCCTTTGGTATCACAACCGTGCCACCACCTGCTTGATTTGCTTCTTTAATTGCGTGATTAATCGCCGTGGTATTTATAACTGGATCACCGCTTGATTTTGCTCCAAAATCTATGATATTATAATTATTTTTTTTATGTAAGTCATCAAATGTTATTGTTGCACCTGTTGCTTTTTTAATATTCATCTAAAATCATCTCCCATTCCTATAATAAATATAATGTCGGGACCAAAAGGTATTTTGTCCCCCAATACCTACGGATTGTTATGCACTTTTTGACCCTGGTATCATAAATATAGATTATCACGATTTTTTCTTGTTTGCTACTACTTTTTATTATTTTCTTATTGTTTTTTGTTGATTTGTTTTGTATTATATATGTATCACAAAACATAATAAATCATTTTCTTGTCGTCACTGCAGTCATAAGCATCAACATACCTATGCTTATAAAATTCAAACTAAAACTTTACAAATGGAGGTTACCATGAAAGTAACAAATGAAATTCTACTACAAAAAATCAATCTTATAGTTGACAAACTAATGAACCTAGGGATTCCTACCTATGAAACCGATATTACAGACAAAGCCGGTCTTTCAAAGGGATTGATACCACGAGATTTTGGGATTAGCGAATGGGATTGGCCACAAGGAGTAGGTTTATATGGTCTTAAAAAACTACAAGATTTCTATAAGGATGGTCGATATAACGAGTTTTTTCAAAATTGGTACAAGACAAATCTTGAAATCGGTTTGCCTTCGAAGAACGTAAATACTACAGCACCTTTTCTTCCACTTGTTGATTTGTGTGATATTTTAAAAGATCCTGTGTATGAAGATTTATGCATCAAAAGAGCAGAGTGGTTGATGGATTACCTTCCTCGCACAAAAGAAGGTGCATTTCAGCATGTAACAAGTGCCATTGGAGATCGCCAAGGCGTTCGTTTAAACGAAAGTGAAATGTGGATTGATACCATATTCATGACCGTTTTATTTTTAAACACAATGGGACACAAGTACAATCGTCAAGATTGGATAAGTGAAGCAACACATCAAATTTTACAGCATATTAAATATTTATATGAAAAGAAAACAGGTCTTTTCTATCATGGATGGAGTTTTAATGAAACGAGTAACTTTGGTGAAATATTCTGGTGTCGTGGAAATTCATGGTTTACATTTGGAATCATTGATTTTCTTGAGGCAAGCAAGTCTACTTTAGATTCTGGTGTTAAGACATATTTCTTAGATACCTTCAAAGCACAGGTGAATGCACTCATTAAACTTCAATCACCTTCTGGATTATGGAACACGGTTTTAACAGATCCGACTAGCTATGAAGAAGTATCTGGCTCAGCCGCCATTGTAACTGGAATGCTCAAAGCAATTAAGCTTGGCATGTTAGATGAAAGTTATCAAATTTATGCGGATAAAGCAGTTGAAGCAATCTGCGAAAATGTCGATGTTGACGGAACGGTATTAAATGTATCTGCTGGAACTGGAATGGGTTACGATGTGGACCATTACAAAAATATAATTATTGCACCTATGGCTTACGGGCAGTCATTAGCACTTACCGCTCTTTGTGAGGCATTGGTTTAGGTTTCAATTTATATTTATATTTTAAAAAGAAACAGACTAATTTCATTTGTTAGTCTGTTTCACTTTAAAATTTGAATGTACTTGAACTGCTAAAATTTTCTGTAAACATTATCATATGATGTAGGGAGAAAAAGGTATCCCCCATGGTAACTATTTATTGTTACGCATTTTGTGCTCCCACAATCCTAAAACATGAGAAATCATTCATTCATATGCTCTAAACAACAAACTAGATTCATTAGCCTATCTGTTCTATTTACAATATCCTCCTTGCTGACACCATAATATTTGTATAAATCACATACAATTTTCATATATTCTAGACTTTCTTCTTGACCTGAATACGAAACAGCGAAATAATTATAATTGTACTCTACATCTATTTGAATCATCCCTTTATGTTCATCCTTATTCACCTGAATGATATATTGTTCAAAATTTATTTCAAATTCTTCTTTTCTTACATTTGCTGCTTCTAAATTTCTTTGTTCTATTTGATGAAAATATTGTTCCACTTTTTTCTTATTTATATAATTACCCAATTTATCTGGTTGTGGAGTCATTACTAATTCTGGTTTATATTTCAATACTAATTGTGACTTAATGTTTTGAAATGCAAATTTATAGCTATTTTCTTCCTCGTTGGCTTTTCTTGCACTATATTGATATGCAATATATTCAATTAGTTGACTCACAGAATGTGGGTCTATAGGTAATTGATTTATTATTTTATTTCTTCTATCCTCTATTTTTTTAATTTTATTATTACTTTTTTTTGCAATAAAAATCGAAGTAGGTCCATCAGCACCCCCTATAATGCTCATAGAGGATGCACACTTGTTCTTATTTTTTTTCTTTCGTATTTTTCTAACTTTTTTTTCAAATGATTTTTTCAACAATATTGCCCCTCATTTCTGTTATAAGAATTATTATATTTTCAAATAAATCTGCATTCAAATTTCTTCCTTCTGGCCTAATCCTATTTTCGATGACTAAAATATTTATTCCAATTTGATATCAAGAACACTGTTGCAATGAGTCCTATGGGAATCGTATAATATAAAACTGACCATTTTTTATCAACCATATTGGCCACTAACCATATTATTATTCCTAAGTACAGGAGAGAGTTACCTATCGTTTCTAATAACGATGGGCGCGAAATCTCTTGTATTTCTTCTACTACATTCTCTAAATGAGGTATTAACTCTTCATATTCTTGTAGTACTTGTTTTATGCTTCCCTTTTTTGAACAATTCTTTTTCAAAAGATTACAAATTCTTATTTTCATATTATAATCTTCAATTTCACATTGATATTCATGTTCCTTATTTTCTAGTGCTTCTTTTGTTACCTTAGGTGAAGCCACTAGTAACTCCTTAATATGCAAAATGCTAAAATCTAAATAACGCAGAACTTTTATTTCTTTTAACACATCAATATTTTCTTTTGAATATTCCCTGTAGGAATTATCTTTATTTCGTTCAATTTCTATTAATCCTTTTTCTTCATATAATCGAATGCTCTTTGCTGTAAGATCTGTTCGTTTTTCTACTTCTTTTATCTGCATCTTGTACTCCTTATCCCTTAACTATGTTCAATATACACCTTCACCTAAGGGAAATGTCAATCAGTTTTCATTATATACTCATTAATCTCTTTGTAAAACTCAATTTTTAGGTCCTTTTCTAACAAAAACATCTTTTGTTAGCATATGAATAAAAACCAATAAATTGCTTTACTCCCACGTTCTCCAAATCTCTGGCTTAAATCCAACTGTGGCCATTTTACCATTTCTAACAATTGGTGTTTTTAGAAGTTTCGGATTTTCTAATAGTTTTTCTTCTTTATCTTCTTCGGCAAGATATTTTACCAACATTAATGTATCTTGATCTTTTGCTTTTTCATCAATCATATTGATATAGCCTCCTACGGCTTGTTTCACGCTATTAAACTCACCCTTACTCATTCCTTTTTGAGACATATCTATCGATTGATATTTCATTCCTCTTTCTTTAAAGTAGCGCTCCGCTTTCTTAGTTTCAAAACATTTACTTTTCCCAAATATTTGAATGTTCATTTTTTACTACCTTTCATTATTGTATTCTTTGAAATAGACTATTTACTATTTGAATTTTCTTAAGTCATTGTAACAAATTGTTGAAGTTATGGCTAGTCTACTAGTCATAACTTTTTACTTTGTATATTTGACTAGTTGCTCTAACTACCTTATGAAAGTATTTGCTATCTAGAATTTCCATAAATTTAATGTATTGTTAAAAAATCAGCCTCACTTTTCAAGTGGGCTGATTACTTGCACAATTCTTCTATTGCAATTTTTCAAATATATTTCAAGATAAAAATTATGATCCACACCCCTGCTAAATAAAGTTGTTTTGTGAATGATAATAAGAAAATAACAAGAAAACTATTGTTTCCTATTTTACTTTAACTTTTTTCACGCTACTATAAGAACTGTATAATTTTACTCCTGCTACCTTTTTATAGGTACGAATTTTAAAGTAATAAGTCTTACCTTTCAATAATTTCTTCTTTGTATAATTTGTCTTTTTCGAACTAAGTGTTTTTATCTTGCTATAACCTGATTTTTTATTGGTTGACATATAGATTTCATATCCACTTACAGAGCTTACTTTATCCCATGTCAATGTTGCTTTTTTACTTCCTGCTTTGACACTAAGCACTGCTTTTTTTGATATAGTGGCTGTCTTTAGGATATCAGAATAGCTTCCATATTTTGTCTTTTTTCCTACCTTAACATAGGCTCTTACTTTGTATTGATAAGTGCTAGAGACGCTTAACTTTTTGTCCGTGTAGGTTACGGTAGAAGCTTTCTTTATGGTTGATATTTTCACATATTTCTTCTTTGCACTGTCATAACGATAGATTACATATCCCTTTACGTTGTTTTGTTTATTCCATGTTAGGGTGATACTTGTTGTTTTGTTTTTCTTTGCCGTTAATCCATCTACTTTTCCAATGGAAACATTTATACTACAGGTCGCTGTAAGAGTCGTATTGCTGTTTGAAGTTGCTGTAATGTTAGCACTTCCAATTCCTTTTCCTGTTAACATTCCGTTTTCGTCTACTGTGGCAATGTCCGTATCCGAACTACTCCATGTCACACTTGCGTCAGTTGCATTTGACGGAGTAATAGCAGCACTTACTGTTTCGGTATTTCCTACTTTTAAATCTATATTTGTCGGATTTAGCTCAAGTCCTGTAGCGGTCACTATATTTGGTGCTACATTTACCATGCAGGTTGCAGATACAGATGCATTACTATTTGAGGTTACCGTAATTACCGCACTTCCCACTCCTTTGGCTGTTATGGTTCCACTTTGGTCTACTATGGCAATGTCCGTATTGTTACTACTCCATGTCATACTTGAATTAGTGGCATTTGACGGCGTAATAGTAGCACTTAAGGTTACGCTATTGCCCGCTTTTAGATCTGCACTAGTCTGGCTTAGTGTCATACCAGTTACTTCTACTTTACTTGCCTTATAATTTGCTGTTATCGTAACTGATTTTGCTGGCATGGTAAAGGTAGTAGTCAGACTGCTTGCATTAGCAAACGTAATACCATCATTTGTCGTCCAATTGGTGAATTCCTGCCCATCTAGTGCCAGATTAGCGGTAATCGTTACAGTATCTCCTTCTTTGTAATAACTCGTTGGAATCGTTCCTTTATCTATGGTAACTGGATAGTAATTAATATAGTTTGCAGTGACGGTAACATCGTTTCCTGGCATGGTAAACGTAGTCTTTCGAATCGAAGCATCTGCTAAAACAACTCCATCCGAACAACTCCATGATTGAAATACCCGTTCTTGTGTATCTGGATTTGCCTCAATAGTAACGGTAGAATATCTATCATAATTTCCTGATCCACTTCCTTGATTAACCGTTACAGTAGAATTAATATTATCTTGAATCGAATCGACATAAGTGCTTAAATTTTCTACTTCTTTATAATTATCTACACTGGTTGAAGGAACATAGATAACAGACATATTAAAGGCGGATGAAAAAATTTTTTTCCCTATGTCTGGCGGTATTTTGGATAAAAAAGTTATTTGCTTCATACCTATACATCTATCAAATGCATAATTCCCTATACTACTCACACTTTCTGGTATGACTATTTGGCTTAACTTAGTACATGTAGAAAAAGCAAACTCACTTATACTACAGGTACCACTTGGTACTGTAAATTCTATATCTGCTTTTCCAGCTGGATATCTTAATAATTTTTTTGTATTTTTTTCATACAAAACTCCATCTATCGAATAATATACTGCATTATTATTGTTGACATTAATTTCTGTCAGTCTAATACATGCGGAAAACGCTCCCACCTCTATGTTCTCTACGTTTTCTGGTATTTCTATGTTAAATATTCCACATTGAAAAAATGCGCCATTTTTTATGCTAATTAAACTTTTTGGTAGATTAATGCTCTCTAGTGCCAAACATTTCCAAAATGCACCGTGTTCTATACTACTTACTCCCCCCTGTATCTCTATATTGCACAATGTGTTATTTTGATAAAATGCAAATTCTCCTATACTTTTTACTGCATTTGGTATGGTAAATTTCTTTGCTGTTTTTCCTACTGGATAGCATATTAATGTCTCTGTATCTTTTGAATATACAATTCCGTCTATTGAACAATAAGTGGAATTATTATTGTTAACATTAATATCTGTCAGGCTAGTGCAATAGCCAAATGCTGCGGCGCTCAAGTCTGACACTCCTTCTGGTATATCTACACTAGTCAAGCTGGTACAAGACTCAAAAGCACTTGAAGGTATAGTGCTTACTTTATCTGAAATCTTAATACTACTCAGTTTGCTACAGTCTGAAAATTCTTCTGAATTTATCCAACCCACCTCGTCTTGTAATACTACCCTTTCTATAATGGAATAGTATAGTTTTCTTCCATTGTCTTGCCAATCGCTCGTTCCAGCATTGGATTTAATAGTTAGTGTGGTTCCTACAATTTCCCAATCTAATCCGCTAACATCTGCTGTCCCATTTGCCTCCACATCATTTTCTAATTTGGTTGTTGCTTCATCCACTATTTCATTTGTTACTTCGGCTGTTACTTCGTCTACTATTTCATTTGTTGCTTCGGCTGTTACTTCATTTACTGATTCACTTGTTACTTTGGCTGTTTCTTCGTTTGTTTCGGCCAGTGCCGATACTGGCATTCCTCCTGCCATAACGGCAACGGCTAAGAACGTTGCCAATGATTTTACACTACGTTTGTAAATACTCATGTTTCCCTCCTGTTTTCTATTGTTTTTTGTTATACACTTTCTATTATTTATTTCTTATTTTCTTTCTTAAAGCTTCTTCAACTCTTATCTTGCCCAAGTAGATTCATAATCTCACTTATTTCCATTTCTTTTTTAATTCTCCTGTCTTTTTTCATCTTAGCAAAAAAAATCCACCTTGTGTGCAGTGTTAAGGAATCTTAACAGTACAAGGCAGATTTTTCTATTTTTGCTTTAACATGATGCTTTTTAGCCTATTTTATCTTTATCTTCTTTACACTACTATAAGAACTATATATCTTTATTCCGGCTACTTTTTTATAGGTTCTGATTTTAAAGTAATAGTTCTTTCCTTTCGTCAGTTTCTTCTTAGTATACATTGTTGTTTTTGAATTTACAGTTTTTATCTTACTATAACCTGATTTCTTATTGGTTGACATATAGATTTCATATCCACTTACAGAACTTACTTTATCCCATGTCAACGTTGCTTTTTTGCTTCCTGCTTTGATACTAAGCACTGCTTTATTTGATATGGTAGCTGTCTTTAGAATATTGGAATAACTTCCGTATTTTGTCTTTTTTCCTACTTTTTCATATGCTCTTACTTTGTATTGATAAGTGGTAGCAACGCTTATCTTTTTGTCCATGTAGGTTACTGTAGATGCTTTCTTTATGGTTGCTATTTTTACATATTTCTTCTTTGCACTGTCATAACGATAAACCACATATCCCTTTACGTTATTTTGCTTTTCCCATGTCAG